>NZ_QRXT01000006.1:19825-179152 GCF_003460065.1 Ruminococcus sp. AF17-22AC
GGGGGGGGGGGGGGTAGACTAAATGAGAAGCGTTCTGATTGTTGACGATGAGAGAATCGAACGAGAAGGAATCGCAGCTCTTCTCCAGATGGGAAATTATAATCTTGAAATTCTGGAGGCAGTGAATGGAAAAGAAGCATTAACAATATTGAAAGAAAAAAAACCGGAGATTTTGCTGAGTGATATCCGGATGCCATTTATGGATGGAATTGAGCTTACACGCCAGGCAAAAATTATGAATCCAGATATGGCAGTTGTGATCTTCAGTGGATTCAGTGATTTTAATTATGCTAAAGAAGCAATCCGCAATGGCGTGCTGGAATATATCCTGAAACCGGTAGATCCACAGGAATTTAAAAATGTCATGGATAGTGTCATGTCATATCTGGATAAAAAGAAACAGAACGAAGAAGCAATGCAGAAAAAACAGGAGTTTCTTGGGCAGTATTTTCTGCATAAATTTATCCATAATGGAAAATCTGAAATTATGGATGATGCAATGAAAATTCTGGATGTTTCCTGGTGGAACAGAACCGGAAGAATGTTGCTGCTGAATGGTGAGGATGGCTTTTTTGAGAACTATGACGGCGATTTTGAACAGATGCTGACAGAAGAACTTCCATTTTCATTTCATTATCTGAATTATGACTCGGACAGTTCCATCCTTTGTTTTGAACAGAATGTTAAAGTAGATTTTCAGATTCTTGCGAAACATATATTTGAGTTTGTTGAAAAAAGCTGCGGCAGACAGATTTATATTGCAGTTTCCAGTCAGCTCGAAGGGAAAGAGGCAATTCCACAGGGAATGAAAGAACTGGAAAGTCTCATGGAAAACAGGTATTACCGAGCCGATCAGTGGATTTTTATGCCGGATACAAACTGGGAAAACAAAGAGAATTATGAGCTTCCTCTTGAAATGGTCGAAAAAATGGAAGAAGATATCAGGCTTCATGATATTGCACATCTGTGGGAGCATTACAACAAGTTTATGAAATATAAGGAATATGGAGCAGGATTTTCTTATATTTATATGAATTTCGTATGCACTAATCTGATCAAGAGCATGTATACGCAGATGGATTATCCGGTTGAAAAATATTCAAATGTCATTGAAAAAATGTTTCATGTAGAAAATATTCAGGAAGTTGCAGAGGCACTGGAAGAGACGATACATCTTTTTGAGCAAAAACTGTTTTCTGTCAAAAACAGTAACAGGAGTGAAGTTGAAAAAGTAAAAAGCTATATCTATGCACATTATCAGGAAGACATAAATCTTGAATTCCTGAGTGCGGAAGTGTACCTGTCACCGGGCTATATGAGTTATATTTTTAAGAAAGAGACAGGCGAAGGTCTTGCTCAGTTCATCAGGAAATTCAGACTGGAAAAGGCAAAGGAGCTTTTGTGTACAACAAATAAAAAGATTGTACAGGTTTGTGCGGAAACAGGATTTACGAATCCATCGTATTTCTGCAAGAGCTTCCGCGAATACTATGGATGCAGTCCGGATCGTTTTAGAAAAAATGAGATTCAGAGAGAAACCATGTGAAAAAATGAAATAATATTTAAAAAATGCAGTGAGGAAATTATGTGAATATACACATAATTGAAAAAGATGTAAAGCAATATTGAGGGAAGGGTGAGAGGATGAAGAAGCGCAAGTGGCATAAGATAACAGCAGCTCTGGCAACTGTTGCTGTAATACTGTCATCGCCGGGAATTACAGATCTGGTGAAAGGATCGTCAACTGAATTTGTTGATATGGTACCAATATCTGAGGAAACTATTCCGGCAAGTGAAAACGAAGAAAACATCTCAAGAGCGACAGAAGACTTCTCAGATACAACAGAAGACTTCTCAGATACAACAGAAGATTTTTTTGAAACAACAGAGGAACCTGAAGAGAATTTCGGAAGTGAAACAGCCGCCGAGGAAGGTTCGGAAAATAACGAAGCAGACAGTGTAGACTGTATTGAAGATTTTTCCTGTGAAGACACAAGCAATACAGAAAATGTCAGTCCAGATTCTGCTTCCGCTGTGACAGTTCTTCAGAAGGCAGACGAGACAGAAAACACAGAGCTGGCACAGGGAGAGGTACACAAAGCAAAAATTTCTTCAAGCGTTCCAGAGGGACAGGAGGCGGCAAAAGTCAGACTTTATCTGACAGATGCACAGAATGAAACTCCGGTGACAGACCTTAAGATCACTCTTTCAAGTGGAGAGAGTACACAGGAGATCGCAGAGGATCCGGTTCAGCTCCCGGAAGCCCTAAACCAGAATGAACCTCTCACAGTCACACCGGTTACGGAATACCAGCTGGATGAAGATGGCGATTATGTATTTGACGAAGACGGTAATTATCAGATTGCAGCTTATTATCTGGAATATGAAGTACCGTCTGGTGGAAGTACAGCGTTTGAGGCATCTTTCACTTATACAACAGATGCCGAAGAATATGATTTCCAGGCAAAACTCAGAGCCAGAATGTTCCGTGAGCCAGAAGGAACCGACGAAGAGATTTCACTGAACGAAGAGGAAAGCAGACTTACACTTATCTGGAACAGCCAGGCAGAGCAGGAAACGGAAGATGATGCTCTGGTGGAGATGGAAGAACTGGCAGCCGAGGATGTGGGGGAAGCAAGGCCTTTGAAGGCTGGAGACTGGTTGTTCCTGGATGTGCAGGAAACTACTAGCTGGAAGTTCGATAATGCACAGGTATCCATCAATTATGGAGTCTCGGGGCAGAGTTGGAATAAGAAACCAATGACAAAAGGAAATGATGGAAGATTTCGGATTCAGCTTACTCCTGATATTGTTGGCGAAAACAATAGCTTTAAATTTACTTTAGATAATCCGAATGAAGGAGAAAAAAAATGGATGCCGAGTGGAATGGATTTATCTTTCACTCAGAATAATGGCTCAAATCTCTATATAGCAAATGGTGACGATAACGGAGCCTGGGGCAACGTGTGGTATGATCCATTGAATGATCACACTTTCTTCGCCGGAAAAACCATGTATTTTGAGAATAATACAGAAGAATCTCTGAATGCAGTTAAGGCAGTCTTTTACGAGAAAGATGCAGATGGAAAGCCACAGCAGGTAGGAGACCCTGTTCTGATGACAGGTATTCAGAAGGGTTTCTCAGTAACGATCCCAGCAGCGGCATGTTCGTATGTACAGTTTAAGGATGCATCGGGAAAGATATTAGGTGATACTTACTCAAACTTTTACGGTCAGGGAGCAGACGAAGAGGATGTTGAGAGTTTCCTTTTTGCAGCCGGCTCCATGGACTGTTATAAATATGCCGGAACACCTGAAGAATCCACCTGGGGAGTGCTGGGAGAGAGAACCGTTTATTACGATGCGACCCTGTCAAAGATGTCTTATGCAGGAAGCAGTGGAAATGATGGCAAAGGAATTCCATGTGATAGTAATTCAAAGGTTTACTACTATGCCACCAAAGAGAATGGAAAGGATCCAGTTTATGGTGAGATGACACCTGTGAAAGATTCAGATCTGTGGAGTGTTAGTCTTTCCGGAGTTTATACAAAAATCCGTTTTGCAGGATATGCAGTGGAAAATGAAACTATTTCGAAGAATGGTGCCGGAACAAAACTGGAGAACATTCCAGAAAACCTGAAAAATCCATGTTATTTTGGCGATGACAGCGACGATGTGATCTACGAAGGCGGCAACCGCGGCGGATACTGGGGTGAGAAAGGCAGCCTCCGAGATGCGGAGAGTGGTAAGAAAAAGACGGTTGTCAATGTGCCAGAGGGGACTTTCACCAGGGATTCCAATACTCTGTATGTAGATACTACCCTGTACGATTATTATACAGACTATGAGCTGAACGGACAGAACCGTGATGAATATAAGTTAGTAGATATTGCCAGTCACAGAATCTATCAGCCGTTCAGACAGTTTAATCAGGCTTTAAGTACATATTATAAACAAAATAATGTAACCTATCCGCTTTATTGGGGAAACTTCCAGAACTTTACCGGTTCTCATTATAGTGAGATTGCAGGAACTTTAAATCTATATGGATATTCAGAAAATGAAAAAAACAAGTTTTTTTATGAGAACAACTCAATGTGGGATAGTAACGGACAGAAAATAGAACAGGAAGGACAGAATGCAACACAGGGCTTAAGTGGAGCACAGTTGGCAAGTGGATCGCTGACACTGGCAGGAGGTGCGATCGCTCCATTCTTTAATGAAGATTTTCTGAAAGGCAATAACAGTAAGCATACAGTCCTGGGAAATGTATACCATAATGTTACTTTTCCCTTTATAAAAAAAGCACTGACCAGTTCTGCTGATACCTCAAAGGCAGGAACCGTTGACTACTGGTGCTTTGACAGTGCAGATCAAACTAACTCAAACAAAAATCTTCGTCTGAAATATGATTCCTCGAATGGATATTTTCTGCAGTCAACGAATGACATTGTAAAGGGTCAGACAGTAGAGAGTGGACATCCAGCCACAGCAGATGGAAATTATTTTCCTTTAAACTCATCAGAGAGTGGATATGCCTGTAGGCTGAATTATGGATTTGGACAGAAACTTCAGCTTAAATTTCGTCTGACACAGGATGGAACAGTTACAACTACAAGTAATGAAAAAGTTCCGATAGAATTCAACTTTTCAGGTGATGATGATGTATGGGTATTCATAGATGACCAGCTGGTTCTTGATGTGGGCGGTGATCATGATGTTGTATCCGGTCGTATCAATTTCAGAGACAAGAAAGCCTGGGTAAGTAAAGTAAAGAATCAGTCAGGCGGCGGATTTACGAATAATAAAATAACAGATTTTCCGGAATCTTTAATAAATGGTTCGGATTTTTACAAAAAAGAACATACACTGACCATGTTCTACATGGAGCGTGGACTTTGGGAATCTAATATGAAGGTTACCTTCAACTTCCCGGATGAGAACCAGCTTCAGGTGGAGAAACAGGTAGATGCTACAGACGTAAATGCCTTGTTCAAAGACTTATTCAAAGATACAGACCTGTTTGATTTCAAAATTAAGAACCTTGCAACACATTATGGAGAAAAAGCTGCTTCAGCCACAACAACAGCACCGGTGAAGATCAGTGATTTGGCTTACACCGTTGCTCCGGTACCAGATACCGGTAATATATTTGAAAAAGCTTCAAATGAGGGATTTAAAGATTCCGTTCACTGGTATGCGAAAGAACAGGACGTGGAAAGTACTTGTCGGTCACAGCGATATGGAGAACTGACTTTAAACGATCCGTTAGATATTTCCAATATGCAGTATCTGAAATTTAAGTTCTATTACGATTACGATGACACACCATCACTGTCAAATATGTATCTGCAATTGGAAGATTCAAGTGGTAATACAGCAGGCTGTCTGGATAAGGAAACTCTTTCCGGACGAACTTATGGTACTGTTTCCGTTGCAAGCAAAAAGTGGATAACTGTAAAACTGGATCTCACAAAATTGTCAGGAATTAAAGGCTTTGGCAACTTGAAAAAAATCCGTTTTGGTTATAACTATCCCAGAGATATTTATCTGAAGAATTTTATATTCCGTCCGACAGCAGAACTGACAGCTTCTACTGGATTTGCGACGAAGCAGTATGATATTGCGGACTATGGTTCAGCCAAATCAGGTAATCTGGAAAATCCAAAAGGTGCGGTGTACACTTCTTCTGCAAAGTCAGGAGCCTATGCAATTGAGGATGATGGAAGCTTTGTATTGCGGGATAAGGAAACCATTACATTCAGAGATCAGTTCCGTCGAGGCAGTTATATTTACCTGAAAGAAAAAGTCGATCCAAATCTGTTTGATACGACTTGGACCATGTTTGAGAATGGACAGTCGGTGACTTCCATGGGAGCAGGCAGAACTGTAACAAATGGAAGCGACGTGAGCAGCCTCAATGAGGTGAAAGGGCTCTCCGTCAATGATGGAAGAAAAGAAAATATAGTTTTGACTGATGCCGAAGGAAAGAACCCTCAGGAAAATAACAAGTATGATGGAGATAGACCAAAAAAACAACCTTCAGAGAATACTTCAGAAAAAGTACCGGAGGATACCTTCGTATTCCGTTCTTATGCGAAACCGGATGATACTACGACTTTAACCAAATTGAAGGCAGTCTTTTACAACAAAGTCAAGACAGGTTCACTGAAACTCACAAAATCGCCGGCATACAGTCCGGCAGATGATTCGCTGAATGGTACCTATACATTCAAGATTACATTTACCAATGTGGGTGGTGCAGGACTGGAGAAAGAGCCAATCGTACAGACGGTACAGCTTAATCTAAACGAGACGAAGGAGATCACAGGAATTCCAATCGGAACCTTCTTTACGATCGAAGAAACTGAGACGTCTGATGGTTCCACCCTTGACAGTATTTGTCTGAATGGAGTGCCGCAGGAAAAAGGAACGACAGTGCTTCATGGAGATATCAATACAGATAAGAAACAGGCAGAAGTAGTGTTTAAAAATACGAAAAAACCAAAGGTAAATCTGTCTGTGGAAAAATTCTGGAAAACAGCAGCAGGTGAAACTTATACAGGAACACTTCCAGAGAAGATTTATGTCCAGCTGCAGAGAAGGTCGTCAGATACATCCACAACAGCCACATGGGAGGCAGTAGATTATAACAACAGCATTTATACAGAGCTGACATATAACATTTATACTGAAGAATGGAAAACATCGTTTAAAGACCTGGATAAATTTGTGGACTATACAAAGACACAACAGGAACAGGTTGCATGGCAGTATCGTATCGTTGAGGTAATCTTGACAAAAGATGCAGATGGAAAAGTGACAAAAGTAACACCTGTGGAAAATGGAGGCTGCATCGAGTTCACGGACGCTAGCGGGAAACGGAGTATGTTTAAGGTTTCTTATGGGGAAGATAATAATGGTTTTGCAAGAATTACCAATACCTATCAGCCGTTAACAGACATTCAGATTCTGAAGATAAAGGCAGGAACATCAGGAGAGAATCAGGTGAAACTTGGCGGGGCAGAATTTAAGCTTGAAAAACTGACTGCCGATGGAACTATTACAGTACAGACTGTTACAACGGGTAAAGAAAATGAAGAACTTGGAGTTGCAAAATTTAAAAATCTGGAAGATGGAACCTATCGGATCACAGAAACAAAAGCTCCGGAAGGATACAATCTTTTGAAATCACCGATCACTGTTGTGATCAACAGAATAGGAAATTCCATCACAGTAGATGGAACTGATGTGTTTGATAAGATTTCAGATAATACCATAACGATTAAGGTTGCCAACCAGGCAAAATTCCAGCTGCCGGCAACAGGAAGCTGGAGCAGACTGATCCTTGGCTTTACCGGTGCGATCATCGCCGGAACTGTGATAATCATGTATCTGTTGTTACAAAAGCGGAGAAAGGAGGGCAAAACTTCCTGACCGCTTGAAGAAGCAGACAGATGATTCAATATATGATACCAGGGTTGTGGCGTGCAATGCACGAAACAATTCCCAGGTATCTTAAAAACCAAATGGAAAAGGAAATGAAGAAAGAGAAAGAGAAAGAGAGGAAATGAGTATGAAGAAATTCAAAAAACTCCTTGCCGGTATCCTTGCCGGCGCAATGATGCTGGGCAGCATGTCAGCAACTGCATTTGCAGCAGAAGAGACAAATACACCGAAAATGACTGCTGCTACAATTGATACATCACTGAAAGGATCATTGACAATCCATAAGTATTATTTTACAAATAGTCAGCCGGATACTCTTAAAGAAGGAACAGGAGAAGCGGGAGAAGAGATTCCAAGCGAGGCAACTCCTTTGGAAGGAGCAGAGTTTTCAATTTGGCGAGTTGCAGACATTGATGGAAATGTAACCATTGAAGGAAAGACAAATCAAAAATTTGAAGTTGTCGGTAACACAACAGATGTGACAAGGGCACGAGCTCTGGTTGGAGATAAAACAGCAGATGCTATACAAACAACAAACGAAAAGGGTATAGCTGTATTTGGGAAAAATAATGAAACAAATCCACTTGAACTTGGATACTATTATGTGAAAGAGACAAAAACACCAGCAAATATCTCATCTACACCAGCAGAATTTGTTGTTTCAGTTCCGATGACAGATAAAAAACCAGATGGTGGAACAAAATGGATTTATGATGTAACAGTATATCCGAAAAATGTAAAAACTGAAGCGGGTGTTACTATAAACAAGGTTAATGCTGCAGGTGACCCAATTGATGCAAATGCGCAATTCGTACTTCAGAAAAAAGATGGTACTACATGGAAATATGTGAAAGATACTAGTTTATTAAATGAGACAACAAAATCTTACGATTATAATGTCGCAGAGTTTGATAAAGCTACACAGTTTACTCAGGGAGCGTCTATTACTGGACTTGGAAATGGTTCTTACCGACTTTTTGAGGTAAGTGCAGATAATGGTTATATTATGGATGGAACTATTGCATATGAGTTTACGATTGAGAATAATGGTAATATTACAAGCGATGGACAGTATTTAACTTATACACTGAGTGAAGGTGTCGAGAATAAGAAGTCCGCTATTATAACAGTAAAGAACGAAAGACCTGATGTCGAAAAGAAAGTAAAAGAAGATAATAATTGGCAAGAAGATGCGGATACAAAAGCAGATAAAGAAATTGAATATCGTGTAAAAGTATCTGTACCGGGAAATATTGCAAAACTTAATACATTCAAAATTACAGATACACCAGAGAATATTATAGATGATTTAAATACTATAAAACTGTATAGTAATAAAGAATGTACACAGGAAATTAATAATCTTATTAAAGATACAGATTATAAAATTACTAAAAATGACGATGGATTTATTTTAGATTTTATTAAGGCAGGTACGAGCAAAGTAACAGATGCTTTTGCAGGCTATGCAAATAAGGATATTTATGTATACTACAACGCAAAATTAACAAATAATGCTGCTACAACAGTTAATGGCAATCCAAACACTGTAAAACTGGATTATTCAAACGGAATTTATCCGAAATCCAATGAAACAGATAAACCAAATCCGGGAAAAGAACAGGATCATGCATATATCGAGGACAAGGCAGTTGTCTATACATTTAAATTTACAATTAAGAAAACAGACAAAGACAGTAATGAATTGAAAGGTGCAAATTTTGCACTGTATAAATGTGATAATGCAGGTTTGACTTCAGAAACTGAAATTAAAAATGGTACAAAAGTTAAGGAATGGACGGATGAAAATATATCAACCTTTGAAGCAGACAAACTTGAAGCAGGTTACTATTATGTAATAGAAACAAAGGCACCAGAAGGATACAATCTTCTTACAAAACCGGTAGAAATTAAAGAGTTAAATGTGCAGTATAAAACTGAATGGACAACTACATCTACATTTGGGAAGGATGAAAATGGCGCTTGGCATTTGGTAAAACGTGAGAAAACCAGTGCAACATTCAAATATGACAAAGATGCTTCTAACACTGGACTTAATTTTACAGGTGTTCAAACCATTGTTAATAAGAAAGGTTTTGTTCTCCCTGTAACTGGTGGTATGGGTACAATCGCTATCACAGCTCTTGGTGTTGCCCTTGCATTCGCAGGTGTTCTGATCATCGGCGCATCCAGAAAGAAAACTGTGAAATAAGAATTGAGGAACGACTAAAGAGCATTTTGACTCGTGACTGTGAGGGTACTGAACAGTTACATGAATTCATTAATTAGCTACCATAAATCCTCTTTTTGAATAAATCCTACAGGACAGACTCGTCACTCTGCCGCAAGGCAGAGTGTGGGTGTGTCTTATTTGCCTTATATGAAGTTGTCTGAAAAACAGCTCAGGCCGCTTCATATAAGACAAATGAGAGGCAGGGTCAAAAGCCCCGGCTATCACAGGGAAAGGAACTACAGGTCATGAAGAAACCAAGGCTTACGACGATTTTCAGTATGATCCTGATCTTTGCGGGAATCTCGCTCGCATTATATCCGACTATCAGCAATATACTCGCACAGAAGCATGCTTCGCAGGCGATCACGGAGTACAATGATGAGATTAAAGACATGGATGAAGAAAAGATCGATGCGGTAAAGGAAGCCATGCAGCAGTATAATGAACAGCTTGGAAATGCAGTTACTCAGGATGCTATCGGTGAGCAGCAGACAGGCACCAGTCATGTGGATATGCTGGATATCGGAGATGTGATCGGCTATCTGACCGTGCCGGTGATCAATGTAAATCTTCCTATATATAAAGGTACATCACAGGATGTTCTGGCCAAGGGAGTTGGCTACATTCCGGAGACTTCTTTTCCGCTGGGAGGAGAGAGCACACACAGTGTGCTGACAGGGCACAGAGGACTTCCGGATGCCAAGCTTTTTACAGATATGGACAAGGTACAGAAAAAAGATCAGTTTTATATTCATGTGCTGGATGAGGTACTTGCGTATGAAGTTGATCAGATCAAGGTGGTCGATCCGGAGGATACTTCGGATCTGGATATTGTGGAAGGAAAGGATTATGTGACGCTTGTCACCTGCACACCGTATGCTGTCAATACATACCGCCTTCTTGTGAGAGGACACCGTGTGCCGTATACAGGGGAGGAGAAGGCAAAAACAGTTTCGCAGATCCGCCCGGCGGCAATGGCGAAGCGAGTGGTAGATGTATGGCCATGGTTCCTGTTTATGATGGCAGGTGTGGCAGTGACAGAAGGTGTGATCATTTTACTGATCCTCATAAAGAGGCACCATGATAAGAAGAAAAAAGGATAAAAGCACTCTGACCCAGGGTCAGCGTGAATCGTGATGATACTGAGAAAGACAGGAGAAAGTGAAAAATGGAAAATAAAAAAACAGAAGAGATCATGAGAGAGGTCCGTAAGGTGATTTTCGGCAAGGATGAATGTATCCGTCAGGTAATGACGGCGATTCTTGCGGGCGGTCATATTCTGATCGAGGATATCCCGGGGGTCGGCAAGACCTCCATGGCACTTGCTTTTGCAAGGGCAATGAACCTGACACAGAACCGTGTTCAGTTTACTCCTGACGTACTGCCGTCGGATATTGTCGGATTTTCCATGTTTATCAAGGAAAAAGAGGCATTTGTCTATCAGCCCGGAGCGGTGATGTGCAACCTGTTTCTTGCAGATGAGATCAACCGAACTTCTGCCAAGACGCAGTCAGCGCTTCTGGAGGTTATGGAGGAAGGAACGGTCACCGTAGATGGTGTGACAAGGAATGTTCCGGATCCGTTTATCGTCATTGCGACAGAAAACCCGATCGGGTCTGCCGGAACGCAGAGACTTCCGGAATCTCAGCTGGACCGTTTTATGATCTGTATTGAGATGGGCTATCCGGATATTCAGGATGAAGTGCAGATTCTGATGAAGCAGTCCGGGTTTGGGGCAATGAAGGATGTAAAGGCTGTGATCACTGCGGATGATCTCGCCCGGATGCAAAGAGAAGTCTCGGAGATTTTTGTCCATGAGACGGTCTGTCGATATATCGTGGATCTTGTAAATGCAACGCGCTCACATGAACTGGTGTCTCTGGGACTGAGTACCCGTGGTGCCATAGCAGTGACCAGGATGGCAAAAGCCAGCGCATATATGCAGGACCGTACATTTGTACTGCCGCAGGATGTGGCGGAGGTTTTTCCAGCGGCTGCAGTGCATCGTCTCAAATGCAGTGCGAGGGCGAAGTTAAGTCAGGGAGACCAGAAGCAGATCATCGGGGAGATTCTGAAATCTGTCAGACAGCCGCGGCCGGAGAGATAAGGTATGAAAAGTAAGATCATATATATGGTACTGGTGCTGGCTACGTTGTGGGCGGCAGCAGCCGGCAGGGGAGAGTTTGCTTTTTTTCTGCTGGTTTTTGAGCTTCTTTTTGCAGTGTGTATGGCAGCCGGTGTATGGTATGTGGCGGGAAAGCTTCGCGTATCGGCGAAGACGGAAAGTTCTGCAGTCACCAGAGGCGAGCGGGAAAAATTTATTCTTGAGATCGAGAACTCGACGGTTTTTCCGGTCGGAGATATCCAGATCGTGATGGATGTCACAGGCGCAGGCAGGATCATCCGGCACACTGCGGCAGACAGAAAGAGCAGGGATTCGTGGCAGATTTTTCTGGAACCGGTACATTGCGGTTTTTTCAGAGTCGGTGTGACAGAGCTCAGAGTATTCGACTATCTTGGACTTTTTTCGGCAAAGATCAGGATTCCTTCTCTTGCCAGGACAATCGCAGTCATCCCCAGGATCCATCCGATGGACGAGGAAACAGTACAGGGATTTTACGGGGAAGAGGAAGACAACGAAAATGCAGCCAGGGCAGGTACTGACAGTCAGGAGATTTTTGATACGAGATATTACCATCAGGGAGATATGCTCAAAAATATCCACTGGAAGCTCAGTGCCAAGGAAGATGAACTTCTTGTAAAGGAATTCAGCATGCCTGCCGGTCGGATGGTCAGTGTTTATCTGGATACATCGGGCGGGACGGAAGAAAAAACAACGCCGGATCAGCTGGATGAGTTTCTGGACCTTGCGGCATCTCTGGGAAATGCGCTGGTTGAGAAGGAGCAGTTGTTTGAATATGTCTGGATGGAAAAGGGAACGAAGGAAGCCCTGCATTTCGAGGTGAACGGCAAGGAAGCTTTTTATCAGGCACTGGAGTGTATTCCGGGAATCTGTCAGGGAATATCCGACAATGTTCTGGTGCCGGAGCATGGCGGTGTCAGAATCACGATGGACGGACGGATACAGCGATATTTTCCGGAAGGTGAAGGACGTTTATGAGAAAAAAACAGACACAGAAGGAACAGAACAATATGGAGGTGCTTATCCTGGATTCAGGGTACGTCCCTCGGTCAGAAAAGAAGCAGACAGAGAAAGGCGGAATGTTTTTGTCTTTTCTGGTGCTTTTTGGGGCGGTCGGAGTTCTTGCCGGAAGTCTGGTTTCAGCGTTTTCGATAAGGGATGAGAGCTTGTGGCTTCTGATACCGGGAATTTTTCTGTTCAGCCTGTTTTTCGGATGGTTTTATGCGGACAGAAGGCTGGACTCGAAGAGAATCTATGGCTTTCTCGCAATCGTGATCCTTTATATGGCAGTCTGTTTTGTGCTGCAGAACAGGATCACCGCAGGCTTTTATCAGACAGCTGATTTTGTGATGAGCAGGATCAATCAGGTCTATCATGGAAACATGAGGCTGTATGGAGTAAAGGGAAGCGGTGATATGGTGATCTTCTGGCTGCCTGTACTGTTTCCGGTGACGGGGCTTCTGGGGGCTGGAATTGTCAGAAAGAGGAACTGGCTTCTGATCCTTTCCGTACTGTTTCCGCTGGTCGCACTGATGATGATTGCCGGAGGCAGGCCGGGAAATCTCTGGATGTATTTTCTGGCAATGAGTATTCTGCTTTTGTTCACAGCAGGGCGGAGCCATTTCTGCGGATGGAAAGCGGGGCTGGCGGCACTTCTTACTGCAGTGGTCGTATCTGTTCCGTCATGGTGTATTTCCATGCCATTGGCAGGAGCGGAGATCCCGGCAATTCAAAGAGGCACGACAAGAATACAGAATCGGCTCCTGCAGTCTCTGTGGAGTTTTCTACCGAAGATTTCAGGGGGAAATCTGCAGCTCTCTCTGGAAGGAATCGCCGGAGGGGTGGACAACGGAGAACTCGGAACGACAGACGGTGTGTTTTTTACCGGGGTGGATGCCCTGAAAGTGACCAGTGTGCAGAGACCTTCGGAGACTGTCTATCTGAGAGGATATATCGGTGAGACTTATACAGGGAACAGTTTTGAGCCGGGAGCGGAGGAAAACTTTCAGAATGCAGCGGCTGTCTGGAAAACAGACGGGGATTCCTCAATCTATATACAGAATCTTCCTTTTCTGAGGACGATGTATTATGAGAAGCAGTCGTCAGGAAAGAATGCCGGGGAGTCGGAGAGTGCAGTGAACCAGATCACCGTAGAAAACCTGAATGCCAACCCGGAGTACACATATGTTCCATATGATGCTTTTTTGAATGATGTATATCAGATCAGCAACGGGGATGGGGCAGTGTGCGGACAGAGCAGGCAGGATGATATTTTTTCCTGCTACTGGAGAAGCAATGCCAAAGAAATCCTGGAAAGCTATCGTGACGGTAAGGATACTTCCGGTGTGCTGAATGATACGGAAAAATCGTATCGGAATTTTTGCAGTACCTATGATCTTCAGATTCCGGAAAAAGGGCTTGAAAGGCTGAAGAAGGAATGTGCGGAAGCGAAGGAAGAGAATCACTGGGGAGAATCTGAGACGGGTGCAGAGATGCCGGACTGGGCAGTTGCAGATGAGTATGAAGAGATTCGCAAGTATGTGGTAAAAAGACTTCTTCGTGACTGTAGCTATGAGACAGATACGGATAAGCTGAAGGACGGTCAGGATTTTGTGGAGACTTTTCTTTATGACACAAAGGAAGGCTACAGTATGCATTTTGCGGCGGCTGCGACGATGATGTTCCGTATGTTTGGCGTTCCGGCGCGTTATGTGGTGGGATATGTGGCACCACAGGAGCTTTTTTCGGAAAATGCTGACCAGACTTATACTGCCGTTCTGGAGGATGACAATGCGCATACCTGGGTGGAGATCTATCAGCCGTTTCTCGGATGGACTCCGGTGGAAGTGACACCGGGTATGGAAACAGAGTTTGTTGACCAGACAGAAGAGAAAGAGCAGAGTGACCGTGTTCCGGAGGAAGCGAAGACGGAGACGGAAGAGGAAGAAATCAGTGTATCCGGTTTTGCAGTCCGTATTGCTGGGTGGTTCACAGGACACCTTGCAGATATTCTGAAGTTATGCGCTGTACTGTGCTTGCTGATGCTTGTTCTCGGAAGCGGAATAAAGATCCGTGCCGCACATAGGGCTCGTTACGGAGTGGGAGAAGATCCGGCAGAGGCGGTGAGGGCGATTTATCGCTATATCTGTCGTATTCTGTACAAAAAGGGCATGTCGAAGGACTGCACGGCGGCAGATGGCGGAACGATTCGCTTTATCAGGGATTTCTGTCCTGTATTTACGGAGGAAGATGGCAACAGACTTCAGAAACTGATCCTGAGGGCAAGCTATGGAAATGAACCGGTGACTGAGGAGGAGCGTCTGTGGATGCGTCAGCTCTGCCGGCAGATAAAGCGGTCCGTACGTGGAAAAAAACGTTGACAAAGACCATGTCGGTTGCTATAATACCTGCATGAACAAAGGCGTTCTTTTGGAGGGTAACCTTCCGAAAGTACGCCCTTTTTTTTATTTATTTTTCAAATATAAGGAGAGAATACTATGGGGAATTATACCAGAGAGGAAATATTGCAGATGGTTGAGGAGGAAGACGTAGAATTTATTCGTCTTCAGTTCACCGATATGTTTGGGGCAATTAAGAATATCGCTGTGACGGCTCGGGAACTTCCCCGTGCGTTAGATAATCGCTGTATGATCAACGGCGAACAGATTGCGGGGATGGATATGGAGAAAGGTTCAGACCTTTATCTCAGCCCGATACTGGATACCTTTGCAATTCTGCCATGGCGTCCACAGCAGGGAAAAGTAGCCAGAATGATCTGTGACCTGTATTTTCCGGATGGTACACCGTACAAAAACAGCCCGCGATATATTCTGGAAAACGTGGCAGGCAAAGCACAGGAAGAAGGCTATACCTGTTATATCGATCCGGAATGTGAGTTTTTCCTGTTCCATACCGATGACAATGGCAATCCGACGACTGTGACACATGAGCAGGCGGGATATCTGGATATCAGTCCGCTGGATCTCGGGGAAAATGCCAGAAGAGATATGGTACTTACACTAGAAGATATGGGAATGGAAGTAGAATCTTCCCATCATGAAGCTGCACCAGCACAACATGAGATTGATTTCCGTTATGGCGAGATTCGTAAGACTGCCGACTGCATTACAACTTTTAAGATGGCAGTTCGTATTGTGGCAAAACGCCATGGACTTCATGCCACATTTATGCCGAAGCCAAAGACAGAAGCAAATGGTTCCGGTATGCACATCCAGTTTTCTCTGATCAAAAACGGGGAAAATGTATTTGAATGCGCAGACCGTCCGGGAGAACTCAGTGAAGATGCATATTATTTTATAGGAGGTCTTCTGGCACACAGCAAGGAAATGGCGCTGATCACCAATCCGCTGGTCAATTCCTATAAGCGACTTGTTCCGGGATATGATGCACCGACAGAACTTACATGGACTGAGAATAACCAAAATTCGCTGGTCCGTATTCCGGTAACCAGAGGAGAGGGAATCCGCGTAGAACTTCGAAGCCCTGATGCTTCTGCAAACCCATATGTGGTACTGGCAGTCTGCCTTGCCGCAGGTCTTGACGGAATCAAAAACAAGATTACACCGACAAAATCATCAAATCTTGCGGCACAGGATCAGCAGGCAGAACATCTTCCGGAAACATTAAAGGAAGCAATTGATTATTTTGAGTCCAGTTCATGGGTAAAAGAAGTACTTGGTGAGGAATTTTGCAGGCAGTATGTTGCAGCGAAAAAGAATGAATGGCTGAGATATACCAGACAGGTAACTGACTGGGAAATCGCAGAATATCTGTATCGACTGTAATGAGACTTTACACATACTGTAAGTGAGATGAATAAGACAAGGGGAAGAGGAGAGACACTTTTATGAGCAGTATTGTTATTGCATTACCCAAAATAGAAGATGCCAAAAAAATCCGCAGCGTTCTTGAACGTCACGGATTTACGGTAGCCTCTGTATGCAGTACTGCATCAAGTGCCCTTTCGAATGCCTCGGAACTTGGAAGCGGTGTTCTGATCTGCGGACATCGTCTGCTGGATATGAACTATCTGGATCTGTCTGAGTGTCTGCCGAGAGATTTTGAAATGTTGCTGCTGGCATCAGCGAGGGTGATCTGTGAAGTACCATCCTCTATTCTTTCAGTGGAGATGCCGATAAAGTCCGGTGATCTGGTCAACACGGTCAGCATGATCCTGATGCAGCAGGATCGCAAGAGACGTAAAGAAAAAAAGAAACCCAAACTTCGTTCGGAGAAAGAACAGAATTATATTTCCAATGCGAAGATGATGCTGATGCAGCGAAATCATTTAAATGAAGAAGATGCATACAGGTATATCCAGAAATCCAGTATGGATTCCGGAACGAATATGGTGGAGACAGCACAGATGCTTCTGATGCTGTTGTATGAAAGCTGATACAGCAATGATGGAAGTAAGGAACGGATTTTTTTGATCCGGACTTCACAATATAAAAAGACGAGATATATGGAGGATGAGGAAATGGAGTTTTTGAACGGTATTTACAAAAAAGAAGTAACCGAATGGGATGAACTGTTAGGTACTTCTCTCTTAAATCAGGAAGTTATTCTGGAAGGAGCCGTTCACAGCATCCGTAATATGGGCGATGTGGCTTTTGTGATCCTGAGAAGAAGAGAGGGACTTTTTCAGACTGTTGTTGAGAATGAAAAAGCAAATCTTTCCGTTCATGATCTGAAAGAAGCGATGACTCTCCGTGTAAAAGGAATTCTGAATGAGGAAGAAAGAGCTCCTCATGGAAGAGAAATCCGTATCCGGGAGGTAGAGATTCTTTCAGCACCGGCAGAACCGATGCCGCTGGCAGTTGACAAATGGAAATTAAATACTTCTCTGGAGGCAAAACTGAATTTACGTCCGATCGCACTCCGTAATGTGCAGGAGCGCTCCAAATTCAAGATTCAGGAAGCGTTGACACGTGCTTTCCGTGATTTCCTCTACGAACAGGGATTTACTGAAATCCATACACCGAAGATCGGGGCAAGAGGAGCCGAGGGTGGTGCAAACCTTTTCAAATTCAGCTATTTCCACAAACCGGCTGTCCTTGCACAGAGCCCGCAGTTTTACAAACAGATGATGGTAGGTGTTTTTGATCGCGTGTTTGAGACCGGACCGGTATTCCGTGCCGAGAAACATAATACCAAACGTCATCTGAACGAATATACCAGTCTTGATTTTGAGATGGGATATATTGACGGATTCGAAGATATCATGGGAATGGAAACAGGATTTCTTCAGTATGCGATGGAACTGCTTAGGAAGGACTATGCAAAGGAACTTCAGATCCTTAAGATCGAACTTCCGAAAGTAGATCAGATTCCGGCGGTACGTTTTGACAAGGCAAAAGAACTTGTCTCTGCAAAATATAACCGCAAGATCCGTAACCCGTATGATCTGGAACCGGAAGAAGAAGCACTGATCGGAAGATATTTCAAAGAAGAATATGATGCTGATTTTGTTTTTGTAACACATTATCCGTCAAAGAAACGTCCATTTTATGCAATGGATGATCCGGCAGATGATAAGTTTACATTAAGCTTTGATCTTCTGTTCCACGGACTGGAAGTAACAACCGGAGGCCAGCGTATCCATGATTACAATCAGCTCAAAGCGAAGATTGCTGCCCGTGGTATGGAAGAAGATGGTATGGAGCAGTATCTGGATACTTTCAAACATGGAATGCCGCCGCACGGAGGTCTTGGTATCGGACTGGAGCGTCTGACTATGCAGCTTCTTGGTGAGGAGAATGTCCGTGAAGCATGTCTGTTCCCGAGAGATCTGAACAGACTGGAGCCGTAGGATAAGCAGGAGGAACAAAAATGGCAAAGATCATAGATGATGAAACAATAGAAAATGTATGCATTCTTGCGAAACTTTCTTTAAATGAGGAAGCAAAGGAAAAAGCAAAAGAAGACATGCAGAAGATGCTGGATTATGTGGAAAAGCTGGATGAACTGGATACCAAAGGGGTTGAACCGCTTTCACATATCTTTGGTGATCAGAATGTATTCCGTGAAGATGTGGTAACAAACGGAGACAATAAAGAAGCAATGCTTGCAAATGCACCGAAGGCAAAAGAAGGACAGTATCAGGTACCGAAGACCATCGGATAACAGAAGTGATCCGGATAGAGGAGAAAAATTATGGAACTGGAAACAATGACAGCATTAGAACTGGCTGCAAAGATAAAACAGCGTCAGATCCATGTAGTGGATGGCGTGAAAGCAGTCTTTGACCAGATTGAGAGTAAAGAAGAAACGGTGCATGCTTACCTTGACCTTTATAAAAAAGAAGCATATGCACGTGCAAAAGAAGTGGAAAAAGGAATTGCAGACGGCACTTATGCAGGTCCGCTTGCCGGTGTTCCGATCGCAATAAAAGATAATATCTGTATCAAAGGAAAGAAAACAACCTGTGCGTCCAGAATCCTTGAGAATTTTGTTCCACAGTACAATGCGGAGGTCATTGACCGTCTGGAAAAAGCAGGAATGATCATTATAGGTAAGACAAATATGGATGAGTTTGCCATGGGAAGTACTACAGAGACTTCAGCTTACGGAGTGACAAGAAACCCGTGGAACACAGAACATGTTCCGGGCGGCTCTTCCGGTGGTTCCTGTGCGGCAGTTGCAGCAGGAGAAACGTTTATGGCACTCGGATCTGATACCGGTGGATCTATCCGTCAGCCGAGCTCTTTTTGTGGTGTGACCGGAATTAAGCCAACTTACGGTACCGTATCCCGTTATGGTCTGGTTGCCTATGCGTCTTCGCTGGATCAGATCGGACCGGTAGGAAAGAATGTGGCAGACTGTGCCGCTCTTCTTGAAGTGATTGCCGGACATGATCCGAAAGACAGCACTTCACTTGAAAGAAATGATCTGGATTTCAGTAAGAGTCTGGAAGAAAAGAAACTTCTCGGTATGAAATTCGGTGTGCCGAAAGAATTTCTTGCAAAAGGTCTTGACCCGGAAGTGAAGGATTCTTTTATGAATGTGTTGAAGACACTTACCGAACAGGGCGCAATCGTAGAGTTTTTCTCCGTAGAGACTATGGAATATATGATCCCTGCATATTATATCATTGCCAGCGCAGAGGCAAGCTCAAACCTGGAGCGCTTTGACGGTGTGAAATATGGTTATCGTGCAGCTGAGTATGAGGGATTGCACGACATGTATAAGAAAACGAGAACAGAAGCTTTTGGTGAGGAAGTCAAACGTCGTATCATGCTTGGATCATTTGTATTAAGTTCCGGATATTATGATGCATATTATCTGAAAGCACTGCGTACAAAAGCTCTGATCAAGAAAGAGTTTGATCAGGCATTTGAAAAATATGATGTGATCCTTGCACCGGCGGCACCTTATACAGCACCAAAGATCGGGGAAAGTCTGAAAGACCCGCTTGCCATGTATCTTGGTGATATTTATACCGTTGCAGTCAATCTCTGTGGTCTGCCGGGAATCACGGTTCCATGTGGAATGGACAAAGCCGGAATGCCAATCGGTATCCAGATGATCGGTGACTGTTTTGCAGAGAAGAAGATCCTCCGTGCAGCCGCTGCCTATGAGGCAGTCAGGGGAGCGTTCCCGACTCCGGAGAAAGGAGGCAAAAAGGCATGAAACAGTATGAGACAGTCATTGGCCTTGAAGTCCATGTAGAACTTGCAACAAAAACAAAGATTTTCTGCGGATGCTCTACAGAGTTTGGTGGCGCTCCGAATACACATACCTGTCCGGTCTGCACCGGTATGCCGGGTTCTCTGCCTGTTCTGAACCGTCAGGTAGTAGAATTTGCACTGAAAGCCGGACTTGCAGCAAACTGCCAGATCAACCAGTACTGCAAATTTGACAGAAAGAACTATTTTTATCCGGATAACCCGCAGAACTACCAGATTTCCCAGTTGTATCTGCCAATCTGTCATGATGGATGGGTAGAGATCGAAACTTCTGCCGGAAAGAAAAAAGTCCGCATTCATGAAATGCATATGGAAGAAGATGCCGGTAAACTGATTCATGATGAATGGGAAGACTGCTCACTGGTTGACTACAACCGAAGCGGTGTGCCGCTGATCGAGATCGTTTCCGAACCGGATATGAGAAGCTCAGAAGAGGTTATTGCATACCTTGAAAAACTGCGCTGTATGATGCAGTATCTCGGTGTATCCGACTGCAAATTGCAGGAAGGTTCCATGCGAGCTGACGTCAACCTGTCTGTTCGTGAAGTCGGAAGTGAATCTTTTGGAACAAGAACAGAGATGAAGAACCTGAACTCCTTTAAGGCAATTGCAAGAGCCATCGAGGGAGAAAGAGAACGTCAGATTGAACTGATCGAAGAGGGAAGAACTGTTATCCAGGAAACACGTCGCTGGGATGATAATAAAGAATCTTCCCATGCAATGAGATCAAAAGAAGATGCCAAAGATTACCGTTATTTCCCGGATCCGGATCTTCCACCGATTCATATATCTGATGAGTGGATTCAGCAGATACGTGAATCACAGCCGGAACTCAGAGAAGAAAAGCAGCTTCGTTATCAGTCAGAATATGAACTGTCCGCATATGACGCAGGAATTCTTACAGAGTCCAGACATCTTTCGCTGCTGTTTGAAGAAGTGGCAAAGCTCTGCGGCAATCCGAAGAAAGCAGCCAACTGGTTTATGGGAGAAGTTCTCCGCCTTACCAAAGATAAAGGACTTGATGTAGAAAAAGTTTCCTTTGCACCAAAACATCTTTCAGATCTGATTTCCATGGTGGAGAAAAAAGAAGTAAGCGCCCAAAATGCAAAGAAAGTCTTTGAAAAAGTCTTTGAAGAAGACATTGAGCCGGTAGCTTATATTGAAGAACACGGTCTGAAAATTGTTGAAGACACCGGACTTCTCAATGATACATTGCAGAAGATCATGGATGAGAATCCGGGACCGCTGGAAGAACTTCTTGGCGGTAAAGAAAAAGTTTTCGGATTCTTTGTCGGTAAGATGATGAGGGAACTGAAGGGCAAGGCAAGTCCGGATGCAGTACGCGAGGCTCTTGTAAAAGAAGTAGAACGAAGAAAGAATCTGTAGACAGATTAGGAGAGAATATTATGGTTACAGTAAATAAAAATTACCTGAAGCTTCCGGGAAGTTATCTTTTTTCCACAATTGCAAAGAAAGTAGCTGCATATCAGGAAGCAAATCCGGATGTACAGATCGTACGTCTGGGAATCGGAGATGTCACACAGCCGCTGGCACCGGCAATTATCAATGCGCTGCATAAATCCGTTGACGAGATGGCTAATGCAGAAACATTTCATGGATATGCACCGGATCTCGGCTATGAATTCTTACGCAGTGCAATTGCAAAAAACGATTACGAAGCACGCGGATGTGACATTCATGCAGATGAAATCTTTGTTTCTGACGGAGCAAAGAGTGATTCCGGTAACATTCAGGAAATCTTTGGTATTGAGAATAAAGTAGCTGTTTGTGACCCGGTTTACCCGGTTTATGTTGACACAAATGTTATGGCAGGCCGTACCGGAGAGTACAATACAGGAAGAGAAAACTTTGACGGTGTGATCTATATGCCGTGTCTGGAAGAAAACGGATTTCTTCCGGAATTTCCGACAGAGACTCCGGATCTGATCTATCTCTGCTTCCCGAACAATCCGAGTGGTGCGGCAATCACAAAGGATAAGCTTCAGGAATGGGTAGATTATGCAAATAAAAATGGTGCAGTGATCATTTATGATGCGGCATATGAGGCTTATATTACAGAAGAAAATGTTCCGCACAGTATTTATGAATGTGAAGGTGCACGTACCTGTGCGATCGAGCTTAGAAGCTTTTCAAAAAATGCCGGATTTACAGGTGTCCGCCTTGGGTTTACCGTTGTTCCGAAAGATCTTATAAGAGAAGGTGTTGCACTGCATGACCTCTGGGCAAGACGGCATGGAACAAAATTTAACGGTGCACCGTATATTGTACAGCGCGCCGGTGAAGCTGTTTATTCTCCGGAAGGAAAGGCACAGCTGAAAGAGCAGGTTGCATATTATATGAAAAATGCACATACGATCTACAACGGACTGAAAGAGGCAGGATACTCCGTATCAGGTGGCGTGAATGCACCGTACATCTGGCTGAAGACTCCGAACAATATGAGCTCCTGGGATTTCTTTGATTATCTGCTTGAAAATGCACATGTAGTAGGTACACCGGGATCAGGATTTGGTGCTCATGGAGAAGGCTTCTTCCGTCTGACTGCTTTCGGAAGCTATGAAAATACACAGGAAGCCCTCAGAAGAATCAAGGCATTATAAAAATTTGAATAAACAACCATGCCTTTGGGCAGTGTAAAGAGGTGGTTTTTGACAAACTGCCTCTTTTTCGTTGCCATACGAAAAAATATACCGTATAATCGTAGTGAAATATTTTAAGAAT
The DNA here is from genome assembly GCF_003460065.1 of Ruminococcus sp. AF17-22AC. Classification (NCBI taxonomy): domain Bacteria; kingdom Bacillati; phylum Bacillota; class Clostridia; order Eubacteriales; family Oscillospiraceae; genus Ruminococcus; species Ruminococcus sp. AF17-22AC. The sequence goes on from NZ_QRXT01000006.1 coordinate 43,101, forward strand.
ATACGTAGTATTCAGCAGTCAGTATCCCGTAACTGTGCGGGAACTGAACAGTTAAGAAAATACCCGATCCGGGACCAAGGAGTTGTTACAGATGTACATAGAAACAACAGAAAAATTACTGGAATTTATAGAGAAAAGTCCGACTGCATTTCAGGCAGTGGATGAAATGAAAAAACGATTTACGGAAGGTGGATTTCAGGTGCTTTCGGAGAGAGAACACTGGAATCTCATACCGGGTGGAAAATATGTAGTGACCAGAAATAATTCCGCACTGATTGCTTTTGCCATACCGGAAGATCCGCCGTTTGCATTTCATATTATGGCAAGCCACAGTGATTCTCCGACATTCAAGATAAAAGAAAATCCGGAAATGAAAGTGGACGGCAGCTATGTAAAACTGAATGTGGAAAAATATGGCGGAATGCTGATGGCACCGTGGTTTGACCGTCCGCTTTCCATAGCCGGCAGAGTCATTGTCAGAGAGAATGGCGGACTTGTAGAAAAGCTGGTAAACATAGAACGCGATCTGGTGATGATCCCGAATCTTGCTATTCATATGAATCGTGAGGCAAACAACGGAACCGCATATAATCCGCAGAAAGATATGCTGCCTCTTTTTGCAGCAGAAAATACAGACAGAACGCTGCTGGAAATGATTGCAGAGCAGATCGGGGCCGACAGATCAGATATTCTCAGCCACGATTTATTTTTGTATAATCGTATGCCGGGTACGATATGGGGCGTAGATCAGGAATTTGTTTCTTCCGCACGGCTGGATGACTTGCAGTGTGCGTTTTCTTCTATGGAGGGACTTCTGCGGGCGGAAACGAGAGAAAATATCGCAGTACATTGCGTGCTGGATAATGAAGAAGTCGGCAGCAGCACGAAACAGGGGGCGGCATCTACTTTTTTGAAGGATACACTTCTTCGTATCAATACAGGGCTTGGCAGAACTTATGAAGAATATCTGATGACTCTTGCCGGAAGTTTTATGGTTTCGGCGGACAATGCACATGCGCTTCATCCGAATTATGCAGACAAAACAGATCCGGTGAATCATCCTGTTCTGAATAAAGGGATTGTTATCAAATACAATGCAAATCAGAAGTATTGTACAGATGCCGTGTCTGCGGCAGAGTTTATAGAGCTTTGTGCAAAGGCGGATGTTCCATATCAGACATTTGTAAACCGGTCTGATATTGCCGGGGGGTCGACACTGGGCAATATTTCCAATACACAGGTTGCCATGAATACAGTAGATATCGGACTTCCGCAGCTTGCCATGCATTCTCCTTATGAGACTGCAGGCGTAAAAGATACAGAATATCTGATCCGGGTGGCAGGGGAACTTTTTGCATAACAGATTGCCATATAGAGTAGAAAAGAAGGACAATACAATGAGTGATAAAAAAGCAGTTTTTTTTGATGCGGATGGAACTATCTGCGATATGGAAAAAGGAGTACCGGACAGTGCAGTAGAATCAATCAAAAAGCTGGTTGCCAACGGACATCAGGCATGGCTCTGTACCGGAAGAAGCCGGGCGTTTGTATCCTGGTATCTGGAACAGATTCCGTTTACAGGAATCATCAGTGCATGTGGTGCGACCATCGAAAAAGACGGAAAAAGACTGTATAATAACGAAAGAACACCGGAGGTAGCAAAGCTTTCTGTTGAGATACTTCGTAAATATGGGCTGATTCCGGTCATGGAAGGTGCCGACTATATGTATTATGATAAGGATGAATATACGACAGATGTGAACTGGTATACTGATCTGATCACAGAATCACTTGGAGAAAAGTGGAGACCGATCTGTGGAAATGAAAACTGTATGCACATCAACAAGATCAGTGCAAAGAAACAAAAAGGATGCAATGCGCAGCAGGCATGCGCAGAACTTTCTCTGTATTATGATATGATCTATCACGAATCTAATAACTTTGTGGGAAATACGATTGAAATGGTTCCGAAGGGATGTAATAAAGCAGTCGGAATTGCAGCAGTCTGCAGGATTTTTCATATCGCATGGGAAGACACGATCGTATTCGGAGACAGTAACAATGATCTGTCCATGTTTGAATATGCAGCAACAAAGGTGGCAATGGGAAATGCTTCACCGAAGATTAAAGAACTGGCCGATTATGTAACGACGGATATGTTCCATTACGGTATTCGTAACGGACTTGAACATTTAGGGCTTATATAGAAGGAGAAAATATGAAATACGGAAAAATAAGAATCGAGGATGGTAATCTCATTTTTTCCAAACATATGATGATGAATTATCTTCCATGTAAAGATATCTTATGGGCTTACAAAAGAAAAGAAGGAGTAGAAGGCGGGGCACAGAAGCAGTTCAGTACCAGTTCGCTGGTCATAATTACACGCCGTAAAAAAAGATACCAGTTTGATCTGACGGACCGTGAGATTCAGGATTGTATTCAGTTATTGAAAGCACTGAATCCGAACATTGTGACAGGATTTCCGAAAGGCGGCAGGATTCCGCTCCAGAGTCTTCCGAATACAAGAGATCTGGGTGCACTGATGACATCAGACGGACGCCATATTCTTCCGCACAGACTTCTTCGAAGCGGAACACTTTATCATATTTCGATTGCAGATCAGGATACTCTGATGAAAGACTATCATCTGACGACTGTGATCGACTTCCGCACAAAATCGGAAGTTCTGGAAAAACCGGATATAGTTATGGAGGGAGTACAATACTGCGATATACCGATTGTGGACGAGGAAACGACCGGCATTACCAGATCCGGAAAACTGGATGAGATTATAAAAAGTTTTAAAGATATTCCGGAAGATTTTGTACTGAACCAGTATGCTTCACTGGTGCACGATTCCTACAGCGTCAGACAGTATGCGCGTTTTCTGGATGTATTGCTTCATCAGGAAGAAGGGGCAGTATTGTGGCACTGCAGCATCGGCAAAGACCGTGCAGGTGTGGGAACGGCGCTTCTCCTATGTACACTTGGGGTTCCGAGAGAGACAATCTATGAAGACTATATGAAAACAAATCTTTATCTTGATGAGGAAATGAATCATATGGTTCGCTATCTGGAGTCAAAGATGATCGTGGACAACCAAACCATGGACAAGATACGTCTGCTTTATCGTGTAAAAGAAGAATACCTTGACTGTGTATTCGAAACCATCGAAAAAGACTATGGTTCAGTTGAACAGTTTATGAAAAAAGCACTGTACATGAATCCGAAAACGATCGAGGCTCTGCGCAAAAAATACCTTGTATAAAAATACAAAAAAGTGTTTTAAAATTGTAATGTATACAAAATTTTGCATTGACAAACGATGTAATATTGCTATAATGATAAACATGCAGACAATTTTACGATGGAATTGTTTAAAAGATTAAAGTATTGAAAACACTGCTGTAAATGCAGTGAACAGTAACTTGAAAGCAGGTGCGTTATGCAGAAAAGAATTTTGTCCCTGTTAGTAGATAACACTGCCGGTGTATTAAGTCGTATTGCCGGTCTTTTCAGCCGCAGAGGTTATAATATTGACAGTCTGACAGTCGGCGTGACTGCGGATGAACGATATTCCAGAATGACAGTCGTATGCAGTGGAGACACGATGATTCTGGAACAGATTACAAAACAGCTCGCAAAGCTGGTAGATGTAAGAGATATTAAGGTTCTCGAACCGGATAACAGTGTAAGCCGAGAACTGGTACTTGTGAAGGTCGCAGCGCGGCCGGAGCAGAGAGAGGGAATTATTTCCATTGCAAATATTTTCCGTGCCAATGTCATTGATGTCGGTAAGACTTCTTTAGTCATTGAGATGACCGGAAGTAAGAGTAAGCTCGGTGCTTTTATTGACCTTCTCGGTGAATATGAGATACTGGAACTTGCAAGAACAGGTATCACAGGACTTTCGCGTGGTGCCAGCGATGTAAAATTTCTGTAGGATGCAGGGCATTTTACATAGTAGTTTATTACGTTTGCTAAGGGGTACAGCCCTTTAACGATAAATATTATTTTACGAATAGCTTAGGAGGAAACAAAGATGGCAAACAGGATTTTTTACCAGGAAGACTGTAATTTAGGATTACTGGATGGTAAGACAATTGCGATTATCGGTTATGGCAGCCAGGGACATGCACATGCGCTGAACTTAAAGGAGTCCGGATGCAATGTCATTGTTGGTCTGTATGAAGGAAGCAAGTCCTGGAAAAAAGCCGAAGAACAGGGCTTTAAAGTATATACAGCAGCAGAGGCTGCAAAACAGGCTGACATCATCATGATCCTGATCAATGATGAAAAACAGGCCAAACTTTACAAAGAAGATATCGAGCCGAACCTTGAAGAAGGCAACATGCTGATGTTTGCTCATGGTTTCAACATTCATTTTGGATGTATCGTTCCACCAAAATATGTCGATGTTACTATGATTGCACCAAAAGCACCTGGACATACAGTAAGAAGCGAATATCAGGCTGGAAAAGGAACTCCTTGTCTGGTAGCTGTAGAGCAGGATTATACAGGAAAAGCACTTGACAAAGCACTTGCTTATGGACTTGCAATTGGTGGAGCAAGAGCTGGTCTTCTTGAAACTACATTCCGTACAGAGACAGAAACAGACCTTTTCGGAGAGCAGGCAGTTCTCTGTGGTGGTGTTGTTGCACTTATGCAGGCTGGTTTCGAAACACTTTGCGAAGCCGGATATGACCCGAGAAATGCATATTTCGAATGTATCCATGAGATGAAATTGATCGTTGACCTGATCTATCAGTCAGGATTCGCAGGAATGAGATATTCCATCTCCAATACTGCTGAGTACGGCGATTATATCACAGGACCGAAGATTGTTACAGCAGAAACAAAGAAAGCTATGAAACAGATCCTTACAGATATCCAGGATGGTACATTTGCAAAAGATTTCCTGCTTGATATGTCTGATGCAGGAAAACAGGTTCATTTCAAAGCAATGAGAAAACTTGCTTCCGAACATCCGTCAGAAAAAGTTGGCGAAGAAATCCGTAAACTGTACAGCTGGAACGGCGAAGACAAGCTCATTAACAACTAAGTAAATTTTCGATTATAACGGCACATCCTTTTGGATGTGTCGTTTTTTGACGTATCATCCTGTCAAAACATGACGAACGAATTTTATTGACTTTTATGCGCTCAGAGCATAAGATTAAACCATCTTAAGACAATCTTGATTTTATCAATCAATGCAGATCTGCAAAAAATCCATTTATTTTTGTATTTTATTCCACGATAAGAAAGCAGGTGATTTATGCGAATTGCGGAAAAAGCCGCAAGAATTTTACTGACTGTGATCGGCTTTTTCGGTCTTGCTGTTTTTTTTCTACCGAAGATTGGTATTTCTGTGGATATTGTTATGTCTGGTTCTATGGAACCGACGCTAAAAACAGGAGGAATTGTTTTTACAGATACAAAAAGAACAGAGCCATCTGTCGGAGATATTGTGACGTTTCAAAATGCGCAGGGAAAAGTCAGTCACAGAGTAGTTGCAAAACAGAAACAGAGTTACATAACAAAAGGTGATGCAAATAATATGGAGGATGTATCACTGCTGGAACCGGAACAGATCATAGGAACGGTGATCCTGACAGTTCCACTTGTAGGTTATGCAGCAGAGCTTTTAAAGGAAAAAACAGTGGGAATGCTGTTGCTGCTCATGATCTTTCAGGAACTGGTCTTTCTGGTAATTGAATGGAAAGGAGAGCGCATCGAAAAAAGGCGCAGAAAACAAATATGAAAAAAAATACAGTGAAAATTATGGCACTGGCAGGAATTTTATGTCTGGCATCAGTTGGAGGCGTGTCTGCGTATCTGACGGATTATGAGAAAGTATCCAATGAGTTTACAGTCGGAAAGGTTGATATTGAATTGAAAGAGCCGGAATGGAAACCTGAAGAAAATAGGATAATTGAACCGTCAAAAGTAATTCATAAAGATCCGCAGATTACGAACACAGGAACAAATGATGCATTTGTATATATGGAAGTTTCAATTCCGATGGCGAATGTGGAGGCGGCAGCGGAAAGTGGTGACCGCCTGGGGAAAAAGGTACAGGAATTATTTTCTTTTGAAGCGAAAGCAAGCTGGATGCAGCTCAATGCGCAGAATATAGAAAACCGGAGGGTATATACATATGCGTACAAAAAAATACTGAAACCGCAGGAAACTTCGGAAGCTTTATTTGATACTGTAAAGTTCCTGAATCTGATTGAGGGGCAGCTGGACGGACAGACACTTGAAATTCCGGTCAGAGCCTATGCGATACAGACATCTTATACAGGTGGCAGTTCCGATAATCTTCCGGAACAGATTAAAGCAGCCTATGAAAAATATGTAAATCAGAACAGGGAGCAGGATGGAAAAGTAACGGAATAGCAGAAAGCAGGAAACAGTATGACAGGAAGGAAGAAGAGAATCACAGCTCTGGCAGCCGCAATGGGGATTCTGGTAACTGTGCAGGGAATTGCAGCATATCAAAGTGCTTTTGATACAGCAGAAAATATCATATATGTGGGAAATAATACAACTGGAATCGGAGAAGAATTTCCTTCTCCGACGCCGGTTGTACCGGATAAGAATACGGATATTACGAAAAAAATATGGGTAACAAATCGTGAACAGGGTGCGGAGGGAATGAGCGTAGACTGTTTTGTGCGCGTTTCTCTGGCGTATTCAAACAGTGATATCGGCAGGGCTGTCACGATGAAAGGGCAGAATACGACTGACTGGGTATACAGTGATGATGGATTTTATTATTACAAAAATGTATTGAAAGAAGGAGAATCGACCAGACCATTATGTACAGGATTTATGGTGGAAGCGGAAAAAATTGAAAAAACATACTGGGAGAAATTGAAGGATTTCCAAATTCAGGTGTATGAGGAGTCTGTAGAGGCAAAACCATATGAGTCCTGTCAGGCAGCATGGGAGGCTTATGAAAAACAGGGCTGAGAAGGCAGGTGGACATGTGAAGAAAAAAAGAAAAATGCTGGTTGGAATTCTTGCTGCGCTGCTTTGTATGGCAACAGGTGCTTATGGTTATTTTTCGGATAGTCTGGAAATCAAAAATCATATTACCATGGGCGATATTCGGATAAATATGACAGAGTTTGCGCGAAAAGGGAACGGAGAAGTGAAATATCGTGATCCGGCATATATATTTCCTGGTGAACGGATTTCAAAGATTCCGCGTATTAAGAACAGGGCTCTTCCATGTTGGATACGGGCGCATATCAGTTACGGAAGTGATAAAGACGATATGGAAATGCTGAGTGACCGTAATATAGAAGGAATTTCAGCAGGGTGGATAAAGCGAGGGGATTACTATTATTATACGAAGGTTTTGAAAAAACAGGAATCTGTGGATCTTTTTCAGAGTGTATCTGTTCCAGCGGGATGGACAGAAGAGCATAGTGGGCAGAAACTGAATATTACCGTGCAGGCGGATGCGATACAGGCTGCTAATTTCAAACCGGATTTTAACGCCATGTCACCGTGGGAAAATCAGGAAATTCAGGATTGTGTCCATGAAACAAATGGAACAATGATCTGCAAAAAGGGTGAACGAAAACTGTCTGTGGAATTTCAGGGAAAAGCACACAAACTGATTGCAGTCCCGGATGATTTCTTTGCGAATTTGGAAACAGCAATGCCTGGAGACGTTCTGGCAGATACAGTAAAGGTGTCAAATACGACAAAGAAGGATGCGGAGATTTTTTTCAGAATCAGTACAGAGGGAAGATCAAAAGAAAAAATGGATATGCTGAAAAATATCTGCTTTCAGATTTCCATGGGAAAAAATGTACTTTACAGTGGAACATTGGATGCTGCAAAACTTCAAAAGAATCATTCGCTTGGAGTTTTTAAAAGCAAAGCGTCAGGTGAACTTAAATTCTCACTGGAAATTCCGAAAGAATGGGATAATGCATGGGCTTTAAAGAAAACAGATGTTTCGTGGATATTTTCTGTTCAAGATGAAACTTCTGAGATGGATACGACAGAAGAACAAAACGAAAATGAAGATCAAAGCTTTTCCGGGGATTCTTTTCAGTCATCTGTTAAGGATACTGGCAGCAAACAGAAATCGTCCGTAAAAACAGGTGATCCCATGCCGGTAGAACTTATGCTCTTACTGTTTCTTGCAGCTGGCATCAGTATACCAGTCATAAAAAAATGGAAAGGGGCGAAAAAATCATGAAAAGAAAAATCACGGGTATCTGTCTTATGGTTGTGATGATTTTAAGTTTGTGGTATGGAATGTCGCTGCCTGTAGAATCAGCAGCAGCTTTTTCGGAAACAGAACAGGCTGTGGATCTGAATCAAAGTATGGAAGGTTTGGAAAATGGAGCGGACAGTGAGGAAGATGAGACAGGGGACACAGAGGACACAGCAGAAGACGAAGCAGATGGAGAGAATGACACAGATGAAATTATTATTGATGCTGAGGAATGTGAAGAGAATCTGACAGAAGATATACCGGACGAAGATGCAGCGGCGGAATTCCCGGATATATCGATTGAGACAGCGGATAATGACAATGGAGCAGAGGAAGTGTTTTCGGCAGAAGGAGATGAAGTCGATGAATTTGACACAGCAGATCCTGAAGCAATGGTTGCAAGAGCAACGAGCAGCGTTCCGGTGAAATGGGTAGCTGCTGATTATCAGATGAGAAGCGAATATGCATTTACTTATGCTTTCCGGGCAAATACCAGCAGTCTTGTTTCTATCAGCAGGTATAATGGAACTTTGAATACTAAAATGCATAACTGGTATGGCGATGAACGTGGATTTACGGAAGAATACTGTAAAACATTTTTGGGATGCGTAATTGATGATCAGGATTATGCAGATCCTATTACTGCCATATATAGTAATGTAGGGGAGTATAATGGGAAAATTGTAGATTTGAAAGTGACAGCAGTGAAATGGGGACCTGTAAATAAAAATCATATAGGAAATGATGGAAGAAATATTATTCCATGTATATTGTTTTACAAAAACAGAATTGCATTTAATACAATTGGAGTGGGAACTGTAAGATTTCGTTTTGAATTTCTGGATCATGCAACACAGAATAAAATTTCTCCGAAAGGACATGTGACATTGAAGGATCTGGATGCAGGACAGGGAATTCGTGTTTATGATGGTTGGGGTGTAAATCGGATTTATCTGCGCAAAGGCTATAATTATCTGAAAAAAACAACGGCTATGATTGCAAATGGCGCTGTTTACAATGAGCTGACAAGTCCGGAAGGAGAAGATATTGATACTGATGATGTGAAAGCATGGTGCCAGCTTGACTTTGACGGATACTTTATGCTGAACTGGAATTCTCAGGAGAGCTGGAACAATGAGACGTATCCGCAGAATGCGTTTTTTCTGACAACAGGGAAAACAGTAGGTACATATGAACCGAACCCCAAACCGGAAAAAAGAGTGGGAAATGACGGTGCTGCTTATAACAGTATGACAAAACATGAATCTACGCGGACAGATCCTCCATATGGCATAAAGGAAGGAAAAAATTATGATTATGTGATTGCGCAGAGGCTGATGCCTGGCTCCTACAGCTCTTTTGTTCTGAAAGATACACTGGATTCCTGTCTGAAATTCAGAAGTGGAAGCGTTACAACTTCAGCAGGAAAAGATGTGACATCCAGATTCAGAATTGAGAATACGAAAAATACGATTACATTTACTGCAAACACATCTTATCTGAAAAGTGAAGAGGCATTTAATGATGTGACATACTATTTTCGGATAAAAGTTACAGCCGGAAGTAATACAGTAATAAGTTCGCATAATCATATAAGTCAGAATGGAAGTGCTTATTCGATTGAAAACAAGGCGTCCAGAACAATTGTATCAGATAAAATAAAGGATACGCAGCAGACAAATTCTTCGTGGGTAAAAGGAGAAATTCCGAGAGAAATTCCGGACGGGCAGATTGTGATCACAAAAAGAATCAGAGAGCAGGACATTATATGGGCGCATGGAAATCCTGTTTTTCGATTCTGTGTGACCGGAACAGATGGAAAAGGAATTTCGCATGCATATGAGGATTTTGTGGAGTTTCGTAAGGGTGAATATCCGACAGATAGAGGATATGCGGTGTTGAGCTGTACGTTTTCGACTATTCCGCTGGGAAGGTACACGGTCAGTGAGAAGAAAACTTTACGTTATGTATTTGAAAGTATTACAGCACAGACGGCAAATGTGAGTCTGAATGACCGGACAGGAACAGTAACACTTGACAAAAATAATAAAAAAGCAGCAGTTACATTTACAAATAAAAAGACAAAATATGACAGGTATAGTCATACAGATGTTATACGCAATAAAATCAGTATCCGGCACTGAAACGGATAGAAGAAAGTATAGAGAAAACGGTTGCAAAACCGCAGGCTGCTTGATATAATAATCCTCACCGGGGTATGGCGTAGCTTGGTAGCGCGCACGGCTGGGGGCCGTGAGGTCGCAGGTTCAAATCCTGTTGCCCCGATTGAGGACAGAATGTCGAAAAGCTTTGAGATACAGTTATGTATTTCGAAGCTTTTTACTATATTAAATTAGCCCTGATGCATTGAATTTATGTAAAAGATATATTATAATGTAACATGTGATAGGTTGAGTAACGGACATAATTTCAAAATCACAGAATATGAATCGAAAAAGGAGAAGAGACATGAAACGATTAAAAAAAATCATGGCAATGCTGCTACTCATGCTTCTTGTAGCATCACCGGTTGTTTTAGCAGCATCACAGCCGGTTGAGGTGCAGGCAGCAGCTAAAACGGTACTTAAAAACAAATATTATGGTTACGAAAACGGCAAAAGAGTTCGCAATCAGTGGCGTACAATTAAAGTTGGCAACAGAAGTTTTAGATTTTACTTTGACAAAAATGGCAGAGCATATCATGCAGACAGGAACTATGTAGGAACTACCGGAATTGTTGTAAAAAAAATTAACGGCAGATATTACGGCTTTGACTATCAGGGACACATGATGAAGGGGATTCGTTGTGGAATTACTTCTGAAGATGCAATGCCGGGACTGTATTACTTCAATTCAAATGGTGTGTTTAACAGACAAAAAACAACTGTATACAGAAATGCATCAAAAACATACAAGAACGCAAGACAGATTAAAAAATTACTTGGCAAATACAGTAAAATGCATATCAGCAAAGATTCATGTTTTGGAAACGGCTCTGATGTAACTTATATTTATGGCAGCCTTGCACTGAGTGTGTTCCGTCCGGCAGGAAAGGGAGCAAGTGCTGAAGTTGTAGAAGGTATTATGCAAAGAGATTAAGAAAGAGGAGAAAAATAAATGAAAATGAATAAAAAAATTACCGCAATGATTCTCAGTGCTGTGATCGCAGCAGCTCCGGTGGCAGCTCCGGTTATGGAAGCACAGACAGTTGTAGCAGCTACTACAACCACAAAAACTTTAAAAAATACGTGGAGTAAAGATGGCAGATATTATTACGACCAAAATGGCAGAAAAGTTACCGGTGTAAAGAAAATTGGCAGATATACGTATGTTTTTGCAAAAAACGGCAGACTGGTGACAAACAGACCGTATTACAGATACAATTCCAGAATTTATTATAAAATTGCGAGAAATGGACGTGCGACCAGACTGTCAGCTGTCGAGACACTGGCAGCAATTCGTTATCAGAGATGTGGTAACAACCTGAAAAAGGCATTTAACTGGTCTTCTTCTCTGCGTTATGTAGCAAATTACAGAGTCGCAAGAAAAAATGCAATCTACTATGCTCAGTATGGTTTCCAGAGAGGATGTGGTGACTGTTATGTACAGGCTGCTACATTCTATCAGATGGCAAAAGTTGCAGGATATAATGCAAAATATGTGAGCGGTTATGTGGCAAAAGGTAAAGGTAAAGCGCCACATGCATGGGTTGAAATCAAAATCAGAAACAGAACTTATGTATATGATCCAAACTTCCAGAGTGAGTATGGCAAAAAGGGTTACACCGGATATCAGATCAGATACGGACAGAAGGGAACTCTGAAATATTATAAAACAAAATAAGAGACAGCAGGAGAATTAAAATAATGAAGAAAAAAATTGTAACAGTTTTAATGACAGCAATGCTTGGAAGCAGCATTTTATTTGCACAGACAGCTATGGCAGCAGATACCGCAGAACAGACAGAAGACACTGCAAAAGCAGATGAGACTTCTGAAGAAAAAACAGAAGAATTAAAGACCATCGGTGAAAAACCGGAGAAAGAGACAGAAGGCATTCTGGATGTCAAACTCAAAAACCTGACTGGCAAAGTGATTACCGGTTTTACCATTAAGAATGAAAAAGATGAAAAGTATCCGGATAACTTTCTGAAAGAAGACGACAAGTTTGCAGCAGACGAAGAACGCGAACTGTGGTTTGATCTGAATAAAAAAGATGAAACTTCAGATGCAGAAAAGACAGAGGATGCCAAGACAGAAGAAAATGCTGAGAATACAGAGGAAAAAGAAATTCCGAAATATAATATTCAGCTTACTTTTGAAGATGGAACAACATCTGAAATCCATACATTCCCGTTTGGGGATACAGAGGAAGCAGAACTTCATCTGGAAGGAAGCGTAGCATATCTTGTATTTGACAGCGCCAGCCAGAAGAAATCTATTAATACTCTGGAAAACGAAAAAGCTCTGGCACCGACACCTACTGCTGCTCCGGTTGCGCAGCCGGCAACGGAAAGCTACGACAATAGCTATGATTATAATGAAAGCTATGATTATGATAACAGTTATGATTACGATGACAACAGCTATGATGCTGCAGGATCAGATGACAGTGGATCAGATGAGGGTGGTTCCGCTGACGGCTGTCTGGATAATGCAATTTTAAATTAAATGAAAAGAAAAGGGCAGGGCGCTGCATTAAGGAATTAGTGCAGCGCCCTGTTATGATTTGCTCAGGAGAATTATTATGTCGTTAGTATCAAATCTTTTTTTGCTGTTTGTGGCTGCATCTGTACTGGTTTATTACATAGTGCCTCATAAATGGCAGTGGCTGGTACTTCTTGTATTCAGTTACATTTATTACGTAGCGGGTGGTCCGAGATTTGTTGTGTTTATCCTGTTTTCTACGATCGTCACATGGATTGCTGCACTTATGATCGAAAAAATGGAAGCGCAGGAAAATCATAAGACAGCACGGAATATATTGATTCTTGGCCTGATTTTAAACTTTGGTATGCTTGGGGCAGTTAAGTATACTAATTTTGCAATCGAAAATCTGAATGCGCTGTTTCATATGAATTTAAGGGGTATGGCAATCCTGCTTCCGCTTGGAATATCATTCTATACTTTTCAGTCATCCGGCTATCTTCTGGATGTCTACTGGAAACGATGTGAGGCTGAGAAGCATCCTCTGAAATATGCATTGTTTGTATCTTTCTTCCCGCAGATCCTTCAGGGGCCGATCGGAAGATACAGCCGTCTTGCAAATCAGTTTTATGCACCACATAAATTCGAGGGTAAAAATATTGCCAGAGGGTTTGAGCGTATTTTATGGGGCTTTTTCAAAAAGATGATCCTTGCAGACTGGGCGGCGGTATTTGTAGATGAGATTTTTGCAAATCCGGATCAGTACAGCGGACTTGCACTTATTGGAATTCTTTTGTATACGCTTCAGCTGTACGCAGACTTTTCCGGAGGAATGGATGTTGTTATTGGTATTGCGTCTATGTTTGGAATCGAACTGGATGAAAACTTCAAGCGTCCGTTTTTTGCAGTTTCTGTTACAGATTTCTGGCATCGCTGGCACATTACGCTTGGTACATGGATGAAAGATTATGTTTTTTACCCGGTTACATTGTCGCGTTGGATGGGAAGCTTTAGCAAATGGGCGAAAAAAGTCTTCGGCCGAAAGACAGGTCGTACACTTCCAATCTGTCTTGCAAATATTATTGTTTTCTTTGTAGTTGGTGTATGGCATGGCGCAGCATGGAAATATATTATTTATGGTCTGTATAACGGCCTGATCATAGCGTTCAGTGGTCTTATGGCAGGTAATTATCGCAGCTGGAAAAAGAAACTTCATATCAGCGGAAAGGAAACATGGTATTATGTGTTCACGGTGATCAGGACATTTATCCTTACTGTGATCAGTATGTATTTTGACCGTCCGGACGATATGGGAGTTGCACTGCATATGATGAAACTGTCAGTGACCAGATTTAACCCGTCACAGATCTTACAGATTGCGGCAGGCAAGCAGGGAACCGCATTCACACCATATGCGCTTCTTATCCTTGCAGTAGGATGTGTGATCTTATTTGTAGTCAGTGTACTTCAGGAGAGAGGTATGAAGATCAGGGAATCTCTGGCAAAACTTCCTCTTCCTGTTACAGTTGCAGTATATTTTTGTCTGCTGGTTTCCATCGGATTCTTTGGTTCCACAGCGGTAGCGAGAGGTTTTATTTATGCACAGTTCTAAAAAAATATTAAAAACAGTTCTTGTACTTGTAATATGTGGTATCCTTCTAAAAGGGCTGGATACTGCACTTTATCCATGTACATTTATGAGAAATGATGTTCATGCTGTCGTCAGCGAACAGTTTGATGATATTATTCTGGGCACCTCTCATGGAAAAATGGATATTGATCCTGAAGTGATGGAAGAAATCACCGGAAGAACAGGACATAATTTATGTGTGGGCGGAGAATACGGAATTGATGCGTATTATCTTGCCCGACTGGTTGCTGAGAAACAGAATCCGAAAAGAATTATTTATGAAGTGGATCCGGGATATTTTGTTTCAGAGAAAGAAGAAGGCAACAATTACCTGCTGTTTTATCATGAATTTCCTTTTTCAAAGGCAAAATTGGAATATTTCTGGAACTCAATCGCAAAATGTAATTTCCGTACGATCCTGTTTCCCTGGTATGAATATTCTCTAAGTTATGAAGTGCCAAAAGTGAAGGAAACATTCCTTCAGAAAATAAAAAAGGATTACAGCATTACAGATCTTAAGAGCGATTCACAGAAATATCATGAGAGCGGTTTTATCGAGAGATATCCAGTGGACATTTCTAAACTGAAAAAGACAGATATCAAATTATATGAAGATGGCAAAGTAACTCCGTCCAATATGAAATATCTGAAGAAGCTGATAGATTTCTGTAAAGAGAATGATATTGAATTTGTGGCAGTAACAACACCGGTTCCAATTGCGACACTGAAAGACCACAGCGACAATTACAATGCCGCATGGAAATATTTCGGTAAATTCTTTGAGGAACAGGGTGTGGATTATATCAATTTTAATACACAATATTTTAAAGCATTCACACATAATGCAAAGGCATATACCGATTATGACGGTCATATGAACGGAGATGCTGCAAGAGCATACTCAAAAGTCCTTGCACAGGTACTGAACCAAACAGAGTCGGCAGACTGACTGAAAGAAAGAAGGGAGAAAAATGAAGAAAAACATTCTGGAATATCTGGAGAAGTCGGCACAAAAATATCCGGATAAAACTGCGTTTGCAGATGAAAATACCTCCTGTACTTTTAAGGAACTGGAATGCACAGGCAGAAAGATAGGAACAGCGTTGAGCAGATATATTGCTCCGAGAAATCCGATTCCGGTTTTTATGGAAAAGAGCGTTGAGACAATAGGTGTGTTTATGGGAGCTGTCTATGCAGGCTGTTTTTATGTTTTGATTGATACGAAACAGCCGGCCAGCCGTCTGAATCAGATTCTGGATATTCTGCAAAGTGAAGTCATCATCACATCAGAAAAATATTTAAAGGATCTGGAAAAACTGGGCTTTGAGGGGAAGGTTCTTATGCTTTCGGAGCTTAATGCTGTACAGGAAGATCCGATAGTACTGGAGACCATCAGAAATCAGGCAGTAGATGTAGATCCGCTGTATGGTATTTTTACTTCGGGTTCTACCGGAACTCCTAAAGGTGTTGTTGTGGGACATCGTTCAGTTCTGGACTTTATTGACTGTTTTACGGAGCTGTTTAATATTACAGAAAAGGATGTTATCGGAAATCAGGCGCCGTGGGATTTTGACGTATCTGTGAAGGATATTTATTCCGGGCTGAAGACCGGTGCAACTGTACAGATTATACCGAAACAGTTATTTTCTTTCCCGACTAAACTGATCGATTTTCTGATTGAGAGAGAAGTTACTACATTAGTATGGGCAGTTTCTGCATTGTGCATTATTTCAACTCTGAATGGATTTGAATATAAGGTACCGGAAAAGATAAATAAAATTCTATTTTCAGGTGAAAGCATGCCGGTGAAGCATCTGAATATCTGGAGAAAATATCTTCCAAATACGATGTATGTAAATATTTACGGTCCGACAGAAATTACCTGTAACTGTACATATTACGTTGTGAACAGAGAATTTCAGCCGGGTGATGTCCTTCCAATGGGAAAAGCTTTTCCGAATGAAAAAGTATTCCTTCTGGATGAAGAGAATCACCTTGTGGAAGAAAGAAATCAGAATGGAGAAGTATGTGTAACCGGAAGTGCACTTGCACTTGGATATTACAGAAATCCGGAGCAGACAGCAAAGGCTTTTGTACAGAACCCGCTTAATGACAGATATCTGGAACCAATGTATCGTACCGGCGATCTGGCGTATTATAATAATCTGGGTGAACTATGCTTTGCAACAAGAAAAGATTTTCAGATTAAACACATGGGACATCGGATCGAATTGGGAGAAATAGAGGCATCAATGGATAAAATCCCTGAGATAATAAGAAGCTGCTGTCTGTTTGATCAGGGTAAAAGTAAAATTGTAGCTTTCTATGAAGGAAATGTTGAGCGAAAAGAGATCGTCAGAGCATTAAAGCAGTATTTGCCAGCGTTTATGGTTCCAAATGCATTTCGTCAGGTGGAACAGATGCCGCTTACTAAAAACGGAAAAATCGACCGCAAAGCACTTATGACAGAATATCAGGAGGACAACAGGTAATGTCAGAATACAGATTTATGAACCAACTGATAGAAAAAGAACATATACCGACACCGGCATATGTCTTTGATCTGGATAAAATGAAAGAATTCGCTGAAAAAGTCAAAAGATGTCTGACCGGGAAAGCAGAAATCTGCTATGCGATGAAAGCAAATCCATTTCTGATAAAACCGATGCTGGAGATTGTTTCTTCTCTGGAAGTATGCTCACCGGGAGAATTTCGAATTTGTGAAAGAGCCGGGATTCCAATGGAAAAAATTGTACTTTCAGGCGTATACAAAAATCCGGATGATATAGCTTATATGCTGGATACTTACGGAAACAGGGGAACTTATACAGTGGAGTCACTTCAGCATCTGGAAGTACTGAATGATACTGCAGTCCGCCACGGAATAACCCTGTCGGTTCTGATACGTGTTACAAGTGGAAATCAGTTTGGTATTGATGAAGCGGAAATACGTAAAATAATTTCAGAAAGAGAAAAATATACAGGTATAGAGATTGAGGGAATACAGTTTTATTCCGGAACACAGAAAAGAAATCTGTCTCAGATGCAGGAAGAACTGAAACATCTGGATACTTTTATCAGAGAGTTAGAGGAAATCGGTGGGATGGAGATCAGGACACTTGAATACGGTCCGGGATTCTTTGTACCATATTTTGTGAAAGATAAAAGTATGCGGACAGAAGAACTTCTGGGAGAATTTGTAGAAATTCTTGATGGATTGCAGTTTAAAGGCAGGATCGTTCTTGAAATGGGCAGGTTTCTGGCTGCCTCCTGTGGATATTACATCACATCGATTGTAGATATGAAAGTAAACAAAGAACAGCCATATGTAATACTGGATGGAGGTATCAATCATTTAAATTATTATGGACAGGCAATGGCGATGAAACATCCGTACTGCAGTCAACTGGACTTTGAAGGCCATGAAAAGACCGGGGATGAAGAACAACACTGGAACTTATGTGGTGCACTTTGTACAGTCAGTGATGTGATCGTAAAACAATTTCCACTGCGAAATCCGAAAATTTGTGATATACTGGTTTTTGAAAGAGTAGGTGCATATTCTGTAACAGAAGGAATTTATCTGTTTCTGAGTCGTCCGCTTCCGAAAATCTATTTCTGGACACAGGCAGATGGACTTCATTTAGTGCGGGATGGCATACATACTGATATTTTAAATTCAGAAAATTAAAGGGAGAACTAAAATGGAAAAATTAATTGAAATTCTGGAAGACATTCAGCCAGACGCAGATTATGAAAACTGTACAACTTTAATCGATGATGGTATTTTGGATTCTTTTGCAATTCTGTCTATCGTAAGTGAATTACAGGATGAATTTGACATCACGATCACTCCGGCAGATATTATTCCGGATAACTTTAATTCAGCAAAAGCACTTTGGGATATGGTGTGCAGATTAAAAGGCTGATATCAGAAAAATGTGGGGACGCTCTGCTTACGGCAGGGCGTTTTTGCATATTCAGGGCTATGCGGAAGTAAATTCCCACTTGACAATCATCCGTTGACATGTTAGTCTTTATGCATCGATAAAATATGCGAAATGCTTTGATGAGGAATAGTACGTGAGGACTGGAGCACAGAGAACTGTCGGGTGGTGCGAGACAGTAGAAGGAATTCATGGAACTCGCCTTTGAGCATCTGTCCGAATTCCATAATGGATAGTAGGCGCAGACGGTATCCACCGTTATATGGAGAGGATATAAGTACTTTTTAGTTCCGTATCCCATGAGTGTATGAACCGTTCATAAATAAGAGTGGTACCGCGAAGATAGTTGTCTTTCGTCTCTTACAGTAGTCTGTAGAGATGAGAGATTTTTTTTTGCTCTGCACAGCAAAACATTCAGCGAAAATGGAGGAATGATCATGAAAAACGTAACAAAATACAAAAGACAGTATTTTATGCCACCGGTAAAATGTATGAAATGGACAGAAAAAGAATATGTAGATAAAGCCCCGATCTGGTGCAGTGTAGACCTGCGTGACGGAAACCAGGCGCTGGTAATCCCGATGAGCCTTGAGCAGAAAGTGGAATTTTTCAAACTGCTTGTTGAGATTGGATTTAAAGAAATCGAAGTTGGTTTCCCGGCTGCATCTGAAACAGAATATACCTTTATCCGTACACTGATCGAGCAGAACCTGATTCCGGACGATGTAACGATCCAGGTACTGACACAGGCCAGAGAGCACATCATCCGTAAGACTTTTGAAGCAGTCAAAGGTGCTCCGAAGGCAATCGTACATGTATACAACTCTACCTCTGTTGCACAGAGAGAACAGGTGTTTAAGAAATCAAAAGAAGAAATCTTAAAGATTGCCGTAGATGGTGCAACACTTCTGAAAGAACTGGCTGATCAGACAGAAGGAAACTTCCAGTTTGAATACAGCCCGGAGAGCTTTACCGGAACAGAGCCGGAATATGCACTGGAAGTGTGCAACGCAGTCCTGGATGTATGGAAACCAACTGCAGACAACAAAGCAATCATCAACCTGCCGGTTACTGTACAGCACTCCATGCCGCATGTATATGCAAGCCAGGTCGAGTATATGTGTGAAAACTTAAAATATCGTGACAATGTGATTGTATCTCTTCATCCGCACAACGACCGTGGATGTGGCGTTGCAGATTCTGAGATGGGACTGCTTGCAGGCGCAGACAGAATCGAAGGAACATTGTTTGGTAATGGAGAACGTACCGGTAATGTAGATATTGTAACACTTGCCATGAACATGTTTTCACAGGGTGTGGATCCTGAACTGGATTTCTCAAATATGCCGCATGTATGCGAAGTTTACGAAGAATGTACCGGAATGAAAGTAGATGAGAGAAGCCCGTACAGTGGTGCGCTTGTATTTGCAGCATTCTCAGGTTCTCATCAGGATGCTATCGCAAAGGGCATGCACTGGAGAGAAGAAAAAGATCCGAGTCGCTGGACGGTTCCGTATCTGCCAATCGACCCGACCGATGTCGGAAGAAACTACGATGCTGATGTTATCCGTATCAACAGCCAGTCTGGTAAAGGTGGAGTCGGATATATTCTTGAGACAAAATACGGTCTGAACCTGCCTCCGAAAATGCGCGAAGCTATGGGATATGCAGCAAAAGCTGTTTCCGATCACAGCCATAAAGAACTTCATCCGGATGAGATCTTCAACCTGTTTAAATCTACATTTGAAAATATTGTGGAACCATATAGTATCAATGAAGTTCATTTCCAGCAGAAAGATGGCGGTATTACAACCCAGGTAACTTCTACCTTCAATGGTAAGACCATCACGACTGAGGCAACTGGAAACGGACGTCTGGATGCAGTCAGCAATGCACTTAGGAAGGCATACGAGATGAAGTTTACACTGGTAACTTATCAGGAACATGCACTTGAAAAGAGCACCAGCTCCAAAGCGATTGCATATGTCGGTATCCAGAAACCGGACGGCACCCTTGCATGGGGCGCAGGAGTGAATCCTGACATTATCAGAGCCTCTATTGACGCCCTTGTAACTGCTATCAACAACCGTTGATCTTTATTGAATATAAAGCCTTTTTTACATCGACAGCAAAAAGACATTGTCAATGTAAAGAAGGCTTTTTTATGCATATTTCACAGAAAACAAACACAAAAAATATAGATATGACTATGGAAATTTAAAAAAAATTCTGCTAAACTTAAATTAAGTATGCCTGTGCATATTCGAAATTGGATGACAGAAAGGAAACGATACACAGATGCTAAAGATTAAAAGCTATGTGAAAGTAAAAAGCGTTGCAGAAGCGTATGAGCTGAATCAGAAAAAAACAGCAATTGTCCTTGGCGGAATGGTGTGGCTGAAGATGGGAAATCGTAATATTTCCACAGCCATTGATCTTTCGGGGCTGGGGCTGGATACGATTCAGGAATTTGACGATGAATTTGTGATCGGCTGTATGACACCACTTCGGGAACTGGAGATAAATGAAAGTCTGAATGAATACACACATGGAGCCATACAGGAAAGTCTGCGACACATTGTCGGAGTGCAGTTTCGCAACTGTGCGACAGTAGGGGGAAGCATTTGGGGACGCTATGGATTTTCTGATGTGCTGACCATGTTTCTGGGTATGGATACATGGGTGGAACTTTACGATGCAGGAAAGATTCCGCTGACAGAATTTGTAAACCGTAAGAAGGACAATGATATTCTGGTCAATATTATTGTAAAAAAACAGCCTCTTCGTGTCTGTTATATGAGCCAGCGTAATACAAAGACGGATTTCCCGGTACTGACATGCGTAGCATCTATGATCGGAGAAGAAGCGCGGACAGTGATTGGTGCAAGACCGGGACATGCTGTTGTAGTTGAAGATAAAGATCATATTCTTAAAAATTTTAAGAATATGACGAAAAAGCAGCGAGAGGAAGCCATCAGGAAGTTTGCAGAATATGCGGCTGCAAATGTCAAAACTTCCGGAAATATGCGTGCCTCCGCAGAATACAGAACACTTCTTGTTGAAGTGTTCACAAGAAGAACATGGGAAACAGTAGGAGGAATGAAAGATGAATATTAGTTTCTGGCTGAATGGCGCTTACCGCCAGGAAGAGATAGAACCTGGGATGCTTCTCATTGATTTCCTGAGAGAAAAAGGCTGCTTCAGTGTAAAGAGAGGATGCGAGACGGCAAACTGTGGACTTTGTACCGTATTACTTGATGAGAGACCGGTACTGTCATGTTCAGTGCTTGCTGCAAGAATTGATGGCAAAAAAGTTGTGACACTGGAAGGAATGCAGAGAGAGGCGCAGGAGTTTGGAAGCTTTCTTGCAAATGAAGGCGCTGAGCAGTGTGGTTTCTGTAATCCGGGATTTATTATGAATGTATTTGCAATGCTGCGTGAACTCAAAGAGCCTACGGAAGAACAGATCAAAGAATATCTTGCAGGCAACTTATGCAGATGTTCAGGATTTGTTTCTCAGACAACGAGCATTTTGAAATTTCTGAAATACAAAAAAGCACAGGAGGAAGCATAAAATGAAATATGTAAATCAGCCTGTACGCAAAACAGACGCAATGGCACTGGTAACTGGAAAACCGGTGTATACTGATGACCTGGCTCCAAAGGACTGCCTGATCGTAAAAATTCTGCGAAGCCCGCATGCAAACGCATGGGTGGAGGATATCAAGACCGGAAATGCAGAAAAGGTTGCAGGAATCGCATGCATTCTTACCTATAAAGATGTTCCACAGAAACGTTTTACACTGGCAGGACAGACAGCACCGGAGATGAGTCCGGATGACCGTCTGATCATCGACCGTCATGTACGTTTTGTCGGAGATGTAGTTGCAATTGTTGCCGGAGAGACCGAGGAAGCGGTAGACAAAGCATTAAAAAGAATCAAAGTACAGTATCGTGTCGAGGCACCGGTTCTTGATATGCATAAAGCAAAAGACAATCCGATTCTGGTTCATCCGGAAGAAAACTGGAAACTAAAAATCCCGCTTGGTGGAAATAATAAACGTAACTTGTGCGCGGAAGCACTGGAAGAGCACGGTGATGTGGATAAAGTCCTGAGCGAGTGTAAATATACTGTAGAGCAGACTTATCACACAAAAGCAAATCAGCAGACTATGATGGAGACTTTCCGTACGGCCTGTTATATGGATCATTTTGGCAGACTGGTTGTACTTTCATCTACACAGATTCCGTTTCATGTACGAAGAATTGTAGGAAGGGCGTTGGACATTCCGGCATCTAAAGTGCGTGTCATCAAACCTAGGATTGGCGGTGGTTTTGGTGCAAAGCAGACATCCGTCAGTGAAATTTACCCGGCAATCGTTACATGGAAAACCGGTCGTCCGTCAAAGATGATCTTTTCACGATATGAATCTATGATCTGTTCTTCACCGCGTCATGAGATGGAAATTACAGTGCGTGCCGGTGCAGATGAAAATGGAATCATTAAAGCAATTGATGTATATACATTATCAAATACGGGGGCATATGGCGAACACAGTTCCACCACAGTTGGCTTAAGTGGACACAAATCTATAGGTCTTTATCGTCACACAGAAGCATATCGTTTTGCGTTTGATGTAGTTTATACGAATGTACAGGCAGCAGGAGCTTATCGTGGATATGGTGCGACGCAGGGAATCTTTGCTGTCGAATCTGCAGTGAATGAGCTGGCACACAAGATGGGCATGGATCCGGTCAGAATCAAAGAGCTGAACATGCCGATCGAGGGCGGCCCACTTCCGGGATATCCGGATGTTCCTTATGCACAGAGCTGTACCATGGATAAATGTATGGCAAGAGCCAAAGAGATGATGGACTGGGATTCAAAATATCCGTTCCGTGATATGGGCAATGGTAAGGTGCGTGGTGTTGGCGTAGCTATGGCAATGCAGGGTTCTTCGATTGCCGGTGTTGATGTTGGTGGCGCAGATATTAAGTTGAATGAAGACGGATCTTATACTCTGGCACTTGGATGTACAGATATGGGAACCGGATGTGACACCATCATGGCACAGATCGCGGCAGACTGTCTTGAGACACCGATGGAAAACATTGTTGTATTCAGTGTGGATACTGATATTTCACCATATGATTCCGGTTCTTATGCTTCTTCAACCACATATACCACAGGTGTGGCAGTTATGAAGGCCTGCCAGGAGCTTCGAAAAAAGATCTGTGAACTTGGCGCACAGATGATCGAAGTAGATCAGGACAAAGTGGATTTTGACGGATCGTATGTTTTCTGTGATGGAGAAGAAGAAGAGAAACGAGTATCTTTGGAACAGATTGCCTTAAAGGGTACATTTTTCAATAATATTGAGCTTCAGGTAGTAAAACAGCATTCTTCACCGCTGTCTCCGCCGCCGTTTATGGTGGGTATGGCAGAAGTAGAGGTTGATACAGAAACAGGAACTGTGGAGGTATTGGACTATGTGGCCGCCGTAGATTGTGGAACACCGATTAATCCGAATCTTGCCCGTGTGCAGACCGAGGGAGGTATTGCGCAGGGAATCGGAATGGCACTGTTTGAGGAGGTTCAGTATACCGAAAAAGGTAAGGTCCGTAACAATTCTTTGATGCAGTACAAAATTCCGACCAGAGAAGATTTTGGAAACATCCGTGTGGCATTTGAGAGCAGTTATGAAGAGAGTGGTCCGTTTGGTGCAAAATCAATCGGAGAACTTGTTATTGATACTCCATGTCCGGCAATCGCAGAAGCAATCTATAATGCAACAGGCGTCCGGGTGCGTGAACTTCCGATCACACCGGAGAAGGTTGCGATGGGAATCCTCAAAAAGAAATTGGAGAAATAAAATGAGTATTATTCTGAAAGGAATACTTGCATTATTCTGGTTGCTGCTGGTACCGGCGGCAATCGGAATTCTGTTTATGTCAAAAAGAAAAGACATTTGTCCGGAAGCATGCCTGCCGTTTGGATATCTGGTCTTATTTTCATTGATGGAGATATTCACACTTCCATTGACTTTTTTGAAGGCACCCCTTCATATTTTGACAGTATTGTATGGTGGGGTGGCAGTACTTCTGGCAGTAGTGGGAGTTGTATCGGTTGTTGGAAATAAAGAGAAGAGACAAAATGTGATAAGTGTACAAAAAAGGGAAAATAAGATTACGTTTTACTTTGCGTTGGCGCTTCTTCTTATTATATGCCAGATTGTAATGTGTGCGCTTCTGGCACATATGGATGCAGATGACAGTTTCTTTGTGGCAAGTGCAACAACAGATGTTTATACGGACACTATTTTTGAAGTGAACCCTGATACAGGCAGATATTATATGGTATTGCCGGAGAGATATATCCTTTCTCCGTTTCCGGTATTTCTTGCGGTAGTCAGTCAGCTGAGTGCCGGACTGCACCCTGCGATTATGGCGCATGTGGTATTTCCGGCAGTATTTTTGGGTGTAGTTTATATGGTTCAAAGTCTTTTGAGCAGATGCTGGTTTCCGAATGATCGAAAAGCCCGGGATATTTATTTGCTGCTCGTGGCAGTGCTCAGTAGTTTTTCGGCATATTCTGTTTATAATGCAGGTAATTTTCAGATGGTTCGCCTGTGGCAGGGAAAAGCGATTTTGGCAGCAATCCTGATTCCGATGCTGGTGTATCTGTGCCTGACAATAGTTATGAAAGAAAAAGCGGAATATTCATGGGGATTGATGCTGATGGCAAATTTGAGCTGTTGTCTGGTATCTTCTATGGGAATTATACTGGCACCATTGTTGATCGGAAGCTTTGCAGTCGTGAAGTTGATTTATAAAAAAGATTTTACGTGTATTTGGAAGTGTGCATTGTGCTGTATTCCGACATTGGTTTTGGGACTGATCTTTTTATATGTTCTGTAAACAGGAGAAAACTTGAATGAAAGAATTAATCAATCAGATATTGAATTTCTGGAGCAATTACTGGGGGGACAGCCTTTTCTCATATTTGTTGATTCTTGCAGCTGCTTATTTGCTCATTTTTAAAAGAAAAGAAGAAAATGTAAAATATGTGCTCACCTATCTTCTGATCATGCTCTTTTTGTTTTTCTGTCCTCTTACAGCTGCTGTCATTCAGAAATGCATTGGTGCGAGCGTTTACTGGCGAGTGTTATGGCTGATTCCTTCTTCTCCTGTAATTGCACTGGCAATGACAGAATTGATAAAAGACCATCAGAAAAACATGCAGATGCTTTTGGTGGTATTGTGTATAGGAATCGTTGCAGTGAGTGGAAAGGAAGTATATCTGGCTGGAAATTATACACGTGTTCATAATTATCAGCAGGTGCCGGATGAGGTTGCCGGAATTTGCGAGCTCATTCAGGCGGATGCGCAGGGCGAAAAATTTACATTTGCATCAGACGACGATATAAGTTCATATGTGCGTGTATATGATCCGTCTATTTACAATTTGATAGGAAGAAATGCACGTTCGACACAGGGCAGATCAAGGAAGCTTTATTATGAGATTAATTCGCCGGAGCCAGATTACCGAATAATCGCTATAGGCGGAAAAATACAGATGTGTAATTATCTGGCATTAAGAATTACGGCAGATGAGCAAAAAGAAGTGCTGGCTGAGGCAGGATATCAGGAGATTGGAAGCATTGGAAGATATACCATATTCCGTCTGGGAAATCATGTCACAGATTACAGAAATACAAAAATATTAGGCGATTGAGAAAGTTGTTTATAAATAGCAAATTATTCAAAAACTTTACAAATAGTAAAATATATGCTATATTATAAAAAGCTTTAATAGCCTGCACCTGTAGCTCAGTGGATAGAGCAGTGGTTTCCGGTACCATGTGCGGGGGTTCGATTCCCTTCAGGTGTGTTGCACGAGGTACGGGTCTGCCTCGGTGCGTTGTAAGTTAAGGAGGACAAGAACTTGGATAATTTCAGGGAATGGTTGTCAGATAACCTTCGCTATTTTATGCTTGGCGGAGCGATTCTGGTGATCGTAGCTGTGTTGTTCGTTGGTGTTCGCGCCTGTGTCGGAAGTGGGAAGGGAACTTCAGACGGAGAACAAACAACAGCTCAGGACAACGACCAGGGAACTGATCCTTCTTCTCCGGAAGATGATGGGGAGACAAACGACGGGAAGAAAGAAGAAGACACGAATCCCTTGGAGGATGGCAGCGAAGAAATTGCTGCGCTTATGAACAGTTACTACAAAGCTTTAGGGGACAAAGACATTACCGCATTGAGAACTGTTGTCAATAATCTGACACCCTCAGATGAATCAAAGATCACAAATGCCAAAGATTACATCGAAGGATATCAGGTCAGCAATGTTTATACAAAGAAAGGCTTGGATGATAATTCTTTTGTAGTGTATACACGGGGAAGTTTTGTATGCAAAGGAATTGATACACCGGCACCGTCTTTGTGGAGTTCTTATGTAGTAAAAGACAGTGATAATAATTACAAGATACTTGGTGATCTCGAGCAGAACACACAGGTTTCTGGGTATATGGATTCACTGAAGTCAGACGAAGATGTGCAGAAGCTGACTGCAGAAGTGCAGGCAGCATATGAGCAGGCACAGAAAGATGATCCGGCTCTGGCACAGTTTTTGAATGGACTAGGTGAAGAAGTAGATACTTCTTCCGGCACGAGTGCAGACGGCACGACTCTGACAGTTACAGAAGGATGTAATGTCAGGGCAGAAGCAAGCAGCGACAGTGATATCATAGGTGGTCTTGACACTGGTGATCAGGTTGTGAAAGTAGGTCAGGAGGGTGACTGGATTCAGATCGATTACGATGGCGAGACCGGATATGTTTACAGTGGATTGCTTCAGTAAATAAGAAAAGATAAAAGACACAGGAGTTTTTCCTGTGTCTTTTCTAGTTCTTCAGAGAACCATCCGCCTGAAGTTCATATGTTTTTCCGCCCACAGTGACAGTACCGGTCTGCATGATACCGTCCTGATCCATGTAGTAACGCTTTTTGTCTACTTCGATCCAGCCGGTCTGCATGATACCGTCTTGATTGAAATAATATTTTTTATGATCAGTGTCGGTAAGCCATCCGGTGTAAGGCTGTCCGTTAACCAGAAACATCCAGCTGCTTCCGTTGGCAGTCCATGTACCTTTGGCTGCTTCCGTGGAAACATCATTGTTGTCAGAAACGACCGGCGTTTCGGTTGGTTTCTGAGTGGGTTCTGGTGTTGCTGATGGTGTTGACCCGGAAGTCTTTTTTTTATCTGAATTTTGAGTGCTCGTCTTGTCTTTTGAATCCTTTGCTGATGAAGCTTTGTCTGCTTTCGTGGAGGCCACGGATTCTTTTGTAAAATAGTCTGGATCGTAGGATGACTGACGCAGGAAAAATCCGGAAAAAAGACAAAGCAGAATGACTATGATAAGCAGCAGGGGATTTATCTGTCGGTTATTATCTGACATAATTTTCCTCCTTTGTGCAATCACACAATTACATATTATCTTCATCATACATGATGTGGCGAAAAAATACAAGAGGTGTATAAAATATAAAACTGCCGGTTGCGGACGAAATAAAAACACTATATAATAAAACAATGGACAAAAAAAAGAAATCAGAAGATCAGAATACAATAAGGATAAATAAATATCTGAGCAGTGCCGGAGTGTGTTCCAGAAGGGATGCGGATCGTCTGACAGAAGCTGGAAGAGTTACCATGAACGGGAAAAAAATAGGCACAGGAGAGAGGATACCTGTTGATGCGGTGATCTGTCTGGATGGCAAACCAGTGGAGCGGGAAGAAAGGGAGGTACTGCTTCTTTTTTATAAACCACGTGGACTCGTCTGCAGCACGAAGAAACAGCGACAGGAGACAACAGTAACTGAGTATATTGATTATCCGACGCGGATCTATCCGGTGGGAAGGCTCGATAAAGACTCAGAGGGACTTCTTCTGATGACTAATCAGGGTGAGCTTGTCAATCGAATCATGAGGGCAGGCAATTATCACGAAAAGGAATATCAGGTGACTGTGGACCACGAAGTAACGGATGAATTTGTACGTCATATGCAGACAGGTGTGCCGATACTTGGGACTGTTACGCGACCCTGTACGGTACGTAAGACCGGCAAAACAAGTTTTACAATTGTTTTGACGCAGGGACTGAACCGACAGATTCGCAGGATGTGTGAATACCTCGGATATCAGGTACGTACGCTGAAACGAGTGCGGATTATGAATCTTACACTGAATGGGTTGAAATGCGGGGCATATCGTGAAATACAAAGAGATGAGTGGAGTGAGCTTAAAGAGCTGATACGTGATTCATCAAATGAAACAATAACAGAAACAGGAGGCCATCATGGAAACGGCAGAAGTAACCCGAATGAAAGAACTGGTTCAGAAGCTGAACGAGGCGGCAAAGGCATATTACCAGGAAGACAGAGAAATCATGAGCAACAGGGAGTACGACGCGCTGTACGACGAGCTGGAGCAGGCAGAAAAAATAACAGGAATCGTTCTTGCTGACAGCCCGACCGTTCGTGTCGGATATGAGGCAGTGGACGCGCTTCCGAAGGAAACACATGAATCTCCGATGCTTTCTCTGGACAAAACAAAAGACCGGGAAGTTTTGCGGGGGTTTATAGGAAATCACAAAACGCTGCTGTCATGGAAGATGGACGGTTTGACTATTGTTCTTACTTACGAAAATGGAGAACTGCAGAAGGCAGTCACCAGGGGAAATGGTATCGTTGGAGAAGTTATCACCAACAATGCACGTGTTTTTCGAAACATTCCGTTGAAGATCGCATATCAGGGAAGACTGGTGCTTCGCGGAGAGGCAATCATTACTTACTCTGATTTTGAGCGGATCAATAATTCTATTGAGGATGTTGATGCGAAATACAAGAATCCGCGAAATCTCTGCAGTGGTTCTGTGCGCCAGCTTAATAATCAGATCACGGCCGAGAGAAATGTACGTTTTTATGCATTTGCGCTTGTATCTGCGCAGGATGTTGAAATGCATAATTCCAGAGAATTTCAGATGGAATGGCTGCGGACACAGGGATTTGAAGTGGTGGAGTATCGTGTGGTAACATCTGAGAATCTGGATGAGGTGATGGATTATTTTGCAGAGAAGATCGTAACCAATGATTTTCCGTCGGACGGGCTTGTGGCATTATATGATGACATTGCTTATGGAGAGTCGCTTGGAAGTACGGCGAAGTTTCCGAGAAATGCGTTTGCTTTTAAATGGGCGGATGAAGTGCGGGAGACGACGCTCCGGGAAATCGAATGGAGTCCGTCAAGGACGGGACTGATCAATCCGATCGCAGTTTTTGATCCGGTGGAACTGGAAGGGACGACAGTCAGCCGGGCCAGTGTTCACAACGTCAGTATTGTAAAAGATCTGAAGCTTGGCATTGGTGATACGATTCAGGTTTATAAGGCAAATATGATCATTCCACAGATTGCGGAGAATCTTACACAGAGTGGAAATCTGGAGATTCCGGATACCTGTCCGGTGTGTGGACAGGAGGCAAAGATAATCTGTGAAAATGATGTGGAAGCATTGTACTGCATGAACCCGGATTGTGTAGCGAAGAAAATCAAGGCATTCACATTGTTCGTCAGCAGAGACGCGATGAACATTGACGGCCTTTCAGAAGCTACTCTGGAAAAATTTATTGCTAAAGGTTTTATTCATAATTTCGGAGATATTTTTGAAATTGAGAAATACAGAGACGAGATAGTTACGATGGACGGTTTCGGAGAGAAATCTTTTGATAATCTTATATCCAGCATTGAGAAGGCAAAAGATACTACACTTGCAAAGGTAATATACAGTCTTGGAATCAGCAATATCGGACTGTCGAATGCAAAAATCATCTGTAGGTATTTTGACGATGATCTGGATAAAATCCGTTCGGCAAAAGAGGAAGAAATCAGTGCGATTGACGGCATCGGGCCGGTCATTGCAGGAAGTCTGACGAAGTATTTTGCGAAGCCTGAGAATAATCAGAAGGTCGACCATCTGATGGGATATCTTCATATTGTAAAAGAAGAAAAAGCTGACAATCAGATTTTTGCAGGAAAGAATTTCGTGATCACGGGAAGCCTGGAGCGTTTCAGCAATCGTGGAGAAGCGAAAAATCTGATTGAATCTCTGGGAGGTAAGGTGACTGGTTCTGTGACCGGAAAAACGAATTATCTGATCAACAATGATGTCAATTCGAATTCTTCAAAAAACAAAAAAGCAAGAGAGCTTGGGATTCCGATTCTTTCCGAAGAAGATTTCCTGAAGCTGGCAGAAGAATCAAAACAGATTGAAATATAGAAGCATGGTAATTAAAGGAGGAATGGGAAATGCCGATTAAGATACAGGGCGATCTGCCTGTAAAAGAAATTTTGGAAAGAGAAAATATATTTGTGATGGACGAAGGAAGAGCGGTTCATCAGGACATTCGTCCGATTCAGATCCTGATTCTGAATCTGATGCCGCTGAAAGAAGAGACGGAACTTCAGCTTCTGCGTTCGCTGTCAAATACACCACTGCAGGTGGATGTGACTTTTATGGCGGTTGAGAGTCATCAGGCCAAAAACACTTCTGTCAGCCACCTGAACAAATTTTATCAGACATTTCCTGATCTGAGAGATCAGAAGTTTGATGGAATGATCGTGACAGGTGCGCCGGTAGAGCAGATGGAATTTGAGGAAGTGGATTACTGGAAAGAGCTGGAAGAAATCATGGACTGGACAGAAAGCCATGTAACTTCAACGATCTTTTTGTGCTGGGCTGCACAGGCAAGCCTTTATCATTTTTATGGACTTCAGAAACGACAGCTTGACCATAAGATGTTCGGCCTTTTCTGGCACAAAGTCCTGAACCGTAAGATTCCGCTTGTGAGAGGATTTGACGATGCTTTTCTGGCACCGCATTCCAGACATACCGAAGTGCCTATCGAAGATATCCGTGCGTGCAAAGAAATTACTATTCTTGCAGAATCCGAAGAAGCAGGACTTTTCCTTGCAATGGCGCAGGGTGGACGCCGGATCTTTGTGATGGGGCATCCGGAATACGACCGCATCACGCTGGATGGAGAGTACAAGAGAGATATGGGAAAGGGACTTCCGATCGATCTTCCGAAAAATTATTACAAAGATGATGATCCGGAAAATAAACCACTGCTCCTGTGGCGCGCACATGCAAACAATCTGTACACAAACTGGCTGAATTATTACGTATACCAGAGTACACCGTTCGACCTGTACGGAACACCTGATTTTGCAAGTATAAACATGGATTAATGCGGGTTTGGAGAAATTGCCTGAAAAATAGAAACAGAAATGTTTTCGATGTAAGAGCATCGTTAAAAGTTGGGCTGCAGGTGGAGCAGGGTAAATATCCATCTCGACAGATGTCTTAACTGGGTACCGAGGCTGACAACCAGCAGAAAACTATTTTTCAAAAGAAAGTTTTAGAGGAGTGTGGTTAAGCATCACACTCCTTTTTGCACGGTTTTCTTTATTCTTTGCACTTGGATATCAGGAAGGGATCTTATTGCAATAGGAATCTTCTCTGCAATTTATTTGAAACTTCAAATTCCCCACGCAAATTAATTGCGTGAGGAGAAGTAGCAGTTATCCAAGTTCACAGTCACTGATTGCCTGCATTACGATATTTGTTGTAATGAAATTCTACACAGGGTTGAAAAAGAAAAATCAGGCTCGTATAATAACATAAGTAATTGATCTGTTATTCTTATTAAAAGGATACTAACGGGTCACAGGAGGACTTTATGAATTATATGATGGCGATTCTGCCTAAAATGTGTGGTTTTCTTTTACTTGTTCTCATAGGCTTTACTGCTTCACGCACAGGTATAATAAAAAAAGAAGCAATGCCCTCTATTTCCGGGTTTTTACTTAGGATTGCGCTGCCGGCACTGACGATTGGTCTGATCTTTGAAAATCAGACCACATTTCAGACAATGACTCAATATGGAAAAATGGTCTTATCACAGATTCTTATGTATTTTGTTATGGCTGCAGGAGGAATCCTTGGAAGCCACATTTGTCATCTTAAAGGAACTACAGCCAATGTTCATTGTGGATGTTCTGTAGGTGGCAATTATGGTTTTTTGGTGATTCCTCTGATCATGACACTGTTTGGTGATCAGGGCGGCAATGTATATATTCCTATATGTTCCGTTATTGATACGACTCTGGTCTGGACTCTGGGTTTTACATTATTTACAAATGGAATCGGACTGAAAGAGAATCCCTGGAAAAAGATCATTATGAATCCAATTTTCCTTTCAATCCTACTGGGTTTATGTCTGACTAGTTTTCATATTTCTGTTCCGGACATAATTTTGAGTACCATTGGTTCTGTTGGCAATACCTGCTACAGTTGGGGGCTGGTTTACCTTGGATGCAGTCTTGGATTTATGAAACTTACCAATATTTTTAAATATAAGTCCATACTGGTCCTGTTTTTTACAAAATCATTTGCACTTCCACTGATCATATACTTCATTTCTCGTCATTTTCTTTCAGAAATTGAAAGTATGATCCTTATGCTGATCTGTGCAGCACCAGCAATGACAACTTCCAGTATGATTGCAGAACAATATAATCTGGACGGAGAATATGCCTCTACAGCTGTGGTAACGACAACTCTGCTTTGTATGTTGATCATACCGCTGCTGTTCTGTCTGATATCATTATAGGAGAGAAAAATGGATTTACTTGTTAAAGATATAGTTAAAATTTGGAATAATGGAGACGCTTCGCTTGTTGCAGGAAAAGAAGGTATTTTACGTAAGGTTGAAGTATTTGATATGATGGAGCAGCCAAATATCAAACCGTGGCTCAGAGAACATTTGATTTTGATAACTACTGGATATGTGATACGAAATGATAAAGAGGCTCTTCTTCAGATTATAAGAGATATGAACGATGCGAATGCGTCAGCTCTTGCAATAAAAACACGTTTTTTTGATGATTTTCCTAAGGAAGCTCTTCAGCTGGCAGATGAATTAAAACTTCCGCTGTTCTTTCTCAACAATAATGCGGGCTTTACAGAACTTACCTTTCCAATAATGACTGCAATTGTGGAATCCAGAAGCAATGTTGCACTTGATACCCGTTATCAGATCGGACGTCAGAATAAATCTGAACTGGATCGAAAACTGTTTTTTGATATTATTAATGGAAAAGTTACACAGACCGAGGAAGCAGAATATAGAATCGCTTCTCTTCAGTGGCCATCTGAACCATTTCGTGTGATTGCCCTTTCGCTGGAAACATCAGAGAATTCTTTTCTTTTGGAAATAAAGAAGGAATCCCAGATAAAGGGTATATCCCGAGTTCTTAATAATCATCACATCAAAAATGTAGTTATATGCGGTAAAGAAAAATGTTATGCGATTACAACTTCTTCAATAAATGAGTCCATAATCAAGAAAATGACAGAAGATATGATTCAAAAGACATGCGAAATCAATAACTGTATGTGCTCTGCAATCATCAGCGATATAGTAGAAGATTATCTGGCGCTTCCCAATACCTATCAGCAGATAAAAGAGGGATTTTTGGTTCGTAATATAAGAAAACAGCAATGGTCTCAGGTTTTTTTATCTGATCTTCAATATGATCGTATTATGTTACGCATGTCTGCTGATAAGGAAGCACTGGCATTTATCAAAAAGAAGCTGGGTCCACTGGTAACCTATGACCGTGTACACGGCACAAAACTTCTTGATACTCTTGAAGCATTTATTCATAATAATTGTTCACGTAAACTGGCAGCAGAGGCACTGTTTCTTCATCGAAATACCATGGCACACAGAATCTGCAAGATAGAAGAAATACTACATTGCAGTCTGGAGGATCCAGATATGATGGATAGATTAGAATTTGCTATAAAATTAAAAATGTATATACATTAAAAACAAATGTGCGCCATGCACAATGTTTAATCAAAAAAAGTGTGTTATCACCAATGCTTTTAGCGAATTAAAGTGATATAATACAAAACAACATATGTGAAGCCGATGTAGGCGTTCCTACATCGGCTAATTTTGTACTCTGGTCTGCTGTCAACCGGATACGAGCACATATATTTTATAGGAAATGGAGGAGATAACATGGCTAGTAACACAAAGAAAGATTACACACAGATGCATATCAAAGCATCAGAACATCCCAAAGCATATTCACCGCATATTCTTATTCTGAATATTGTGATGAGCGTCCTTGGTGCTATCATCGGTCTTGAATTGATCGTGCGTACGGGTGTCGCACCAAACACATCTATCGTAGGAGCGTTATTTGCAATCATCATTTCACGTCTGCCTATCGCATTTTTAAAGAAATATCAGAGTATTCACTGCCAGAATATGATTCAGACATCAATTTCGGGAGCAACATTCTCAGCAGCAAACTGCTTCCTGCTTCCGATCGGTATTCCGGTTATTATGGGCAGAATGGATCTTATGTATCCTATGCTTGTTGGTGTATTTCTTGCAACCATCATTGATGCAACAATTCTTTATAAGACATTTGACAGCGAAATGTTTCCGGCAGAAGGAGCATGGCCTCCGGGAGTTGCATCTGCAGAATCTATCCTTGCAGTTGTAGAAAAAGGAAAGAAAGCTTTTTTGCTCATTGTAGGTATGGTCATCGGTGTTGGTGGTAAAATGATCGGTATTCCTACGGATCTTCTCGGTGTTTCCTGGTTCGGCGATTTTGCAGCGATGACAGCTCTTGGCGTAGGATCAATTGTGATCGGTATCATTAAGACAAATGGATTTATTATTGATATCTTCGGCCGTAGCTTTCCAATCATTACCAACATTTTCGGTGAAGGTGCTGATCTGATGGCTTCAAACATGTTCAAATACATGCCTCATGGTATTATGATCGGAGCAGGTCTTGTGTCCCTTATCCAATGCGGCCGTATGCTTTTCAAGAAAGGTGACGGAGACAGTGCAGCAGGTAAGTTTACCTCCAGCATGGCAAATATGAAAAAAGCCCTTGGTGGTGGATATGTTGCATATCTGGTAGTAGCAATTTTATTGGCAATAATTACAGGCATCTGGTCAGAAATGGGTGTTGTTCAGCTGATTATTTGGATTATCTTCTCAGCTTTTGCAGCTATTGCTTCTGAACTGATTGTTGGTATTTCAGCAATGTACTCAGGATGGTTTCCGGGATTTGCGACAGCTCTTATTTTCCTGATTGTTGGAATGTTGATCGGATTCCCATCACTTCCACTTGGAATCCTTGTTGCTTATACTTCTGCAACCGGTCCTGCTTTCTCTGATATGGCATATGATCTTAAATGCGGTTACATCCTTCGTGGATGCGGAAAAGATCAGGAACTTGAGCTCGAAGGAAGAAAACAGCAGTATATCAGTGAAATTGTAGGTTTTGTGGTAGCTTTTATACTTGTGGCAATTATGGCAAAACAGTACTTTGCGCAGGGGCTCTTTGCACCGGTTGATGCTACTTTTGCAGCAACGATTGAAGCTGGCGCAGGCGGAGATGTAGCTAAATGGCTGCTTATCTGGGCAATTCCGGGAGCAATCATCCAGTTCCTTGGCGGATCCAGACAGGTTGGTATTCTTTTTGCAACTGGTCTTCTTGTTGGTTCCACTATTAACGGTCTGACAATTCTGATCGCATTGCTTATTCGCTACATTCTTGTTAAAAAGGACAAAGAAAACGAGCAGATCCTCAATATTATGGGTGCCGGTTCACTTGCCGGAGCAGCTCTGTACAGTTTCTTTACGGCTACATTATCACTTGGTAAAAAGAAATAATAACGGGAGATGATTAATAAAATGAAAACTAAAGGAATCCGTCTTACAAAAGATGTCCTTGATGCTGCACTCACCGGAGGAACCATCCTCGGCGGCGGTGGCGGCGGCGATCCGAAAAAAGGCAGAAAATACGCTGAGATTGCAGTTGATTATACCGATCTCAGACTTATTACAATCGATGAACTGGATGAAAATGATGTACTATTGACAGCTTCTCTGGTAGGTGCACCAAATGCGCCAGCCCAGTTCATGACTCCGAAGGATATCGCAAAAACTGTTGAAATCCTTCAGAAAAACTGTGATTTTAATATTGGCGGAATTATTACAAACGAACAGGGCGGAGAAGCAACAGTAAATGGCTGGCTTCAGGCTGCTGTTACAGGACTTCCGGTTGTTGATGCCCCTTGTAACGGACGAGCTCATCCAACAGGTGTAATGGGAAGCATGAATCTTCACAGACTTGCAGATTATACAACAGTACAGGCCTGTGTTGGCGGTAATCCAGATACTGGAAATCATATCGAATGCTTCTTTGAAGGAACGATCGATCATACGTCCAAGATGGTGCGTCTTGCCTCTATTGAAGCAGGTGGACTGGTCGCAGTAGCACGAAATCCGGTAAAAGTGTCTTATGCACGTGAAAACTGTGCCCTTGGTGGTGTAAGTTATGCAATCGATACAGGAAAAGCGTTCTTAAAAGGACTGGAATCTTCCGTTGAGGATGCAGTCAACAGTGTATGTACTTTCCTGAATGGCCGTGTCCTTGCAAGGGGACCGGTACAGAATTTTTCTATCGAGACAACTGGTGGCTTCGATGTAGGTTATGCTGCTGTTGACGGCTGTGAAATGACATTCTGGAATGAATATGCTACTGCCGAAAAAGATGGCGAGCGTCTTGCAACTTTCCCGGATCTAATTATGACGATCAATGCCAAAACAGGAGAGCCTGTTACAACTGCCATGATGGAAGAGGGACTTGATGTTTATGTAATTGCCACAGACAAAAAGAATCTGAAGCTTTCGCCGACCATGTATGCGCCGGAATTGCTGAAAGCAACCGAAGATGTAATTAAAAAAGACTTAATCAGTCATCTGAGTAAATAGTCGGGAGGAATAATAACATGTTAATGAAAGAAATTATTGCTGCTTATGATGTACTTGACAGTTCATTTGTAACAGGAGAAGAAGTTAAAAAATATCTTCTCGGGATCAAAGCCGATGCCAATGTAGAAGTCTATGAACTGGTAGGCCCTAAGGGAAGCACAGATATGCTTAAAGTGCGTATTCCTGGTAAAAACGGCAAGACAAATGGTGGAGATGCTCCTACAATCGGACTCCTTGGCAGACTTGGCGGAATTGGCGCACGTCCGGAACGTATTGGCTTTGTATCTGACGGTGATGGCGCACTCTGCGCGGTAGCTCTCGCTGCAAAACTGCTTGATATGCAAAACAAAGGAGACTATCTTGACGGTGATGTGTTTATTTCTACACATATCTGTCCGCATGCTCCGACAGCTCCGCATGATCCGGTTCCTTTCATGGGTTCACCAGTAGAAATGGCACAGGTAAACAAAGAAGAAGTGTCTCCGGATCTTGATGCTTTACTTGTTGTTGACACAACAAAAGGCAACCGTGTGATTAACACAAGAGGTTTTGCTATTTCTCCAACAGTAAAAGAGGGATATGTATTAAGAACTTCTGAAGATCTTCTTGATCTGATGCAGATCACTACAGGACGTCTTCCATATGTATTCCCACTGGCTACCCAGGATATCACACCTTACGGAAATGATGTGCACCACTTAAATAGTATTCTTCAGCCATGTACAGCTACAGATGCACCTGTTGTTGGTGTAGCTATCACAGCAGAGACAATGGTACCTGGATGCGCTACAGGCGCTACTCATGCTACAGACGTAGAGGAAGCTGCAAGATTTATGTTAGAAGTTGCCAAAGCATATGGAAGAAAACAGTGTAGTTTCTATGATGCTGATGAATATGCACGTCTCCAGAAATTATATGGAAGCATGAAACATCTTCAGACTCTCGGAAACGAATAAGGAGGTTTTGGTATGAAAATAGGTGCAATTACCATCGGTCAGGCTCCGCGAACTGATGTAACAGCAGACATTCTAAGAATCTTTGATGATTCACTGGAACTTGTCCAGGCAGGCGGTCTGGATGGACTTACAAAAGAAGAGATTGCTGAGTTTGCTCCTGGCAAGGATGATTATGTCCTTGTCTCCAGATTGACAGATGGGAGTTCTGTGACATTTGCCGAGCGTCATATCCTGCCAAGACTTCAGGATGCTATTAACCACATGGAAGATGAGGGATGCAGTCTTATCATGATGTTCTGTACCGGAAGTTTTCCGGAGACACTTTCAGCCAAGAATATTCCTATGATCTATCCATGTGAGCTGCTCAATCGCCTTGTTCCGCTGATGACTAAGAAATCAAGCATAATCTGCATGACTCCATCACCACTTCAGACAGAACAATGTGAAGAAAAATGGAAAAACTATGTTGATCATGTAACAGCAATTGCGGCTTCACCATATGGCGACTGGGATGCACTCGAAAAGGCAGCTGAAAAGATTAAAGATCTTGATGCGGATCTGATTGTTCTTGACTGTATAGGTTATACACAGGAAATGAAAAAAATGTTTGCAGAAAAAACCGGTAAGAAAGTTGTTCTTCCAAGAACACTTCTGGCCAGAGTTGTCTCTGAATTAACTGACATCTGAATAGACATATAAGTTATATATGTTCAGTATTTTCCGGACATTTCGCAGGTCCATCAAAGTCCGGCGGAATGTCCGTTTTTTACAAAATAAAAAAATTAACGAAAAGAGGAAGCAATAATGGAAAATTTAGTTAAAATAGCAGAGGGAGTTCTTACTTCATGTCTGGCTGTAAAACCTGGCGAGGAAATTCTGGTTATTACAGATGACAGCCGAAAAGAAATCGGTGAAGCAATCTATGAAGCAGCTGGAAATCTTGGATGCGAAAAAATCCTTATGGTTATGAAAGAAAGAGAAGTAAGTGGGCAGGAGCCACCTAAGGTAATTGCTGAAGCCATGAAAGCGGCTGATGTTGTGATTGCTCCGACAGCTCAGTCACTCACTCATACTAATGCCAGAATTGAAGCAGCGAAAGCAGGTACAAGAGTAGCAACAATGCCTGGTATTACCAAAGAGATGTTTTCACAGGGTGCCATGACTGCCGACTACAGCAAAGTAGAAGAATTAACTGCAAAAGTAACAGAAATGCTCACCAACGCCTCCAAGGCACGCATCGAAAAAGATGGGAAGGTTCTTACGATCAATCTCGATGGCAGGGATGGTGTTCCAAGTCCTGGAGTATATAAAGAATCCGGAAAATGTGGAAATCTTCCTTCCGGAGAAGCCTATATTGCTCCGCTAGAAGATGGTTCCGATGGCGAGATGATTATTGATGGATCTATGGTCGGTATTGGAAAACTGGCAAGTCCTTTACATATGACAATTTCAGGAGGAAAGCTTCGTTCAGTAAAAGGAGATAAGAGCGAAAATCTAGATATCCTTCTTAAAAACGAGACCAACGGAACACTCTGTGAACTTGGAATCGGAACTAACGAAGCAGCTATACTGAATGGAATCATCCTTGAAGATGAAAAAGTATATGGAACCGTACACATTGCTTTCGGAACCAATACATCATTTGGCGGTGTAAATAAAGCGGAATGTCATATGGACGGAATTATCCTGCGTCCGACATTATATCTGGATGATATTAAAGTTATCGAAAATGGTGTTTTTCTTATCTGATTTTTTACGATATAAAGGAGAAATTGAAAATGGATAAAAAATTTAAAGTAGGTCTGATTAGAGTCCTTACAACAGAAGATGAAGAAGTGCTTTCCGCACATGGCAAACAGATTATGTCATATTTCCCTGAACTTCAGGTTGAAACTAAATGTATTCCGGACCAGTATGAAGGAATACACAGTCCTGAACTCGGTGAACTGGCTATCCCCAAAATTGTCAAAACAGCTCAATCCTTCACGGATGTTGATATGATTATCGTAAGCTGTGCGGATGATCCGGGTGTTGCGGAGATTCGTAAGGTTCTCCCGAACATTCCTGTTACTGGCGGCGGCGAGACAACTGTAGCACTTGCTCTTAAATATGGCAGCAAGATTGGTGTGCTTGGAATCACAGACTATGCACCTCAGGCATATAGAAGAATGATTCCTGATCAGATGATACTAGGCAGACCTGAAGGTGTACATAGCACACTGGACCTGATGACACCAGAAGGAAAAGAAAGTGTGCTGAAACTTGGCTTGAAGTTAAAAGAACAAGGCGCAGAAGTAATTGCACTTGCCTGCACTGGTCTTGCAACGATTGGTATAGCCAAAGATCTGGAAAACGAAACAGGACTTCCTGTTATTGACCCGGTTATGGCAGAAGGATTGTTCGCTTATTTCGAATATCTCAGAAAAAAATAATAATACACGTTCATAACGATCAGCTATATGCTGTCAGAAAGGTAGCAAAGATATGTTATTAAATGAAGCTATTCTGAGTCGTCACAGCACACGGTCTTTCCGTCCTGATCCTGTAGACAGAGCGTTGCTGTTTACTTTGGCAGATGCGGCTCAACAGGCACCTTCAGCCAGTAATCTGCAGGCCTGGAGATTTCTGTTTATTACAGATCCACAGCTTAAAGAAAAAGTAGATCTTTTTAGTCCGGGGCTTTCTGGCAAACCGCCAGTCATCCTTGTAGTCTGCTCAGATATGGAGAAGGCATCAAGAAAAGGTGGTAAAAATTCTGAAGTGTACGGATGCCTTATGGATGCATCAATGGCTGCTGAGAATCTCATGCTAAAAGCTACTGAATTAGGGCTTGGAACATGTGCAATCAAATCATACAATGATACAGCGGTTCGTAAAATATTGGAACTTCCAGACAGATATCGTATTGAGATGCTTATCTCTATAGGTTATCCAGATGGTACCCCCCGTTGCCCGAAGCGTCCTCCGGTAGAACAGATATGCTATTTTGATCATATTGAGGAAGAGGAGAGAATTGATGAATAATCCTGAATTCGAATTACTAGTATATCTGATCACCAGTGCCAGAGCGCTTCCAGAAGAGCCGGCAAGTTACGGCTCAATCAGACTTATTGAAGCTGCTTCCAGACTGTGTCAGATTATATGCAATAATGACCCTGATAATAAAACATATTGTGAACTTCTTAACTGTATTGAAACTGATAAGGGAAAAGCCCTGACAGAACCGGAACGTTTTTCAGCCATGCTTGAAAAAGCATCTGAAATATTGGTGGACTGTCTGTAAAATAACATAAAAGGGACTGTTGCAAAATAGAAGCCTGTATAATTTAATTTCGGACTTTGAACTTTTTTTGTATACATGATAATTAAGGTAGTGTATAATAGTTTAAACCGTTAAAAAATATCAGGGGGGACTCAAATGGACGGATCAATGTTTATTGGAACATGGTGGTCACTGGTGCCACCGTTGCTGGCAATTGTGCTGGCATTAGTAACTAAAGAAGTATACAGTTCACTTTTTATTGGTGTTGCAATGGGAGCACTGCTTTATACAGGTTTCCATCCGTGGAATGCATTTGTTGCTTTTTTTGATATCATGAAGAACAGCATGAACTTAAATATTCTGATATTTGATGTGCTGCTGGGAATGATCATTGTTCTGATGTCGAAATCGGGTGGTTCAGCTGCGTATGGTAAATGGGCCGGAACTAAGATTAAAAGCAAAAAGAGTGCAATGCTGGCAACAACAGGACTTGGTGTGCTGATTTTTGTGGATGATTATTTTAACTGCCTGACAGTTGGCTCTGTTATGCGCCCTGTGACGGACCGATTCAAAGTATCACGTGCAAAACTGGCATATATTATTGATGCGACAGCAGCACCGGTCTGCATTATCGCGCCGATTTCAAGCTGGGCGGCAGCTGTTAACTCTTATGTTCCGGAAGATGCGGGAATCAGCGGATTTCAGCTTTTCCTTCGGACGATACCATATAATCTGTACGCAATTTTGACGCTGCTTATGGTATTTACGATCATCCTGACAGGGCTGGATTTCGGCCTTATGAAGAAACATGAAAAAAATGCGGCAGCCGGTGATCTGTTTACATCAGGTGGAGAAGAATTTGATCAGGTAAAAGAAGAGGAGATTTCTTCAAATGGAAAAGTAATTGATCTGGTGCTTCCGGTATTGGTTCTGATCGGAACTGCAATTGGTGCCATGATCTATACCGGATTTCTTGGCGGAGCTACAGATGTGGTAACTGCTTTTTCCGGATGTGATGCGGAAACAAGTCTTATTTTTGCGACACTGATCACGGTAATGTTTATGCTGGTACTGTATCTTCCGCGCAAAGTTATTACATTTAAGGGATTTATGGACAGTTTTGTGGAAGGTTTCAAGATGATGATCCCGGCGATTGGAATCCTTATTTTTGCATGGTCTCTTAAGGGAATGGGAGATGCTCTTGAAATTGCTTCTTTCGTAGAAAATCTGGTAGGCTCCAATGCTTCCGCAAGTGTGCTGCTTCCGGCAATTTTGTTCCTTGTAGCAATTTTCCTGTCGTTCTCTACAGGTACAAGCTGGGGAACATTTGCCATTCTTGTTCCGATCGCAATCGCGATGTTCCCGGGTGCGGACAACATGCAGATGATGATCATTGCAGTAGCATCTGTACTTTCAGGTGCAGTATGTGGTGACCATGTATCACCGATTTCTGATACGACGGTCATGTCTTCGGCAGGAGCACAGAGTAATCACATTAACCACGTGACTACACAGATGCAGTATGCAGTAGTTGTTGCTGTAGTATCGGCAATCGGTTATGTGATTGCAGGTTTCGTACATATCTGGTGGCTGGTTCTCGGCATCAGTGCTGTCCTGCTTCTTGTGGTACTGTTTGTGATCAAAGTAGTGACTTCAGATGAAAAAGACGGAGTGAAAAAACGTGCATAAAATTGAGGTACCGTATATTGACCAGAGTGTGAAATATCCTACTGGCTGTGAAAGTGTGTCAGCGGTGATGCTCCTTAAGTATCTGGGATATGAGATGACTGTTGATGAATTTATAAAAAACTGTCTGGAATGCAGAGAGATGGAGATGAGAGACGGAAAGCTTTATGGACCGGATCCGAATGAATATTTCTGTGGAAGTCCCTATGATGAAGATTCTTTCGGGATTTATGCAAAAGGACTTTTAAAGGCTCTTGACAGGGCTGCGGGAACGGAATTTTGTTTTAAAGATGAGTCAGGTACACCGATTCAGAAACTTCTGGAAAAATATATTGATCAGGAGATGCCGGTGGTATTCTGGGCATGCATCAACATGCGAAAGGAGATCACGGGACCGGAATGGAAACTGCTGGATTCTGGAGAGACTTTCTGCTGGACTTCGAATGAACACTGTATGTTGCTGGTGGGGTATGATGAAGAAAAGTATTATTTCAATGACCCGTATAATAACAATGGTGTGATCGGTTATGAGAGAGAACTTGTAGAAAAAAGACATGCAGCACAACATAGTATGGCAATTGGAACAGTGCGAATATAAAATCGAAATTTATAAAAACTTTATTTGAAGAATGCTTACAAATCTGCTATAGTATATGATGGTTATGGTAAACTGCCTTTGAATAAAGAAAGAAGTGTTTATTTTGAGAAAAAAGTCACATATATTACTGGCAAGATATCTGGCAGACCAGATGCCTGCCAATGAAAGTCTTCAATCACATAGAAA
Source organism: Ruminococcus sp. AF17-22AC (assembly GCF_003460065.1). Lineage (NCBI taxonomy): Bacteria > Bacillati > Bacillota > Clostridia > Eubacteriales > Oscillospiraceae > Ruminococcus > Ruminococcus sp. AF17-22AC. The sequence goes on from NZ_QRXT01000006.1 coordinate 87,190, forward strand.
AGCCTTTTGCCTGGGCAATATCCTTCCGGATATTCAGCCGTCATTTATAACTAAACGGCATGAATATTTTGGAACATTCGATGAGGTGCAGGGAAAAATCCGACGTCTTGTTCAGTCAGGAGAAAGCTATAATGACCGTGTGTTCTGGCGGCGTGCAGGAGAGGTCATGCATTATATTGCAGATTATTTTACATTTCCGCACAATAAGACTTTTGACGGAACACTTCGTCAGCATAATTCCTATGAGAAACACCTGAAAAATGAATTAAAAGCATTTGTTCAGGAGGGAAAGGCAGAAGCGTATGCAGCGCATGTGATTCGCTTTGAGACGTTGAATCAGCTTCTTGAGTACATCAAAGTTCACCATCGCAGATATATGAATTGCAAACGAAGTGTAGAGGAGGATATTCGTTATATTCTCAGCGTCTGTTATCAGGTATTTCAGGGGCTTTTCCAGCTTTGCATGAAAGATCCGATGGCAGAATATGCGACTGCAGTAATGTAAGTAAAATATGAAAAAAATATGAAATACCGTCGGAGACTTTCTCCGGCGGTTGATTTTTGAATACTGGTATGATAAAATTACGGCAGTTATTGTGTGAGTAAGTTAGAATAAGAAAACATATTTTAAAGGAATAAAGATGTGTTCTTAGACAGAAGGGAGCAATTTTTACCAGAATGAAGAACAAATATCTGACCAAATGTTTATGTATGACAATATTATCTGCAATGGTTCTGACCAGCCCGCTGAGTGTTATGGCGGCAGAGGAAGATGTTACAATGAGCAGCGAAGGAGATGAGTTTGGTGACGGCAGCGAAGTGACTGATCCGGGGACAGATACACCGACACCGGATCCGGGAACAGATACACCAACGCCAGACCCGGGAACAGATACACCGACACCAGATCCGGGAACAGATACACCAACGCCAGACCCGGGAACAGATACACCGACACCAGATCCGGGAACAGATACGCCGACACCAAATCCGGACACACCGACACCGGCTCCGGGATTTGATGATGGAGGTAAAACCACACCGACAGTTGCACCAACAAATAAACCGACAGTTGCACCAACGCAGATACCGGTAGTAGTACAGTCATTGATTGACAGCATCAATGCGCTGGCAAGACAGACTCTGACACTGAATCAGGCTGCAAAGGTACAGGAACTTCGTGCAGCATATAACAAGCTTTCGGCAGAGCAAAAGAGCCTTGTGACTAATTACAGTTTACTTGTTGGCTTTGAGAGCAAGATTACTGAACTTCAGAAGAAGCAGAATACAGATACTCCAGCGTTTACAGATGGAAGTAAAGCAAGCGAGACCGGCAAGACAGGAACACCGGTTTACTATGTTTCAAATCTTCATGCAGGCAAGGGGTTTTATCTGGACAGCCTGAAAGGCAATTATCAGCTTACATTTTCAGATGATTTTGCATCTGTAATGGATGAGATCGAGACAGAATACAAAGAAAAGAATAAGCTTTCCGATGCGAGTGACAGCAGAACGGATGGGCTTACTACTTCTGCAGATTCTCTGCTTGTACGTAACTGGCAGGATATTCTGGCTGTATATGTGTATGAACAGAGCCAGAAGGGTGTAAAAGAATTTACACTGAATGCATCAAGTAAGGATGAACTTGCAAAGATTTTTGCACAGATGAACCCGATTGTAAGAGATAAAGATAATATCACACACGTGTCTTATGGAAATTATCATATCAACAATTACATCAAGGAGAACAATATTTCTCAGAATGACAGAGGGGTGCTTAAGAAATATGTAGAAACGGACTGCAAGCTTCTCTGCGCGATTGTTACTGATGCAAAAGGCTTTGTACGTCAGAGCGTAGGAGATGATGTATCAGAAGAGAGAGTAAATGTTATTACCGCAGCATATTCCCTGGTGGGTGAAGTGGGGTATTTCTGGGGTGGTAAATCTACAAAGATCGGCGAGGACCCAAGCTGGGGAACGGCTGAGAAAGTTTCTGCTGCAGGTAGTGCCAGCACCGGAACAGTCAGAGCATACGGACTTGACTGCAGTGGATTTGTTACCTGGTCTGTAATTAATGGATATCTGAATCAGGGGATGCAGAGCAGCGTTGGAGACGGTACATCAGATCAGTGGGAAAAGGCAAATGTAGTCAGTGAACAGGATGCACAGCCGGGCGATCTTGTTTTCCAGAAAGGACCGGAGGCAGGCAGCGACAATCATGTCGGTATTATTTGCGGCAAAACGAATGCAGGTGACTGGATTGCCGTACATTGTTCTTCCGGCAAGAACGGAGTTACGGTAGGTGAAGCATACGGAGCAAGTTTTCGTTATATCCGGCAGCCATCCTTTTATCCGACACAGGCGGAGGTGGCACAGATGCAAAGCGAGGGGGCTTCAGCAAGTAATGCAGAGGCAGTCAGTACGGCAGAGACTACAGATTCAGAAGAAACTCTGACTTCAGGAGAGAATGTCGCAGAAGAAATACTGACATCTGATACAGGAGACAGGGACAGCACTGCCGATGCGAGTGAAGAAGTGGAAATCACAATTGTGGATGATGTTGAAGATGAAGCGTTTACTTCAGGCGACGGCGTGACAGTAACTTCTCCTGTGAAAGATGTACTTCAGGAAATTCTGGACCAGAATGCATTTGATTCATCAGACAGTGACAACGAGATTCTTCCGAAGAAAGCAGATACAGATGACAGCGATATAGAAATTGTATTTGAAGATTAAATTCAGCCCGTGCAGGTTCTTTGCAGCCTGTCACGGGTATTTTAACATTTTTGAGAAACTCAATAATCTGCAAAAAGGAGATTGCTATGAACGAGATGTTACAGCAGTTTATGAATATGATTGAGAATACCAGAAGCATACCTACCATGACTGATATTTCCATGATTGGATTTGGCGTGCTGCTCGTATTCGGGGTGATAAATTGCATTCTTGGCTATCGTCTGCTACGATTTTGGATGATGCTGTGTGGATTTATCATTGGAGCCGGAGTAGGATTCGGCGTGGCTTATTCCAGCGGCGTGACTGAGAAATATATGTATGCCGCGATTATGGTGGGAATCGGTATACTACTTGCAGTGATTGCGTTTGTAAGCTATAAGATAGGTATTTTTATTCTGGGAGCCGGTATTGGAATCGGACTTGGAATTTATATTTTTCATCCGACTTCTTCACTGGTGTTCTTTTTCTGCCTGCTTCTGGGAGCCGGACTGGGAGTACTTGCCATGCGGCAGGCGCGGGAAGTGTTGATCGTCGGAACTTCTCTTCTGGGTGGTGCGATGGCAGGTGTTTCGACGGCAAAGCTTGGCGGGCTTTCTGATTTTCCTTATGGTCTGGGGATGAGTGCAGGTTTTGCAATCCTTGGAATGCTGATTCAGTTTGCGACAAATCGCCGCAAAAAAGATGAAGATGATGAGGAGGAAGACAACGAGGAACTTTATGAAAATGCCGAAAACAGCTCTGATTATGTAGATCCAAAAGAATACATTCCACAGAAAAGAAGCAAAAGAAGACCTGCAAGACAGGAAAACAGAAGAACACTGTCCGCAGCAGAAGAGGAGCGTCTGGATGAAGAAATCGTCAGAGAGATGATGGATGATGATGACCGCGAAGGCGAAGAACTCTGGAAAAAGATTTCAAGACGTGAAGAAAACCGCAAAAATAAAGAAAAACATACAATGAGATAAGACGGGAAAGAGGGACAACATGGCAAAAGAAGCAAAGACAAATGCGATGCGTATGCTGGATAGACAAAAAGTGAAATACGAAGCATTTACATATGAATGTGATGAATTTATTGACGGACTTCATAGTGCGGATCTGATCGGTGCACCTTATGATCAGTCGTTTAAGACGCTTGTGATGGAAGGAAAGAGCGGTGGATACTATGTGTTTGTTGTACCGATCGAAAAAGAGGTAGACCGGAAGGCGGCAGCAAAAGCGGTCAGTGAAAAGACAGTAGATATGATTCATGTAAAAGACATTCTCAAGATTACCGGTTATGTCAGAGGGGGCTGCAGTCCACTGGGGATGAAAAAATTATATCCGACTGTATTTGATGCTTCGGCAGAAAATTTTGATGAAATCTATGTCAGTGGTGGAAGAATCGGACTTACGTTGAAAGTAAATCTGGAGTCTCTGCTCAAGGTAACAAATGGAAAACTGGCAGATATTACCATGAAAGATTGAGCATAAACTGAAAAATTAAACAAAATATTATCGATACGCATAAGAAAAGCTCCCGGAATATGTAAACTCCGGGAGCTTTTACGTGCTTGTTTTAGTTATCAGCAGCGTCTTCTTCATTAACCTGGAAAACGTGACGCTTTTTCGCCATTTCATCGCTTGCGAGATATTCATCGTAAGTGGTGATCTTGTCGATCAGTCTTCCGTCAGGAAGGATTTCCATGATACGGTTGGCAGTTGTCTGTACGAACTGATGATCGTGAGAGGCAAAAAGGATGACTCCCGGGAATTTGATCAGACCGTTATTCAGAGCAGTGATCGATTCCATGTCCAGATGGTTGGTCGGCTCATCAAGGAGCAGGATGTTTGCTCCGGAGATCATCATCTTGGATAACAGACAACGGACTTTTTCACCACCGGAAAGAACACGGACCTTTTTGATACCGTCTTCGCCCGGAAAGAGCATTCTTCCAAGGAAACCACGTACATAAGTGGCATCTTTGATCTCGGAGTACTGAGTCAGCCAGTCAGTAATGGTCAGATCGTTATCGAATTCCTGCGTATTATCCTTCGGGAAATAAGCCTGGGAGGTTGTGACACCCCATTTGTAATTTCCTTCATCCGGTTCAAGTTCTCCGATCAGGATACGGAAGAAGGTTGTGATTGCCTGCTCGTTTGCGCCAACAAAAGCAACTTTATCATCATGTCCAAGTGTGAAGCTGATGTTGTCAAGAACTTTTACACCATCGATGGTTTTTGAAAGGTTTTCAACCATAAGTACTTCATTGCCGATCTCGCGGTTCGGACGGAAGTCAATGTATGGGTATTTACGGCTGGATGGACGCATATCATCAAGCTGGATTTTTTCCAGAGCACGTTTACGTGAAGTCGCCTGCTTGGATTTGGAAGCGTTTGCGCTGAATCGGGAAATAAATTCCTGGAGTTCTTTGATTTTTTCTTCCTTTTTCTTGTTGGCTTCTTTCATCTGTTTAATAAGGAGCTGGCTGGATTCGAACCAGAAGTCATAGTTTCCGGCATACAGCTGGATCTTACCATAATCAATATCTGCGGTATGGGTGCAGACTTTGTTCAGGAAGTAACGGTCATGGGATACAACAATGACGGTATTGTCAAAGTTGATCAGGAATTCTTCCAGCCATTCGATCGCCGGGAGATCCAGATGGTTGGTCGGCTCATCGAGGAGCAGAATATCCGGATTCCCGAAAAGTGCCTGGGCCAGAAGAACTTTGACCTTCTGGCTTCCGGTCAGGTCAGCCATCTGAGTGTAGTGGAGTTCGGTTTCGATTCCGAGTCCGTTCAGAAGGGTGGCAGCATCAGATTCTGCTTCCCATCCGTTCATCTCAGCGAATTCACCCTCGAGTTCGCTGGCGCGGATGCCGTCTTCGTCAGTGAAGTCTTCTTTTGCGTAGATGGCTTCTTTTTCTTTCATGATCTCATACAGTCGGGCGTTTCCCATAATAACGGTATCCAGAACATTGTATGAATCGTATTTGAAGTGATCCTGCTGCAGGAAAGAAAGACGCTGACCCGGTGTGATGACGATATCACCGTTGGTCGGCTCAAGCTGTCCGGACAGGATTTTAAGAAATGTAGATTTACCGGCACCGTTTGCTCCGATCAGACCATAGCAGTTGCCTTCGGTAAATTTGATGTTGACATCTTCAAAAAGTGCTTTTTTGCCAACACGCAGTGTAATATTATTTGCTGAAATCATAATGTACCTCTTTTCTTCGTTATGGTTTCGTTCAGTCATTTTGGGTTCGGACCGTTTTGGCCATTCATTCCCATTTTACAGTAAAGTCAGGAATTTGCAAGTCTTAAATCACAAAAACACATGATTAGGAAAGAGAAGGGCCTGAAAGCTCCATAAAACTTGCATGTTGCTAACTTTTTTGTATGTAAATAGATACAGAAAATATACAATCCTGATTGGACAATCTGAAATGGCTATGCTATAATAACTATTGGACTTTTAGGCCCTTTCACTGGCCTGAAATAAATTATAATTTTCATCATACCTTTAAGGAGGAAAACAAACTATGGCAAGAAAGATGAAAACCATGGATGGTAACCATGCAGCCGCTCATGCTTCTTATGCATATTCAGATGTAGCTGCTATCTACCCGATCACTCCTTCATCTGTTATGGCGGAAGCAACAGATGAGTGGGCAACACAGGGCAGAAAGAACATCTTTGGACAGGAAGTACAGGTTACAGAGATGCAGTCTGAAGCAGGTGCTGCAGGTGCAGTACACGGATCTCTGGCAGCCGGTGCCCTGACAACTACTTACACTGCATCTCAGGGTCTTCTTCTGATGATCCCGAACCTTTACAAAATCGCTGGTGAGCAGCTTCCGGGCGTAATTAATGTATCTGCTCGTGCACTTGCTTCTCACGCACTTTCCATTTTCGGAGATCACTCCGACGTTATGGCCTGTCGTCAGACTGGATGCGCAATGCTCTGCGAATCATCCGTACAGGAAGTTATGGACCTGACACCGGTTGCTCATCTTGCAGCAATCAAAGGTAAAGTTCCGTTCATCAACTTCTTCGATGGTTTCCGTACATCTCACGAGATCCAGAAGATCGAGACATGGGATTACGAAGATCTGAAAGATATGGCAGATATGGAAGCAATTCAGGCATTCCGTGATCATGCTCTGAACCCGAACCATCCATGTCAGAGAGGTTCTGCTCAGAACCCGGATATCTTCTTCCAGGCAAGAGAAGCATGTAACCCGTTCTACGATGCTCTTCCGGCAGTAGTTCAGGAATACATGGACAAAGTAAATGAAAAGATCGGAACAGACTACAAACTGTTCAACTACTACGGAGCAGAAGATGCTGAGCACATCATTATCGCTATGGGTTCCGTAAACGATACAATCGAGGAGACTATCGATTACCTTGCAGCAGCAGGCAAAAAAGTCGGTGTTGTTAAAGTTCGTCTTTACAGACCATTCTGCGCACAGGCACTGATCGATGCTATCCCGGAAACTGTTAAACAGATCAGCGTTCTTGACAGAACAAAAGAGCCAGGAGCACTTGGCGAGCCTCTGTACCTTGACGTTGTTGCTGCATTAAAAGACAGCAAGTTCAAAGACGTTAAGATCTTTACAGGACGTTATGGTCTTGGTTCAAAAGATACTACACCGGCACAGATCGTTGCAGTATATGAGAACACAACAAAAGAAAAATTCACAATCGGTATCAACGATGATGTTACACACCTTTCTCTGGAAACAGGTGCTGCACTTGTTACAACACCAGAAGGAACTACAAACTGTAAGTTCTGGGGCCTTGGAGCTGACGGTACTGTAGGTGCTAACAAGAACTCTATCAAGATCATCGGTGACAACACAGACATGTATGCTCAGGCTTACTTCGATTATGACTCCAAGAAATCCGGTGGTGTTACAATGTCTCACCTTCGTTTTGGAAAGAAACCGATCAAATCTACGTACCTGATCCACAAAGCAAACTTTGTTGCATGTCATAATCCGTCTTATGTAAATAAGTATAACATGGTTCAGGAGCTTGTTGATGGCGGTACATTCCTTCTTAACTGTGCATGGGATATGGAAGGTCTTGAAAAACATCTTCCGGGACAGGTTAAAGCATTCATTGCTAACCACAATATCAAATTCTATACCATCGACGGTGTGAAGATCGGTATTGAGACCGGCATGGGACCAACACGTATCAACACAATCCTTCAGTCTGCATTCTTCAAACTTACAGGAATCATTCCGGAAGATCAGGCTATCGAACTGATGAAAGCAGCTGCAAAAGCTACTTACGGACGTAAGGGTGACGATGTTGTTCAGAAGAACTGGGCAGCTATCGATGCAGGTGCAAAACAGGTTGTAGAAGTTAAAGTTCCGGAAAGCTGGAAAGATGCAGAAGATGAAGGTCTCTTCATGGCTCATGCAACTCATGGCGCTCAGGAAGCACAGGACTTCGTAAACAAGATCCAGTGCAAGATCAATGCACAGGAAGGTAACACACTTCCTGTATCCGCATTTACAGAATATGTTGATGGTACTACACCGTCCGGAACAGCTGCATACGAAAAACGTGGTATCGCAGTAAATGTACCGGTATGGCAGCCAGAAAACTGTATCCAGTGTAACCGTTGTGCATATGTCTGCCCACACGCAGCAATCCGTCCGGTAGCACTGACAGAAGAAGAAGCAGCAAACGCTCCTGAGGGAATGGCTACACTTCCGATGACAGGTATGAAAGAATACAAATTCACTATGACTGTATCAGCTTATGACTGTACAGGATGTGGTTCCTGTGCTAATGTATGCCCTGGCAAGAAAGGTGCAAAAGCCCTTGCTATGGAAAACATGGAAGCAAATGCAGGACTTCAGAAATTCTTCGATTATGGAAGAGAACTTCCGATCAAAGAAGAAGTTGTTGCTAAATTCAAAGAAACAACTGTTAAGGGAAGCCAGTTCAAACAGCCTCTGCTTGAGTTCTCCGGAGCATGTGCAGGTTGTGGTGAAACACCTTACGCAAAACTGATCACACAGCTGTTCGGTGACAGAATGTACATTGCAAATGCTACAGGATGCTCCTCTATCTGGGGTAACTCTTCACCGTCTACACCATACACAACCAACGCTAAAGGACAGGGTCCTGCATGGGCTAACTCACTGTTCGAAGACAACGCTGAGTTCGGTTATGGTATGCTTCTTGCTCAGAGAGCTATCCGTGATGGCCTCAAAGCAAAAGTTGAAGCTGTTGTAGCAGAAGGCAAAGATGAAGCAGTTAAAGAAGCTGGTCAGGAATGGCTGGATACATTCTCCGTTGGTGCAACAAACGGTGCAGCAACAGACAAACTGATCGCTGCTCTGGAAGCATGCGGATGCGATGCTGCTAAAGAAATCCTTGCTCAGAAAGATTATCTGTCCAAGAAATCCCAGTGGATCTTCGGTGGTGACGGATGGGCTTACGATATCGGATTCGGTGGTGTTGACCATGTTCTCGCAAGCGGACGTGACATCAACGTTATGGTATTCGATACAGAGGTTTATTCCAACACAGGCGGACAGTCCTCTAAATCTACACCTACAGGTGCAATCGCTCAGTTCGCTGCCGGCGGTAAAGAGACTAAGAAGAAAGATATGGCTTCCATCGCAATGAGCTATGGCTATGTATACGTAGCACAGATCTCTATGGGTGCTGACTTCAACCAGACTGTTAAAGCAATCGCTGAAGCAGAAGCTTATCCGGGACCGTCTCTGATCATTGCATATGCTCCATGTATCAACCATGGTATCAAGAAGGGTATGGCAAAAGCTCAGACAGAAGAAGAACTGGCAGTTAAGTGCGGATACTGGCACAACTTCCGCTTCAACCCGGCAGCAGACAAGAAGTTTGCTCTGGATTCCAAGACACCGGATATGGAGAACTACATGGACTTCCTGAACGGCGAAGTTCGTTACAACTCCTTACAGCGTCAGAATCCTGAAAAAGCTGCAAGACTGTTTGCTAAAAATGAATCTGAAGCAAAAGCTAGATATGCATATCTGAATAAACTGGTAGCAATGTACGGCGAAGAAGAATAATTCTTACTGCGTGCAGTGACGGAATAATTCAGAGATATAGCCGCGGTACTTTTGTACCGCGGCTTTTTGCATTATATATGACATAAAATTTATAAGAGAAAATATGAACATACAAAATAGAAAAAATATGAAAAACAAAAGAAGTAACAGAAGTACAAACGGCAAAAATACGGAATTTTATATTGTATATACAGTGGTATTTCTATTGATTGCGCTTTTTCTCTATCTGAGATTTTATCTGAATGGAAAGTCTCTTGTGTGGAGTCATGACGGAGTGCCGCAGCATCTGAATTCCCTGTCATACTATGGAAGATATCTCAGAGGAATTTTATATACGATATTTGTAGAACATCGTTTTTCGATACCAATGTGGGATCTTCATATTGGCTATGGTTCGGATATTCTGACGACACTGCACTATTATGTCATTGGAGATCCGCTGACGTTACTGTCAGTATTTTGTCCATCTTCCAAAACAGAGATTTTATATGAATTCCTGATTTTTCTCAGAATCTATCTGGCCGGAATTGCGTTCAGCAGATACTGTTTTTATCACAAAAACAGCAGACAGGCGACTTTTATGGGTTGCATGATATATATCTTTGCAGGCTGGACAATTTATGCTGCCATGAAACATCCATATTTTTCAAACCCGATGATCTATCTGCCGTTGATTCTTATGGGAATTGACAAGATATACAAAAAAGAAAGACCATATCTGTTTATCTGGTCGGTGGCGGTAGCCGGATTATCAAGCTTTTACTTTTTCTACATGTTGGGTATTTTTATGGTTTTGTATGCTATATTCCGGTATTTCGAACAGTTTGGAGTCCATTCTCTGAAAAATGTCGGAAAATGGCTGAGTGTTTTTGCGATATACTCGGTAATCGCGGTTTTGATCGCGGCAGTCATATTGCTTCCGGTGATTCTTCCGGTATTTGGAACAGATCGCTTTAAAGCGGAAAACTATGTACCTTTGTTTTATGATAAAGTATATTATCAGAAATATCTGAGCTGTCTGATTGGCGAGAACATGATCCAGTGGGGTGTTGCCGGATTTTCGGCAGTTTCGATGACCGGAAGCTTTGTATTGTTTGCAAAGAAAAAGAAATACAAAACGTTAAAAGCAGGTTTTATTCTGATAAACCTTTTTTTACTGTTCCCATTTGCGGGACATGTACTTAACGGATTCTCGTATGTTTCCAATCGATGGATATGGGCATATGGCATGCTCATGGCATACATTTTTGTGAAGATGTACCCGGAATTATTTAAGCTTTCATTAAAAGAAAAACGTACGATTTTTGTTTTTCTCATAGGATATTGTGTACTGGCGCTTTTGCCGGATGCAGCAAGAACACAGAGAAATCTGGTAGCAGTTCTTTTGCTGGTGCTGGCGACATTTACTGTATTATCATTTGGTGCAGTATTTACAAAAAGAAAAAATCTGATGTTGATGACAGGTGGCTTCCTGATTGCAGGAATTCTTTTTAATATGTATTATCAGTATTCTTACGAAAAAGACTATCTTTCAGAGTTTTCAGATCAGGGAGAAGCTTTGGACAAACTGGAAACAGGAACGGATCTGGCAGTACTGAAAACTGGGGATGAATCAATTTACCGCTATGACCAGATGGGAACACACAGTTATGAAAATTCTTCCATGCAGACAGGTACAAACAGTACTTCTTACTATTTCAGCGTAGCAAGTGGAGATATCACGAACTTTTTTAATGAGGTCGACCTGAATACACCATGGGATTATCATTACGAGAATCTGGACAGCAGAACGATTCTGGATCGTCTTGCAGCAGTAAAATATTTTGTAGTAAAAGCCGGCGAAGAAGAGTATTTGCCGTATGGGTATGATACACTTGCAGCAGAAGCGGAAAAAAAGGATAGATTATATCGCGCATATGAATGCAAAAATGCACTTCCAATAGGATATACTTATGATTCCTATATTCCAGAAAAAAAATATGCGAAAATGTCGACTGTTGAAAAGCAGCAGGCTCTGTTGCAGGGAGTGGTACTGGCAGACAGCGCAGTACCGGAAACGACACCGGAATTTAATGACAGAGAAGTGTCGTATAAACTGGTGACAGGTTCAGGCTGCAAAGAAAAAGATGGGAAACTGATCATTACAAAGGAAAATGCACAGGCAAAACTGGTTTTCGACGGGCTGGATGAATGTGAAACATATCTCATTACAGAAGGCGTTGACTATGAGGCGCTTTCTCCACGTGAGCTGATCAGTGATAAGAAATGGAATAAAATGACGCTCTACGAGCAGAAAAAAGTTCAATACGAAAACAGTAAGTGGAGATACTGGAAAGAAAGTCAGAAGGCATATATTGATGTTACAGGACAATTCCTTGACAAGACGATCAGTATTTTTACAGACAAATATAATGCATACAGTGGTCGATCAGATTTCCTCTGCAATACCGGTTACAGTGAAAAGGGGAAAAAATCCATTACGCTCACTTTTGAAAATACAGGTGTATACTCATATAAAGATATGAAAGTTGTATGCCAGCCGATGAAAAATATAGAGAGTCAGACCAGCAGACTGGGCACGGAAAGCCTGAAAGATGTCAAGATAAAGAATCATGAACTTACAGGCAGTATTTCTGTATCGAAGGATAAAGTCCTTGTGATTTCACTGCCTTACAGCAAAGGCTTTCAGGCATATGTAGATGGTCAGAAAACAGAGTTAAAACAGGCAAACACCATGTACATGGCACTGGAACTCACGAAGGGGGGTCATGAGATCCGTATTACATACTATACTCCATATCTGAAGACAGGGCTTGTCTTGACGTGTGTGGGGATATTGTGCTACATTTGTGTGGTGTTAGTTTGCAAAAAGAGAAGAGGAAATAAAGAAACATGAGTAGATTATCTGTCGTACTTCCGGCTTATAATGAGGAACTGATGGTTGGAAAAACATGCAGGGTTCTTCATGAGGTTCTGGCAGAAGCCGGGATTTCGTATGAGCTGGTTCTTGTGGATGATGGATCTAAAGATCATACATGGGAAGAAATACTAAAAGCAGGGGGAAAGGATCCGAATATTCTGGGGGTGCATTTTTCACGTAACTTTGGTAAAGAGGCAGCTGTTTTTGCCGGAATGGCACAGGCGACCGGAGAAGTGGTGGCTGTTATGGACTGTGATCTGCAGCATCCGGCAGAAACTTTGATTGAGATGTACCGGAAATGGGAAGAAGGCTATGAAGTCATTGAAGGCATCAAGAAAAGCCGCGGAAATGAAAGCTTTCTTCATAAAAAGTGCGCAGGATTTTTTTATGGGATTATGTCCAAAGCAACAAAAGTAGACATGCAAAATACCTCTGATTTTAAAATGATGGATCGCAAGGTGGTAAACAGTATTCTTTCTCTGCCGGAAAGAAATATGTTTTTTCGTGCAACTTCGTCATGGGTAGGATACAAGACGGCATATGTGGAATTTGAAGTGCATGAACGGGAAGCAGGTGAATCAAAGTGGTCTGCCTGGTCGCTGATCAAATATGCATTTACCAATATTGTTGCATTTACGACTGCTCCACTTCAGTTTGTGTCGTTTGGCGGAGGTATTTGTTTTGTATGTTCGCTTGTCATGATTATTTATTCACTGATACAATATTTTCGGGGACATGCAATTGAAGGCTATACAACGACAATTTTGCTGCTACTTCTGATCGGAAGCGCAATCATGCTGAGCCTCGGAGTGATCGGCTATTATCTTGCAAAAATTTATGAAGAAGTCAAACGTCGTCCGAGATATATTGTATCTCAGATCATCCATGGGAATAAAGATGTGACAGGTTCTGTCAGAGATGATGCGTAAGAGGAGAAAATAATGAAAAAACTTATCAATCTGATTCTGCGATTCTATGAAAATGATGTGATCAGATACATTTTTTTCGGAGGCTGTACGACACTGGTAAATCTGGTATGTTTCTATGTACTTCGTAAATGCAATCTTGGATTAAATATTGCAAACATCATTTCTATTATTGCAGCGATTATATTTGCATATGTAGTAAATTCAAAGTTTGTATTTCTGGATAAATGTGAGACATTGAGGGACCATGTACAGCCTTTCTGTAAATTTGTCAGTGCAAGACTGCTGACTATGGTGATTGAAGTCGGAGGAGTCTGGCTTCTGGTAGCCCAAATGGGATTCAGTGATATGATTGGAAAATTTGTGACTCAGTTTATAGTACTGGCATTGAATTACATATTCAGCAAATTTTTTGTATTTACTACAGGTAAATAAATACTACAGGATACACAGAGATAACAGGGAGATGGAAAAATGACACTGGAAGAAACTCTTGCTCAAATAAAACCATTAGACGAAAGAGCGATGGAGACTGCGGCGAAACGCTGGGACAGCATTGCAAAACCTCTGCATTCACTCGGCAAAATGGAAAAAATGGTTATTCAGATTGCAGGAATCACCGGAAATCCGGATATGCATATAAACAAAAGGGCACTGGTTCCGATGTGCGCAGATAATGGCGTGGTAGAGGAAGGCGTTACCCAGACAGGACAGGAAGTGACGGCAATCGTCGCAGAAAATTTCCTTTCCGGCGATACCTCTGCATGCGTGATGTGCAGACAGTGCGGAACCAAAGTTATTCCGGTTGACATCGGTATGGCAGTGGACACAAAGGTTGCGACAGATCTGAAAGTTGCATGTGGGACTGCAAATATGACCAAAGGTCCGGCAATGACAAGAGAACAGGCTGTACAGGCACTGGAGGCAGGTATCGAAATGGTACGTCGTCTGAAAGAAGATGGTTATGGACTTCTGGCAACGGGAGAAATGGGAATCGGTAATACTACGACCAGCAGTGCGGTGGCATCTGTACTTCTGAACCGTCCGGTTGAAGAAATGACAGGACGTGGTGCCGGGCTTTCCGGAGACGGACTGAATCGTAAGATTCATGCAATCAAAAAAGCAATTGAGATTAATCAGCCGAATCAGGAAGATGCGATTGATGTACTGGCAAAAGTCGGGGGATTTGATATTGCCGGTATGGCTGGAATGTTCCTTGGCGGTGCGGCATTTGGTGTCCCGGTCGTGATCGATGGATTTATTTCCTGTGTGGCAGCACTGATCGCGCAGCGTATCTGTCCGCAGATGGGAGATTATATGATCGCGTCTCATGTTTCGAAAGAACCGGCAGCGCATCTGCTTCTCGAAGCACTTGGCAAAGAGGCAGTACTTCATGGAGAAATGTGTCTGGGAGAGGGAAGCGGAGCCGTGGCACTGTTCCCGTTCCTTGATATGGGAGTTGCCGTCTATGAATCGATGAGTACATTTGAGGATATCCATGTGGACCAGTATGAGGAGCTTGTATAAAAATGATGATACTTGTAACTGGCGGCAGTGGCAGTGGAAAATCTGCCTTCGCGGAAGACTGTATTGTTGCTTTTGGAAATGCCAGGCGCATTTATATAGCAACTATGTACCCGTTTGACGAAGAGAGCAGGAAGCGTGTGAAACGTCATCAGGCTATGCGTCAGGGCAAAGGATTTGATACACTGGAGTGTTACACCGGTCTTTCCCGGGCTTCGGTTCCGAAAGGAACTACGGTCCTTTTGGAATGTATGTCTAATCTTGTTGCAAATGAGATGTTTCAGGAAAATGGTGCACACGAAAATACAGTGAAAGCAGTAGTTGATGGTGTGGAGTTTCTGCAAAAACAGACCGAAAATCTTGTGATCGTAACAAATGAGATCTTTTCAGAAGCGGCAGAATACCAGGGTGATACAAAACTTTATCAGGAATATTTAGGAATGATCAATCAGAAGCTGTCAGATATGGCGGATGAAGTGGTGGAAGTCGTTTACGGAATTCCGGTTTACCAAAAAAAATATAAGGCTTCTGATGTGGACAGGAGGTCAGAAATCCGATGAAAAGTCTCTGGAACAGTTTTAAAATTGCATTTTCCATGTTTTCAAAGATTCCGATGCCTCAGGCAGAGTGGACAGAAGAAAATATGAAATATATGCTTTGCTTTTTTCCGTTCATCGGAACGGCGATAGGTATTGTACTTCTGGCGGCAGAATGGATCTGCAGATATCTGGGGTTCGGAAATTCATTTACGGCAATGGTGCTGGTTCTTGTGCCGGTGATCCTTACAGGTGGAATTCATATTGACGGACTTCTGGATACTTCGGATGCCTTAAGTTCCTGGCGTGACAGGGAAAAACGTCTGGAGATTCTCAAAGATTCACATGCGGGTGCATTTGCAGTTATTACGGCATGTGTATATTTTTTTGTATTATTTGGGACAATGATGCAGATCACAGAAGTAGACGACCGGCCGGCAATGTACCTTCTTGCATGTGGCTATATGGTTTCAAGATGTCTTTCAGGACTTGGTGTGATCACGTTACCAAAGGCGAATGCAAGTGGTACGGTCGCAGAGTTTTCGCGTAAGGCAGAAGATAAAAAAGTGCGAAATACACTGGTGATATATCTTGTGATCCTGGCGACAGTGATGATCTGGATCCAGCCGGTATGGGGCGCTTTCATGTTTGTAACAGCCCTGCTTGTATTTGCGTTTTACAGACATAAAGCAATGAAATATTTCGGCGGCACGACCGGCGATCTTTCGGGTTATTTCCTTTGCCTCTGCGAGGCATGGATGCCTTTGGTACTGGCGGTCGTTATGGTGATTTATAAAGTGTGAGGATTAAAATATGAAGATGATCATAGGGGGAGCGTTTCAGGGAAAAACACTTCTGGCAAACAAAATATACCCGGAGATTGTCTGGGTAAACGGTGCGGATGCTGACTGGGAGATGATTGCATCTGCACAGGGAATCCTTTGTTTTCACGAATTTATCCGAAAAGAGATGCAAACCGGAAATGATGTCAGCGAACTTGCAGAACGACTGATTCGGGTCAATCCGCAGGTGGTTCTTGTATCAGATGAAGTGGGATATGGCGTTGTACCTATTGATGCATTTGATAGGGCATATCGTGAAGCAGTTGGCAGAGTATGTACGAAACTTGCCGCATACAGCACGCAGGTGACGAGAGTTGTATGTGGAATAGGGACGGTGATCAAAGATGCTTAAGATCTGGTTGATCCGTCATGGCATGACGGAGGGAAACCGCCATCAGCGTTATATTGGTGTGACTGATGAACCTTTGTGTGAGGAAGGCAGGAAACTGCTCAGAAAGTTTACATATCCAAAGCCGCAGGCGGTATTTGTAAGTCCACTTAAGAGATGCCTTGAGACAGCGGCAATTCTGTTTGATGATCCGAAGGTACGGATCATTGATCAGCTTGCAGAATGTAATTTCGGAGAATTTGAAAATAAAAATTACAAAGAACTTTCCGGTGATCCGAGATATCAGGCATGGATAGACAGCAATGGAATTCTGGCTTTCCCGGGAGGCGAAAGCAAAGAAGAGTGTGCAGTGCGAAATCAGGAAGGTTTTCAGAGAGCGGTTACTGCATGTATACGGGAAGAAATTACAGAGGCAGCACTGGTTGTGCATGGGGGCACGATCATGAATATCATGGAAAAATATGCACTTCCTAAAAAAGAATTTTATGAGTGGCATATCGGGAATGGATGCGGTTATCTTGTGGAACTTGATCCTGTCCTTTGGAAAAAAGACAGGAGAAATCTGAAGCTTCTGGGAGAGCAAAAATAGCTTTTCAGAAGGAAAAAAATATGATATAGTAAAAACAGCGACGGAGCGGATAGGGCTCCGTCGCTGTTTTTATATTGAATGTACAAAAAAAATTTGAACACCAAACTAATCTTGCGAATATAGTTGAAATAAGATAGAAAATATGTTACATTATATAGTACAAAATACCGAAAACTTATGGAAGATTTCATCACAGATTGGAAAAATTTCACAAGGCAGGGAGGGCGCATATGCGGATTATTGGAAACGGAAGAATGATCACACGGGACGAATCCAACGCTTTTTATGAAAATGGAGCAGTAGCAATGGATGGGAACACCATAACCATGGTGGGGACAACAGAAGAAGTAAAAAACACATATCCGGATGCGGAATTTATAGATGCACATGGCGGAGTTATTATGCCGGCTTTTATCAATGTACATGAACATATTTACAGTGCATTTGCGAGAGGATTAAATGTCAACGGATACAGCCCGAAAGGCTTTCTTGATATTCTGGATGGGATGTGGTGGAACATCGACCGTCATCTGACGCTGGAGCAGACGAAGCTTTCTGCGTATGCGACATACATTGATTCTATAAAGAATGGTGTGACAACGGTATTTGACCATCATGCAAGTTTTGGACATATCGAAGGCTCACTGTATATGATCGAAGAAGCGGCAAAAGATCTTGGAGTCCGCACCTGTCTCTGCTATGAAATCTCTGACAGAGACGGAATGGAAAAATCACGGGAATCTGTGATGGAGAATGTAAACTTCATCCGGCATGCGAGTGAAGATGACAGTGATATGCTGGCTGCCATGATGGGAATGCATGCATCTTTTACAATCTCTGATGAGACGATGGCTCTCTGTAATGAGCTGAAACCGGAAGGTGTCGGTTATCACATCCATGTAGCAGAGGGGATTTATGATCTGCATCAGTGCCTGAAAGAGCACAGCAAACGTATTGTTGACCGCCTTTCTGACTGGAATATTCTTGGTCCGAAGACTCTTCTCGGACACTGTATTTATATCAATGAACATGAGATGGATCTGATCAAAGAGACAGATACAATGGTAGTGCACAATCCGGAATCGAATATGGGGAATGCCTGTGGATGTCCTCCGACGATGGAACTGGTACACAAGGGCATTCTGACGGGCCTTGGTACAGACGGATATACCCATGATATGATGGAGTCCTGGAAAGTGGCAAACATTCTGCATAAACACCATCTCTGTGATCCGACAGCAGCATGGAGTGAAATTCCGCAGATGTTGTTTGAGGGAAATGCAAAGATTGCGAATCGTTATTTTAAGAAACCTCTTGGTATTCTGAAAGTGGGAGCCGCTGCCGATGTGATCGTGATCGATTATGATCCGCTGACACCGATGGATGCATCCAATTGCAACAGTCATCTCCTGTTTGGGGTAAATGGAAGTATGGTACAGACAACCGTATGTAACGGAGAAATTCTGATGAAAGACCGTGAATTGCTGGTATGTGATGAGAAAAAGATTATGGCAGACTGCCGTCAGGCGGCAGGGGAACTTTCAGAGGATATCAACGGATAATTAATTTCCTGACGGATGGGGAAGCGGTTCAGGAATTCAGGGAGGATACAATATGAGTGATATTATGAAAAGCATTCCATTCGGACAGCTGACGGAATGGATCTTGAATGAATATAAAAAAACAGGTCAGGTGTTTGGTATTCAGAAAGCTTATGTGGCTGATCAGTCAAAAACAATCGAAATATTCGGAAGAAAACTTGAAAATCCGGTGGGACCGGCAGCGGGTCCACATACACAGCTTGCACAGAATCTTGTGGCTGCATATGTCGCAGGTGCCAGATTCTTTGAATTAAAGACCGTGCAGAAAATGGATGGACCGGAGCTTTCAGCATGCATTCCAAAGCCGTGTATCGTGGCGGAAGATGAAGCATACAACTGCGAATGGTCAACAGAACTTTATGTACCGCAGGCAATGGCTGAGTATATTAAAGGCTGGATACTTATTCATGTGATCGCAAAAGAATTCGGACTTGGAAATCCGGACGGATTCCAGTTCAACATGTCCTGTGGCTACAACCTTGAGGGCATCAAAGACAAAAAGATTGATGATTTTATTGAAGGGCTGAAAGATGCCGGAGATACAGCCATCTTTAAAGAGTGTAAACAGTGGTTATGGGAGCATATCAGTCTTTTTGAACATGTGACAAAAGAAGATATCGAGGCGATCCCTGCAGAAATCTGCAATTCGATCACACTTTCCACAATGCACGGATGTCCGCCACAGGAAATTGAAAATATTGTGACATATCTTCTGAAAGAGAAACATATCAACACTTACGTAAAATGCAATCCGACACTTCTTGGCTATGAATTTGTAAGAAAAGCAATGGATGATCTTGGTTATGATTATATGGCATTTACAGATTTCCACTTCAAAGATGATCTGCAGTATGAAGATGCGGTGCCGATGCTGAAACGTCTGATGGAAACTGCTGCACAGGAAGGACTTTCTTTCGGGGTGAAACTGACCAATACATTTCCGGTTGATATTAAGCGCCAGGAACTTCCGGGAGAAGAAATGTATATGTCCGGCAAGGCGTTGTTTCCGCTTTCTATTTCAGTTGCGGCTCGTCTGGCGGAATCTTTTGACGGAAAACTTCCAATGTCTTTCTCGGGAGGGGCGGATCAGAAAAACATTGATCAGATCGTGGGTTGCGGCATCTGGCCGGTTACAGTGGCGACGGTACTTCTGAAACCGGGCGGGTACAAATGGCTGACGCGTATTGCCGAGAAAGCAGATACCTGTGAAATCGAAAAAGACGGGAAGGTTCAGGTAGAAGAACTGAAAAAACTTGCCACGGATTCACTTACAGATGCACATTATCAAAAAACAGTCAAAAAAGCGGCAGGTAAACAAACTGAAGAAAAATCACCTCTTCTTGACTGCCTGAAGAAAAAAGATGCACCGAAAGTAAAAGAATTTACCAGACATAAACGTGTCTGTGGAAACTGTGCAGACGTATGTCCAAACCGTGCAAATGTGCTGATCGAAGTGCCGGAGATGGAACTTTTGCAGATTCTTCACATAGATTATATGTGCAACGAATGTGGAAACTGTCGTTCCTTCTGTCAGTATGCAGGTGCACCGTATAAAGACAAATTTACATTGTTTGCAACGGAAGAAGACATGAAAGACAGTACAAATAACGGATTTACTGTACTTGATGCCGGAACAAAAGAGGTACTGGTACGTATCGGAGACAGACTGGAGAAAGTCAAGGCCGACCAGCCGGCAGAAATTCTTAATGAGGATCTCGGCAAACTGATGTGTACTGTGATTGACGATTATACATATCTGCTTATGTGATATCAGGAAAATGCATACTGCAAAAATCCGCAGATATCATATAAGTAGTGAAAAGGAGAGCCGCTATGGTAACATTTAAGGTGAACGGCAGGACTGTTCAGACTGAAAAAAATCAAAAACTGCTACGATTTCTGCGGGATGAACTTCATCTGACTTCAGTGAAGGATGGATGTAGTGAAGGGGCATGTGGAGCCTGTACCGTGATCATTGACGGAAAGACCTGCAAGGCATGTGTTCCGGATACGGATTCACTGGATGGCAGGGAAGTGATCACGGTGGAAGGTCTGACGGAATGGGAAGAACAGGTTTATACTTATGCATACGGAAAGGCGGGGGCTGTACAGTGTGGCTTCTGCATCCCGGGAATGGTGATGTGTACAAAGGCGCTTCTGGATGTAAATAAAACACCTTCCGATGATGAAATCAGATATGCCCTGCGAAATAACTACTGCCGCTGTACCGGTTATGTAAAGATCATGGATGCGGTTCGGCTTGCAGCAAAGATTCTGGATGCAGGAGTACTTCCGGATGACGGAGACCAGAACTGGGCAATCGGAAACCGTGTGTCGAGGATCGACGTAGAGGAAAAAGTGCTTGGAACAGGCAGATACCCGGATGATTTTTATCTTGATGGAATGCTTTATGGAACGGCACTTCGAAGTCAGTATGCACGTGCCAGAGTACTTTCAATCGATACGTCCAAAGCCAGAGCACTTGAGGGTGTAGAAGCAGTTGTGACTGCCGGGGATATACCGGGAGAAAACAAGATTGGCCATCTGAAACATGACCAGTATACCCTGATACCTGTCGGAGGACTTACACATTATCTGGGAGATGCGATCGCGCTGGTTGCCGCGAAGGACAGGGAAACAGCGGAAAAAGCAAAGAAACTGATAAAAGTAGAATACGAAGTACTGCCACCTGTACACACGATTGAAGAGGCAGCTGCACCGGACGCACACAAGGTGTTTGACGAAGAGGAAAACAATATCTGCGCGCATAAACATATCAGCCGTGGAAACGCAGAAGAAGCAATTCAGAATTCCAAATATGTGATCTCGCATCACTTTGAGACACCGTGGACGGAACATGCTTTTCTGGAACCGGAATGCGCGGTTGCATTTTATGATGAGGATGGGGATGTATTTATTTATTCGACAGACCAGTCGGCACACCAGACACTGCATGAATGTTCCCTTGTACTTGGAACAGATAAAGTAAAAGTGCAGAATGCACTGGTCGGAGGCGGATTCGGTGGAAAAGAAGATATGACGGTTCAGCATCTGGCAGCACTTCTTACTTATGTGACAAAAAAACCGGTCAAAGTAAAACTGACCAGGGCAGAGTCCCTTCTGGTGCATCCGAAACGTCATCCGTTCTATATGGATATGACAATGGGATGTGATGAACATGGAAATATTATGGGAGTAAAAGCTACTGTAGTTTCTGATACCGGAGCATATGCATCTCTTGGCGGACCGGTGCTCGAACGTGCCTGCACGCATGCGGCAGGACCATATCATTATGAAAATTTTGAAATTGAAGGAACTGCTTATTATACGAATAATCCCCCGGCGGGTGCTTTTCGTGGATTTGGTGTTACCCAGACCTGTTTTGCAACAGAAACACTTCTGAATATGATGGCAGATAGAGTAGGAATCACACCGTGGGAAATCCGTTACCGCAATGCAATACGTCCGGGAGAAGTACTTCCGAATGGTCAGATTGTAGATGAGTCTACAGGTCTTATTGAGACACTGGAGGCGGTTCGGGAGGATTATGAGACTGCTCTGGCAGAGGGCAAACCGGTCGGAATCGGATGTGCAATGAAAAATGCCGGTGTCGGTGTTGGCATCCCGGATACCGGACGTGTGAAGCTGATCGTGGAAGACGATGAGAAACTGCATATCTATTCCGGAGCATCCTGCATCGGACAAGGACTCGGTACCGTTCTTGTACAGATGGTTGTGACCAATACAGATCTGAAACATGAGGATATTGTATACGAAAGAAGCAACACCTGGATTGCACCGGATTCCGGTACGACGTCCGGCTCGAGACAGACACTGATCACCGGAGAAGCATGCCGGAGAGCCTGTGAAAAGCTGATGGAAGACAGAAAAACAGGAAAAAGTCTGAAAGATATGAGGGGAATCGTTTATTACGGAGAATATCTGGCAAAGACGGATCCACTTGGTGCTAATGTGCCGAATCCGGTCTCTCATGTGGCATATGGATATGCAACGCAGATGTGTATACTGAATAAAAAGACCGGTAAGATGGAACACATTGTCGCGGCACATGATGTCGGCAAGGCAGTCAATCCGTTGTCCTGCGAAGGGCAGATTGAAGGCGGTGTTGTAATGTCGATGGGATATGCACTCAGAGAAAAATATCCGATTGACGAAAACTGCAGGCCGATTCAAAAATATGGTTCACTTGGATTGTTCCGCGCTCATGAAGTTCCGAAGATCAAAGCAATTGTTGTAGATAAACCGGGATTAAATGTAGCGTGCGGTGCAATCGGTATCGGAGAAATCACGTCGATTCCTACAGCACCGGCGATTGCAGACGCATATTTCCGCTATGACGGAATACGGAGATACAGTCTGCCGCTTACAGATACACCATACGAAAGGAAGAGGTGATATGGCTGTGAAAAAAAGATTTCCATACCGTGCAGCCCTTGTGGCGTGTAATGGTGGGTGTCGGACGGCAAAAGACGGACAGGGATGCGCTGATGGCTGTATCGGCTGTGGCGCCTGCATACAGGAATGTAAATTCGGGGCGATTTTTCTAAATGAATATGGCGTGGCAGAAGTGGATGAAGAGAAATGTATTGCCTGCGGGAAATGCGCAAAGGTCTGTCCGCAGGAGATTATTCACATTCATGAATGTGCAAACTATATTGTTGTAAAATGCTCCAATAAGAGCAAAGGAGCAGCGGCAAAGAAACAGTGTGAAGTAAGCTGTATCGGCTGCGGTATCTGCGAAAAGACCTGTACGGCAAGTGCCATTCAGATTACAGAGAATCATGCCGTGATCAATGAAGAACTGTGTTTAAGCTGTGGAATGTGCGCGGTGAAATGTCCACAGCATGCAATTTATGATCTGCGCGGAATATATACAGAAATAAAATGACAGAAGTATTTTAACAGGTAAGTTCTTTTTTCTATTCAAAAGATTTTATTGAGAAAATTTTATGAAGAAGGTGAGTAATCATGATTGGAAAAAGTGTTCCGCGTGTAGACGCATATGAGAAAGTCACCGGAAGAGCAAAATTTACAGAAGATCTACTTCCGAAAAAATGTCTGGTGGCGAAAGTGCTGCATGCAACAATTGGAAATGGAATCGTAAAATCTATTGATACAAGTGAGGCCGAGATCATGGAAGGGGTGGTGAAGGTTGTGACGTTCCATGATGTCCCGGATCATTGCTATCCGACACCGGGACATCCATGGTCTGTGGAACCGGCACATCAGGATGTGGCAGACAGGAATCTGCTGACCGGTCGTGTGCGCTATTATGGAGATGATATTGCAGCGGTTGTTGCGGAGGATGAAATTATTGCATCCAGAGCGTTGAAAAAGATCAAAGTAGAATATGAGGAATATCCGGTTGTGATTCATCCGCGTAAATCCATGTATGGAAGCAAACCGCCGATTCATTTCGATAAAAAAGATAACGTACTTGCCCGTTCAAATTATTTTATCGGAGATGTCGATAAAGGTATGGAAGAAGCTGAAACGGTGGTAAAAGGCACATATAAGACTCCCATTGTACAGCATTGTCATATCGAAAACCCGATTTCGTATGCCTATATGGAAAAAGGACGGATCGTGGTTGTGACATCTACGCAGATTCCGCATATCGTGCGTCGTGTCATTGGTCAGGCGCTGGGAATCCCGTGGGGCAATGTCCGTGTGATCAAGCCATATATCGGAGGTGGATTCGGAAATAAGCAGGATGTCTTATATGAACCACTGAATGCTTTCCTGACAACGCAGGTGGGCGGCAGACCGGTCAAACTGGATATCAGCAGAGAAGAAACTTTCTGCAATACGAGAACCCGTCATGCTATTGAATTTGATCTTGCCGCAGGCGTGGATAAAGAAGGAAAGCTTGTTGCAAAGGATATGCACTCTTATTCCAATCAGGGCGCTTATGCATCACACGGTCATGCGATCGCAGCAAACGGTCTGACTTCATGGAGACTGCAATATGCCTGTCCTAATATCCGCGGAGAGGCTTATACGATCTATACCAACACACCGGTAGGCGGTGCAATGCGAGGTTACGGCATTCCGCAGGTATGCTTCGCAATAGAGTGCTTTATGGATGATGTGGCAGAGGCAATCCACATGGATCCACTGGAATTCCGCAGGAAAAACTTAATTGAAGGATATTATGAAGACCGTTATCTGAAACCGATCGCTGCAAATACGAACGGTATTTTTGAATGTTTGAAAAAGGGTGCAGAATATATCCATTGGGATGAAAAAAGAAAAAAATATGCAAAGCAGACAGGAGCGGTACGCAGAGGGGTAGGTATGGCTCTGTTTTCGTATAAAACCGGCGTATGGCCGATTTCACTGGAAATCGCAGGGGCACGTCTTTCACTGAATCAGGATGGCAGTGTGCAGCTTCAGCTTGGTGCAACGGAGATCGGACAGGGAGCGGATACTGTATTTTCACAGATGGTTGCAGAAACACTTCATACAGATATGGCTCATGTACACATCCAGACTGTGCAGGATACGGACGTATCCCCGTTTGATACGGGAGCCTATGCTTCCAGACAGTCTTTTGTAACCGGAACCGCAGTGAAACACTGTGCAGAAATTTTAAGAGACAAGATTCTGGCTTATGCAAAGACTTTACTGCCTGAGGTAGATACCAGAGAACTAAGTCTTCGTGACAACTGGATCTGGGCAGGCGAAGAGCAGGCAATTTCACTTGCTGCACTGGCAGAAGAGAGTTACTACAGTCTGACAAATTCATCTGTTCTGACAGCTGAAGTATCTGAGCAGGTAAAGAAAAACACAATTGCAACCGGTTGTTGCTTTGCTGAAGTTGAAGTCGACATAAAGCTTGGAAAGATAAAAATTCTTCATATCATCAATGTACATGACAGCGGGAAACTTCTGAATCCACAGCTTGCCGAAATGCAGGTACATGGTGGTATGTCGATGGGTATGGGCTATGGTATCAGTGAGCAGCTGATTCTTGACGAAAAGACAGGAAGACCTTTAAATGGTAATCTTCTGGACTATAAACTGATGACGATGCTGGATACGCCGGACATCAAAGCCGATTTTGTGGAAATGGATGATCCGATGGGTCCATATGGAAACAAAGCTCTTGGAGAACCGCCGGCAATTCCGAGTGCACCGGCGATTCGTAACGCAGTGCTTCATGCAACCGGTGTTGCATTTAATGAAAATCCGCTGACACCACAGCGTCTGATCGACGGATTCAAAAAAGCAGGACTTATCTGAGAGGGGGCGCAGATTATGTATGATATTGAGAAATACTATAATGCAAAAACCGTATCAGAGGCAGTCTCGCTTCTGAAAGAACACCCGGATGCCAGAATTATATCAGGTGGCAGTGACGTCCTGATCAAGATCCGTGAGGGCAGAATGGCAGGTACTTCTCTGGTATCCATCCGGGATGTTGAGGAAATTAAAGGTATTACAAGGAACGAGGACGGCGATATTCTGATTGGCGCAGGAACTGTATTTTCACATATTACAGCGGATCCGATCATACAGAAATACATTCCGGTTCTGGGAGAAGCAGTTGACCAGGTTGGCGGTCCGCAGATTCGAAATATAGGTACGATTGGTGGAAATATCTGTAATGGAGCGGTCAGTGCGGACAGTGTACCAACGGTTTTTTCCTACAATTCACTTCTGCATATTGCAAATGAAGACGGAGGCAGGATTGCACCGGTACGGGAATTTTATCTGGGACCGGGACGCGTGGACCTGCATCCGGGCGAGGTACTTACCCATGTGGTGATCCCAAAAAAAGAATATGCAGGATATCACGGACACTATATTAAATATTCGATGCGAAATGCAATGGATATTGCAACGTTGAGCTGCAGTGTGGTCAGCAAAATTGACACAGCAAAAAACATTCTGGAAGATGTACGCATTACCTTTGGCGTGGCAGCACCGGTTCCGTACAGATGTGTGGAGACGGAAGAAAAGCTGAAAGGCAGGACTTTGGATGAGGGTCTTTATCAGGAACTGGAAGAAAGCGTTCGAGGTGAAATTCATCCGAGAGATTCCTGGAGAGCTTCGAGAGATTTCCGCCTTCAGATTGGCGGAGAAATTGCAAAAAGAGCGCTGATTCGTACAGCAGAGCTTGCCGGAGAGGATACCTGTAAGGGAGGTGAAGAAGCATGAAAAAAGAAAAAATACTTGTTCAGTGCGTGGTAAATGGAGAAGAAGTGGCAGAGTATGTTGATCCGAGAGAATCTCTTTTGGATATGCTTCGTAATCACCTCGGGCTGACCTCTGTAAAGAGAGGCTGTGAAGTCGGAGAGTGTGGCGCCTGTACCGTGATCATCGATGGTGAAACCATTGATTCCTGTATTTATCTGGCGGTCTGGGCGGAGGGCAAAAACATCCGCACACTGGAAGGCCTGGAAAAAAACGGTGAGCTGACACGGATTCAGGAAGCTTTTATTGAAGAGGGGGCGGTGCAGTGCGGATTCTGTACACCAGGTTTTATTATGTCGGCAACGGTTCTTCTGGAGCAGGGAAAAGAACTGACCAGAGAAGAAATCAAGAAAAAAATGTCCGGAAATCTCTGCCGCTGTACGGGATACCAGAATATTGTCAACGCGGTAGAAAAAGTGATGCATGAAAGGAATGACAGCTGAGATGAAACATAAAACAACATTGATCGTACGTGGCGGCGGGGATCTTGCAAGCGGAGTAATCCACAGACTATATAAATGCGGGTATCAGGTGCTGGTGATGGAATGTGCGAAGCCGAGTGCGATACGGCGGCGTGTTTCTTTTGGCGAAGCAGTCTATGACGGAACATCGAGTGTTGAGGGTGTTACCGGTCGACTTATCAAAGACGTTTCGGAGTGCCGGAAAGTATGGGATAAAAAAGAAATTCCGATTCTGGTTGATGAGAATGTAGATGCAGTTTCTGAATTAAAACCGGATGCGCTGATCGATGCAATCCTTGCAAAAAAAAATCTCGGGACGACAAGAGCAATGGCACCGCTTACGATCGGGCTTGGACCTGGATTTACAGCACGCACGGATGTTGATTATGTAGTAGAAACTCAGCGTGGTCATAACCTCGGAAGAGTGATAGAGAAAGGCACGGCAGTACCGAATACTGGAATTCCGGGGATTATTGCCGGATATGGAAAAGAGCGTGTGATCCACTCACCGGCTGCCGGTATGGTACACAATTATTCAGAAATCGGTGATATTGTGGAAAAAGACCAGATCATTGCCATGGTGGATGAAACACCGGTATATGCATCACTGACCGGTGTACTGAGGGGTATCATCCGGGATGGATTTGTGGTGCCGGAAGGAATGAAGATCGCGGATATTGATCCACGTAAAGAACAGAAGAAAAATTGTGACACGATTTCAGATAAAGCGCGCTGCATTGCCGGAAGTGTAGTTGAGATTTTACTGTCAGAAGGAGTACTGCCGTGATACGGACGGACTCCATCCTGAAAGCACTGGATATAGATACAGACAGATATCCGGTGCTTTCGGTCGTTGGTGGAGGAGGGAAGACAAGCCTGATTTTCCGGATAATGGAAGAGCTGACGGCCGTGGGCAAAAAGGTGCTTATAACCACAACTACACACATGGCATATGAGCCGGATCGGCCGTTTGCCGAGGATGGGGATATTATAAGTATAAAGCATAATCTGGAAGAACATGGATACACGATCGCAGCTGCTCTGGACAGAGAAAAATGTAAGATCAGTGCTTTGTCGGAAGAAAAGATGAAAGAAATTACAGCTCTGGCGGATGTGATTCTGATCGAAGCAGATGGTGCAAAAAGATATCCGTTGAAAGTACCGGCAAGCTGGGAACCTGTTATCTGGGGACAGACAGATCTGGTGATTGCGGTGGCCGGACTTGATGCGGTTGGTGAACCAATATGTAAAGTCTGCCACAGATCGAATCGTGTTGCGGATTTTCTTGGAAAAGAGGCAGAAGAGAAGGTTACAGAAGAAGATATTGTAAGGGTTGTATTATCCACAGAAGCTCTTCGAAAATGTGTGTATGGACGAGAATACCGTGTACTGCTGAATAAAGCAGATATCCCGGGGAAATCTCAGGCAGCAGAGAGTATTGCTGACAGGCTGGAAGAACAGGGTATCCATGCAGTCTGGGGAAGCCTGAGAGAGAAAGAATATTATATCTGCGGTAAGTCTGAAACAGAGCGTAAGAGAGCAGCTCAGATGCCATCTAAGAGAGTTAAATTGGCACTTATTATGCTGGCAGCTGGAAACAGCCGACGCTTCGGTTCTAATAAACTGATGTATGAGGTTGACGGAGTGCCCATGTATCAGCGTACTTTAAGACTGCTTCAGAAAGCAGCAGAAAGAATACCGGACAGCCGGATCGTGGTGGTAACACAGCCGCAGTATTCGGAGATTATAGATATAGTAAAAGAGACTGGCGCAGAAGTTTTGTTTAATCCAAAGCCGGAAAGAGGAATTGCCTCATCTATGCAGATCGGACTGGAAATCGCAAAAGACGCGGATGCATGTCTCTTTACGGTATCCGATCAGCCATGGCTTACGGCGGAAACAATAATTGCACTGTATGACGCGTTTCAGAGCGAAAACAAGGGAATGGCATGCACCGTTTGGGGCGAAAAAACAGGAAATCCGTGTATTTTTTCTAAGAAATATTATAGAAAACTGATGGAAATTACCGGTGATAAAGGAGGCAAACAGATCATAAAAAGATATCCTGAAGATGTGACATATCTTAAAATAAGCGATGAGAGGGAACAGCAGGATGTAGATGTACCGTTGTGATTTCGTTTGACAGGAATGCTGCGACAGTGGGTTAGTGGTGCAGAATAAAAGATGACCATGCAAAAAAAGGAATAGAGTATGTTCCAAGAATTCTGGATACATACTTTATTCCTTTTTAAATAATCGTGTATCATAATTAAAAAATATCAGTAGTATTATTTCTTTGTATTAGTTTTCTTCATAAATCCGTGTTTCTGTGCGTCTTCTTCAGCAAGACGAACTGTTTCTTCAGAAGGATTGGAAATCACTGCCGCGAAGCAGACATCACACGGAGGGTTTTCTTTGACTGCCTGTACGGCTGCAGTAACTGCAGAAACATCACCTGTCACAAAAACTGTTTCGTGTCCGCCGCATTTGCCGTTTCGTGTAAGAAAAGACACATCGGCTGTTTTCAGCATCTGGTCGGTT
Source organism: Ruminococcus sp. AF17-22AC (assembly GCF_003460065.1). Classification (NCBI taxonomy): domain Bacteria; kingdom Bacillati; phylum Bacillota; class Clostridia; order Eubacteriales; family Oscillospiraceae; genus Ruminococcus; species Ruminococcus sp. AF17-22AC. The sequence goes on from NZ_QRXT01000006.1 coordinate 117,496, forward strand.
ACGATGATAGCGTTGCTGCTTCCGACCACTTCTACTAATCCAAATGCTCCATATCTCATTGTATAATCCTCGCTTTAAGTATGTATTCGTATTTTGATTCGGTATTACTTGTTTGCAGTCATGTACATAGCCGGTTCTGTGTCGTGTGCCGGGGATGCGATCACTGTATGAGAAACTACTTTTGCAATTGGTTCTGCGGTGCGGATGGCAGCTTCCATAGCTGCTGTTACATCAGAAACGGAACCACGCATTTTAACACATGCACCTGCACCAAGACGGTTACGTTCGATGTTCTGGATTCTTACATTTGCTGCTTTGGAAGCAGCGTCAAGTGCTACGAAGCAGGCAGCAAAACTGTCAAGTTCAAAAATCCCCACTGCCATACCATTATAATTTTCAGCCATAATACCTCCATCTATTCACTCTGGAATATAAAAATCATTCTAAACTAAATCTATTATACCGTTTTTGGATGTGAAAAACAAGAGATAATTATGTATTTTTGTGGATTTTAAATCATTTAAAATGTGGTTTTATGACAAAAAGAAATGAAAAAACAGTGGGATTATGTTGAAAGCCAGGAGGGAAAGGAGAGATTTTAATGAGCACAGAAGAATAACTGGATACAAAAAGAGGAGCGTGCTATAATATACAGAATAAAATGAAATGTGATATATGGTAACATAACAAAGAGGGTGAGACTAAAAAATGAAAGTCCATCAGACGGATTTTTCGAAAGGAAATGTTTACCGAAACATTATTGAAGTATCGCTTCCGATGACATTGACGCAGCTTTTAAATCTGCTGTACAACATTGTTGACCGTATGTATATAGGAAGGATTCCGGGAGCCGGTGCAACGGCACTGACCGGCGTGGGAATTTGCTTTCCGGTGATCACGATGATTACGGCATTTACATATCTGTTTGGAAATGGCGGCAGTCCGCTCTGTGCAATGGAACTGGGGCGTGGAAATCATGAAGAGGCGGAAAAATTAATGGGAAATACGTTTTCTATGCTTTTGATCTCTAGTATGATTCTGATGGCGGTAAGCTATTTATTTTATAAGCCAATCTTGTATGCATTTGGCGCAAGTGATGTGACATTTTCGTATGCGGGTGATTATATAAAGATTTATCTGATTGGAACGCCGTTTGTCATGATTTCGCTGGGACTGAATCCGTTTATTAACTGTCAGGAATTCGGAAATATGGGAATGATGACCGTACTGATCGGTGCAATTTTGAATATCATTCTGGACCCGTTATTTATATTCGGAATGCATATGGGTGTGAAAGGAGCTGCACTTGCAACGATTCTTTCGCAGATATGTTCCGGAATCTGGGTATTAAGATTTCTGACAGGAAAGAGAGTGACGCTTCGGCTGAACCGGGCGACCATGAAAGTTGAATGGAAGCGTGTAAAAGATATCATGGCGCTTGGAGTTTCCGGATTTATGATGCAGTTTACAAATGGACTGGTACAGATTTTCTGTAATTCAACGCTCCATATGTATGGCGGAGATATTTATGTAGGTGTTATGACGGTATTGAATTCCGTGCGTGATATTGCGACGATGATGGTACATGGTCTGACAAATGGTGCATCACCGGTTATGAGTTTTAATTACGGAGAAAAAGCTTTTGGAAAGGTAAAACAGGCAATCAAATTTGTAACGGTCGTATGTTTTACTTATGCATTGTTTGTGTGGGGAATCATAAAGATTGCACCGGGATTTTTTATCAGATTGTTTAACAGTGATCCGGTACTTCTGGAAAAAGGAGTACCTGCGCTGCACATTTATTTCTTTGGATTTTGTTTTATGGCATTGCAGTTTACCGGGCAGGCTGTATTTGTAGCACTTGGAAAGGCAAAAAGAGCAACATTTTTTTCGATTTTCCGAAAGGTGATCATTGTGGTGCCTTTGACAATATTGTTGCCGAAGGTTAATGGATTTGGTGTAGATGGTGTGTTCTGGGCAGAACCAATCTCAAATCTGGTTGGCGGATGCGCCTGCTTTTTTACCATGCTTTTGACGATTTTGCCGGAATTGAGAGAAGAGAAAAAGTAAGAGAATGTGTATTATAAAAGGAGTATAACCCGATCAGATGAACGGAATTATACTCCTTTTGTCATTTGCATATATTACATATGGATACGGGTCCCTGTTTTGCCGAGGATTCCGTCTTTTGCTTTTTCGAGAAGCGTGATCATGGCAGTGCGTTCAGCATCGGATGCTGCAAAGTCCATAGCTGCCTGTACTTTAGGAAGCATGGAGCCGGGAGCAAACTGTCCCTCATCCACATATTTCTGTGCTTCTGCGACAGTCATTTCGTCCAGCCATTTCTCGTTTTCTTTGCCGAAGTTGACAGCAACTTTTTCGACAGCGGTAAGGATGATCAGCATATCTGCATCCAACTCTTTTGCAAGCAGACAACTGGCAAAATCCTTATCAATTACGGCAGAAGCACCTTTCAGGTGATCACCCTGCAGCGTGACAGGGATTCCGCCACCGCCGCAGCAGATGACGATTTTGTTTGCATCTACAAGGCTGTTGATGGCATCCTGTTCAACGATCTCGACTGGCTTTGGAGATGCGACAACACGGCGGTAGCCGCGGCCGGCATCTTCTTTCATGATATAGCCGTATGCTGTTTCTGCATGTTCAGCCTGTTCTTTTGTCATAAAATGCCCAATTGGTTTGCTGGGATTCTGAAAAGCAGGGTCATTTGCATCTACACGTACCTGTGTCACAACGGTAACGACCGGAGTGCGCATGAATCCACGTTTGCGGAGTTCTTCGCGAAGTGCATTCTGCAGATCATAGCCGATGTATGCCTGACTCATAGCAACACAGACGGAGAGAGGTGTATTCGGCTGATTTTTATCTTCTCTGGAAAGCGCTGCCATTGCATTGTTGATCATGCCGACCTGCGGACCGTTGCCATGTACGACAACGACCTGATGACCTTCTTCTATCAGATCGCACAGAGCGCGGGCGGTAGTTTTGACCGCCTGCATCTGCTCCGGAAGTGTATTGCCCAGTGCATTTCCCCCAAGGGCGATAACGATTCGTTTTCTTTTATACATTGTAAAAACCCTTATCAAAAAGATTATTCGAAAATTCTAGGTGCAGCTTTTACTTCCAGCTTTTTCAGGATATCCTGTGGATTTTCGAATTTAGCCAGAAGGATCATAGCTGCGATGATGTATGGTTTGAAGCTTGCTTCTTTGTAAAGCGGGATTCTGTAACGGTCAAATACGGATCCGTCAACTTCACCTGTCTCACAGCTTACACCTGTGATGTCTGCCGGCAGGCAGTGGAGATACAGAGCTTTACCGTCTTTTGTTGTCTTCATAAGTTCTTCTGTGCATGCCCAGTCTTTATGCTCTGCGTTCTGAGCAAGAAGTTCTTTTTCGAGTTTGTCGATTCCGTCGAAATCACCTTCAGCGTACAGATTTGTACGTTTTTCCATAGCTGCGAATGGAGCCCAGCTCTTTGGATATACGATATCAGCATCTTTGAATGCTTCTTCCATACTGTTTGTCTTTGTGAAGGAACCGCCGGTAGTAGCAGCGTTTTTCTTTGCGATTTCTTCAACTTCCGGCATTACGTCATATCCTTCCGGATGAGCAAGAACAACGTCCATACCGAAACGTGTCATCAGACCGATTACACCCTGCGGAACGGAGAGTGGTTTACCGTAGGATGGGGAGTAAGCCCATGTCATGGCAAGTTTTTTGCCTTTGAGGTTCTCAACACCGCCGAATTCATGAATGATGTGAAGCATATCTGCCATACACTGTGTCGGATGGTCAACGTCGCACTGAAGGTTTACGAGAGTCGGTCTCTGTTCAAGGATTCCGTCGTTGTTTCCTTCGGTTACTGCATCCATAAATTCTTTCTGGTATGTGTGGCCTTTGCCGATGTACATGTCATCACGGATACCGATTACATCAGCCATGAAGGATACCATATTTGCTGTTTCACGTACGGTTTCGCCATGTGCGATCTGGGACTTTTTCTCATCAAGATCCTGCACTTCCAGACCAAGAAGGTTACATGCAGAAGCGAAAGAAAAACGTGTACGTGTGGAGTTATCACGGAAAATAGAAATTCCGAGACCGCTTTCGAATACTTTTGTGGAGATGTTGTGTTCTCTCATGAAACGGAGAGCATCAGCAACGGTGAAGACTGCTTCCAGTTCGTCGTCTGTTTTGTCCCAGGTCCAGAAGAAGTCGTTGTTGTACATTTCTTTGAAGTTGAGTTTGTTGAGCTTGTCGATGTAATCCTGTAAAGTTTTCATTTTTTTCTCCTTTTATGTGAGAAATGTTTGAGTAAGATTATATTTCTCTGACGTGTGTCTGAATGAAATATTTCGTCGGAGATGCGTTTGCACTCACTTCGACTGGCAGCGGTACATAAGTGACCAGAATACGGTCACTAAGTACCGGCCGTCTCAGATCATCTCCTCATGAAATATTTATTCGACACACTGAACAGAAGAAGATATAACACCTTGCTCAGCCCATTTCTGAGGTTGTTGTTCCTTTTTTATATTCATTTATCTGACGGCAAAAATCACTAAAATAGTATAGATGACTTAACCTTAAGATTTATCCATCCTAAGCTTATCTATGACTTATGTCATACCAACAGAGCAAAGTCAGTAATTTTCATATTTGACTGTGTATTACTATTGTGGTTTTAGCCCCAAGGGTGTGCAGAGGGAGCGGGGCTTCGCTCCCTTTGCGTAGTTCAAAGAAGCTCGTTCTTTGTAGTTTTATTCTTTCCTGCCTGTAGCAGGAAAAGATTACTTGCAATAAGAATCAGGAAGTGCTGCGTATACAGCGGCGCATCTTACGAGGTCTACTTTCCATGTTTTTTCGTTCGGTGCATGTGCCTGTGCTTCAGCACCAGGTCCGAATCCGATGCATGGGATTCCGTTACGTCCCATGATGGATACGCCGTTAGTGGAGAAGGTCCATTTGTCGGTCAGAGGGCGAGCTTTTCTCATTTCCTCTGTTTCAGCGTTTCCGAGACGTGTTTCTCCGTAAAGGTGTTTGTAAGCGTCTTCGAATGCTTTTGTTACTTTGTGATCTTTCGGGATAGCCCATGTCGGGAAGTAGCATTCGATTTCATATTTGCATCCTGTGTAAGATGGACGGTCATAGTTGTACATGGAAACGACTACGTCATCTCCGTATTTTTTAACGCTTGGAAGTGCGCGGATCTCATCCAGGCAGCTTTCCCATGTTTCACCGAATGTCATACGACGGTCAAGTGATACTGCACAGGAGTCGGCAACAGCACAGCGGCTTGGAGAGGTATAGAAAATCTGGGATACAGTTACAGTACCGCGTCCAAGGAAACGTGCCTCTTCCCAGTCTGGATTGTATTTCGGGTTGAGCATTTTTACAAGACCTTTGATTTCCGTCTCGTCTGCATCATCGTTTTCGTTGAGGGAACGTATGTCCTGAAGGATGTCGGCCATTTTGTAGATGGCATTGTCACCACGCTCCGGTGCGGAACCATGGCAGGAAACACCTTTGACATCAACACGGATCTCCATACGTCCACGCTGTCCTCTGTAGATACCGCCATCTGTCGGTTCTGTGGAAACAACGAATTCAGGACGGATTTTGTCCTCATTGATGATGTACTGCCAGCAGAGACCATCGCAGTCTTCTTCCTGAACAGTTCCGACAACCATGATCTTGTATCCCTCCGGGATCAGATTCATGTCTTTCATGATCTTTGCACCGTATACAGCAGATACGAGACCACCGCACTGGTCAGACACGCCACGGCCGCCGATTTCTTCGTCTGTTTCATATCCTTCGTATGGATCAAAGTTCCAGTTTTCGATGTTACCGATACCAACGGTATCAATATGTGCATCGAATGCAAGAATCTTGTCACCATTACCCATATAGCCGATAACGTTACCCTGTGGATCGATGGTAACTTCATCGAAGTTCAGCTTTTTCATTTCTGCTTCGATGGTTTCGATATGTTTTCTCTCATCGCAGCTTTCACCCGGGTTTTTGACGATGGCTCTTAAGAATCTGGTCATATCATCCTGATAGTTCTGAGCCGCTTCTTTGATTTTTTCGTAATCCATTTTAGTTCCTCCCATATATAGTTGCTTATTTGCTTAAAGATTTATCGATTCCATAAAGTCCGTCCCAGACGATCTCACGATAACGTACCGGGTCGGTGTCGCCTTCTGTGGAGATAACGAGTACGTTTGAGCTTTCGTCAAGTTTCAGTGCTTCTTTCAGGTCTTTGGCATCTTCATCATGAAGCGCAGTGTAGCACAGACCAAGCGGAACAGAACCGGATTCGCCGGAAACAATGTGTGGATCACTACCGAGCGGGTTTGCATAGATTCTGGTTGCTTTGGCACTCATCCAGTCCGGGCAGGAGGCAAATACGGAAACATGGTTTCGAAGAATATCCCATCCGATCGTATTGGCTTCACCACATGCGAGACCGGCCATGATGGTTTCAAGATCACCACCGACATTTACGAGTTCGCCGGATTCTTTCATGGCGGAACGATACAGGCAGTCAGCAGCGCTTGCTTCGCAGACAACCATAACCGGTGGATTTTCTTTGTATTTGTGAGCAAAATATCCGACAACAGCTCCGGCGAGGGAACCAACACCGGCCTGTACAAATACATGTGTCGGACGGTCAATACCGGCTTCTTTTAACTGCTGGTCAGCTTCCATGACCATGGTTCCGTATCCCTGCATGATCCAGGAAGGAATTTCTTCGTAGCCTTCCCATGCGGTATCCTGAACCATGACACCGTGTTCGGTCTTTGCGGCTTCAGCAGCGGCCATTCTTACGCAGTCGTCATAATTGACTTCTTCAATTGTAACAGTAGCGCCTTCTTTGGCAATGTTGTCAAAACGCGTTTTGGTAGTGCCCTTCGGCATACGTACAACGGCTTTCTGTCCGAGACGGTTGGCTGCCCATGCAACACCGCGTCCGTGATTTCCGTCAGTTGCGGTAAAGAAAGTAGCCTGTCCGAATTCTTTTCTCAATGCTTCAGAAGAAAGGACTGCATATGGAAGTTCACTGATGTCTTTACCGACTTCTTTGGCTATGTAACGTCCCATTGCGTAGGAACCACCGAGAACCTTGAATGCGTTCAGTCCGAAACGGTAGGACTCATCTTTGCAATGGATACTTTTTACACCAAGATAGGATGCCAGAGCGGCGAGATCCTGAAGCGGAGTAACGGTGTATTGTGGGAAACTTTTGTGAAATTCATTGGCTTTTTTCACGTTTTCTTCAGACATTAATTCGAGATGTTTATCGTCTGACTTTGCAACGTGATTGACGGTCCATTTTAAACCTTCAGTCATGAGAAAAACCTCCTTAAAAAAAATCTTTAGAACTCATAATTTTTCTTTTCTAGCTGATTCTATCATATCATAAATATGTGATTTTGCAATAGAAATCAAAAAAATTTTTAGGTTTTAACAAAAAAAGTTAGCGCACCAGAAAAAAGTTGCATTTATTGAAAAGAGAGAGAGGATATGGTACAATATTTTTTAGATTGCTACACAACAGATGAGACAAAAAGGAGACTAGAAATATGGCTGTTTTTCAGGCTTTTCGAGCATTGCGGCCGATACCGGAAAAGGCTTCTTCCGTAGCGGCACTTCCGTATGATGTTGTAACCCGCGAAGAAGCAAAGATGATCGGGGACAAGAATCCGGATTCATTTTTGCATGTAGACCGCCCGGAGATGGATCTGCCGGATGAGACCGATCTGTATGATGCAAAGGTCTATGACAAGGCAAGAGAAAATCTTCAGAATATGGAAAGAAACGGTATCCTTAAGCAGGATGAGACACCGTGCTACTATATTTATGAACTGACGAGAAACGGCAGGTCGCAGACGGGACTGGTTGGCTGCTGTTCTATTGATGACTATATGAATGGTGTCGTAAAGAAACATGAGCTTACAAGAGAAGATAAGGAGCAGGACCGTATCCGCCATGTAGATACCTGTGATGCAAATACCGGTCCGATCTTTCTGGCATGCAGATATCCGCAGGAACTTCTTGACCTGATGGAAGAATGGAAAGCATCACATGATGCAGTCTACGATTTTACGGCTGATGACGGGATCGGACACCGGGCATGGGTGATTGACGGTGAGAAAGAAAAGGCAACGATCGCACAGCAGTTTGGAGAGATTCCTTCCATATACATTGCAGACGGTCATCACAGAGCTGCTTCTGCAGTAAAAGTCGGACTGAAAAGACGTGCGGAGCATCCGGATTATGATGGAACCGAGGAATTCAATTATTTCCTTTCTGTAGTATTTCCGTACGATCAGCTCACGATTCTTGCATATAATCGAGTGGTAAAGGATCTTCATGGTATGGATGAACATGCGTTTATCGCCAGTCTGAAATTTAATTTTGAACTGATGATCATGCCGGGATTTCCGTGCAAACCGGTTGAAAAGCACTGCATGGGTATGTATGTGGGCGGAAACTGGTATCATCTGAAAGCGTGGGATGATGTCTATGCGAAGAAGGACATTGTAGGACAGCTTGATGTCTCGATCCTTCAGGAAAAAATCCTTTCACCGATTCTCGGAATTGGAGACCCTCGCACGGATCAGCGTATCCGTTTCGTAGGAGGCAGCCGCAAATTGAGCGAACTAGCACAGATTGCGGATTCGACGGGAGGCGTGGCGTTTGCCATGTTCCCGACTGCGATGGAGGATCTGATGCAGATTGCAGACGAAAGTAAACTGATGCCGCCGAAGTCGACCTGGTTTGAACCGAAACTTCGAAGCGGATTGTTTATTCATAAACTTTCATAACCAATAATAAGGAGGTATTTACGTATGGGACTGATCAAAGCAGTAGCAGGGGCAGCAGGTGGTGTACTGGCTGACCAGTGGAAAGAATATTTTTACTGTGAAGCCATGCCGGCGGATGTTCTGATCACAAAGGCACACAAAAAAGTATCCGGAAGATCATCCAACAAACACGGCTCAGAGAATATTATTTCAAATGGTTCTGTAATTGCAGTCAATGACGGACAGTGTATGCTGATCGTAGAGCAGGGTAAGGTTGTAGATGTATGTGCAGAGCCGGGAGAATACAAATATGATATGTCTACAGAGCCGTCCGTTTTTTGCGGAGATCTGGGAGAGGGGATTCGCAATGTGTTCCAGCAGATCGGCAAACGTTTCACATTCGGAGGAGAGGCCCCGAAGGATCAGAGAGTATACTTTGTCAATACCAAAGAACTTGTAGGAAACAAATACGGTACACCGAATCCGGTGCCTTTCCGTGTAGTAGATGCAAACATCGGACTGGATATCGACATTTCCATCAAATGCTTTGGTGAATACAGCTATCGTATTGCAAACCCGATTCTTTTTTATACCAATGTATGTGGCAATGTGGAAGAAGACTACGAGAGAGAGGAAATCGACGGCCAGTTAAAGAGTGAACTTATGACTGCCCTGCAGCCGGCATTTGCCAGAATTTCCGAGCAGGGAATCCGTTACAGTGCACTTCCGGGACATACACAGGAACTTTCTGATGCACTGAATCAGGTACTTTCCGAAAAATGGAACAATTTACGTGGAATCCGCATTGTTTCACTTGGCGTATCCAGCGTAAAGGCTTCAGAAGAAGATGAAGCAATGATCAAAGAACTTCAGAGAAATGCTGCATTCCGTAATCCGACAATGGCAGCGGCACACATGGTCGGTGCACAGGCAAGTGCGATGCAGGCGGCAGCTTCCAATCAGAATGCCGGACCAGCAATGGCATTTGCAGGACTGAATATGGCAGCAAATGCAGGTGGAGTGAATGCACAGAATTTATTTGCGATGGGAACACAACAGACGCAGCCGATGCAGCCGGTGCAGCCGCAGACTCAGGCAGCAGGAGGATGGACCTGCAGCTGTGGAGCAGTCAATACCGGAAAATTCTGCCAGGAGTGTGGCCAGCCGCGCCCGGCGGGACCGTGGACCTGCAGCTGTGGAGCAACAAACACCGGTAAATTCTGTCAGGAATGCGGAAAACCGAGACCATAAGTATTGTGGAAGGAATAATGTATGGATACAGTAAATTACAAATGTCCAAATTGTTCTGCTGGCCTTGCGTTTGACAGTAAATCTCAGAAAATGAAATGTGAATACTGTGGAAACGCATATTCACTGGAAGAATTGGAACAGCTTGCAGAGCAGCAGGATACAGTTAAAGAAGATACGACGACTCACTGGGAGGGATTTGAGCCGGAACAGTGGCAGTCAGATGAAAAATCAAACATGGCGGTGTGGAGCTGTCCGTCCTGCGGAGCTGAGGTGCTTGCGGAAAAGACAACAGGTGCAACTATTTGTCCGTACTGTGATAATCCGATGATCATGCCGGAGCAATTTGCAGATACCTATCGTCCTGATTATGTGATCCCGTTTAAAAAATCCAAAAAAGAAGCAATAGAGGCGCTTAAGAAGCACTACGAAAAGAAACCGCTTCTGCCCAGGGTGTTCAAAAATGAAAATCATATTGAGGAGATAAAGGCGGTTTATGTACCGTTCTGGCTGTTTGATCTGGATACGGCAGGAAGATTCCAGTATGATGCTACCAGAAGCAGAGTATGGGATGATGATGATTATACATATACAGAGACCAGCCATTATCGCGTAGTACGTGCCGGTAAAATGAAGTTTCAGAAAATTCCGGTTGATGGTTCAAAAGTAATCGATGACACGATGATGGAGGCAATAGAGCCTTATGATTATGCTGATCTCAAGGAATTTAATCTGTCCTATCTTTCAGGATATATGGCGGATAAATATGATCAGGAGCCGGATGATCTGACTGCAAGAGTTTATGAGCGGATGGAGCAGAGTGTGCGGGAAGGCTTCCGGGATTCTGTTGAATGCTATGAAACAGTAACCACCAAGAAAGAAAAGATTACTGTAACAAATAAAGGACAGGTAAAATACGGCCTGTTTCCGGTATGGTTTCTTAATACAAAATGGAATGGACAGACATATTCCTTTGCAATGAATGGTCAGACCGGACATCTGATAGGGGATCTTCCTGTCGGAAAAACGCTGGCAGTCAAGTACTGGTTTAAGCATCATATTCCACTGACTCTTATAATGGCGGCAATTGTTACAGTGTTGCGTCTGAAAGGGGTGATCTGAGTGAAAAAAACAAAATTGTTATTAAGTGGTTTATTGCTCAGTATCAGTCTGGGAATGATTTTGCCTGCGGTTTCCTTTGCAGCCACAGATACGTCTGCCACTTCATCGACAGATGAAAATGACGCAGATGAGACAACAGATGGTGGAGAATTTACATGGGTATATGATGCATATGGTCTTTTAAGTGATGAACAGTATACAGAACTTGAGGACGAGCTTGCTGAAATATATGATGAGTACAAATATGATGTGGTGCTGGCTATTTCTCCTGATATAGGAGAGGAGCATGATTACAGGCAGTATGCAGCGACATTTATGCAGACGAATGAAATCGGATATGGCGATACTCATGAGGGAATGTGTATTTTTCATCAGCCGGATGCAAGAAATATTACGATCGTATTCCGTGGGGAAACGCAGGATGATTTCACAGAAAGCATTCAGGAAGAAATGCTGGATAAGTGTAAGGAAAGGCTGAAAGCAGATGATCCGTTTGGCGGCTATCAGTCATTGATCAGGGATTTGAAAAGCGGGCTTTCGAGAATCTCTGAGGGCAAAAAAATACGCCCGATGGATATAGATGACGGTACAGTGTCCTCTCGCTTTTTTACAGATCTGCTCATGGCTTTTGTAATTATGGCGATTCCGACAGCACTCATGACATGGCATCAGGTACGTAAAATGAAAACAAAAGTGCAGCAGTCCAACGCTGACCAGTACACGGCAGATGGCGGACTGGAGCTTACTGAAAAAAGGGATATTTTCCTTTATACAACTATGACAAAAACAGAAAAACCAAAGAATGATGATAATGACAGTGATTCCGGAAGTTTTTCCAGTGGCGGAGAGAGTTTTTCAGGCTCCAGCAGTGACTATTAAACGAGTATACAAAAACGGTTCAGTCTCCGGTGGATTCCGGAAACTGAGCCGCTTTTTTGTATACAGTGAATTTGCATCAAAACTGCACAATATGGTACATAAATACTTTGAAGAAGTACAGCAATGTACTGATAAAAATACAATATATAGGAAAAATGCACAAAACTGCTCAATAAAACGCATGATTTGTTGAATGAAAGTGCAATTGTAATTTGCAATGGTTATGATATAATTTCCACTGGTTGAAAACTAAACGTGGGGGTGACATCTTTGAAAAAAACAGTAACATTTTTTGGAATGCTTCTGACCATGCTTTTGATGTGTCCGACAGGTGTCTGGGCCGCAGGCGGCAACGAGACAACCACTCAGGTGCCGGTATGGCTTTGTATTCCGTTTGCAGGACTTCTGCTCTGTATTGCAGTGATGCCGCTGATCAAAGCAGAATGGTGGGAGGCACATCAGCCACATGTCGTTCTTATGTGGATACTTCTGATGGTAATTCCTTTTGTAGTTGTTTATGGTGCAGGGATGGCAACGGAAACGGTTCTCGAATGCATTGTAAATGATTATCTTACTTTTATTGTTCTTTTGTTTGGACTTTTTTGCGTTTCCGGTAACATTACGATGGAGGGAGATTTCGCCGGCTCGCCGCGCGTCAATGCGTGTCTGCTTGCTTTCGGAACACTTTTGTCAAGCTGCATCGGAACGACCGGAGCAAGTATGTTGATGGTTCGTCCTGTCATCAAGATGAATTCATGGAGAAAAAGAAAAAGCCATATCATGGTATTCTTCATCTTTATGGTTTCCAATATGGGAGGATGTCTGACACCAATCGGAGATCCGCCGCTTCTGATGGGCTTTATGCGTGGCGTTCCGTTTTTCTGGAGTCTGCATCTGTTCCCGGTACTTCTGTTTAATATGGTGATCCTGCTGTTTGTATTCTATCATGTAGACAAACTTGCATATCGCAAAGATATTGCACAGGGACGTAAACCGGATATCAGCAAGCCGGGTACAGAATTTCATATTGATGGATTACATAACATTATTTTCCTCGTAATGATCGTGGCAGCGGTTATTTTAAGTGGTGTTCTTCCGGGGCTTTCTGCATTCCAGAATGCTTCTGGTGAGGTGATGGGAATTCATATTTTCGGAGAAGTGACACTGACTTTCCCGGCACTGATTGAGATCGTCATGATCCTGCTTGCAGCATTTTTGTCCTTTAAAACAACGGATAAGAGCATTCGCAGAAGAAACCATTTTACATGGGGTGCAATCAAAGAAGTCGCCGTATTGTTTATTGGTATTTTTGTTACGATGCAGCCGGCACTGATGCTGTTGAAATCACTTGGTCCGCATCTTGGTCTGTCAAGACCGCTGGAAATGTTCTGGGCGACGGGTGCGCTGTCCAGTTTCCTGGATAATACACCAACCTATCTGGTATTCCTTACAACTGCAGGTACGCTTGGCTTTATGAATGGTGTGACAACAAGCCTCGGAATCGTACCGGTCAAACTTCTGTCCGCTATTTCCTGCGGTGCTGTATTTATGGGAGCCAATACATATATTGGTAATGCGCCGAACTTTATGGTAAAATCAATTTCTGACGAAAACGGTGTTAAAATGCCGTCCTTCTTCGGATACATATTATGGTCACTTGTATTCCTTGTTCCGGTATTTATACTGGATATGCTTGTGTTCTTTATGTAAGGGGGGATAATTATGTCAGAAAATATCAATCAGGAAATATATACAGAACTTGCCAACCGGATTTATGATCTGGATGGAGAGGTTTATCGTGTACTGGGATCGTCTCTGGGACGTACCTTTACCGGAAACCGTGACACAACGATCCGTACGTTGAGCATGCTGATGTACACAAAACCGGATGGACATCTTCTTCGAAGCGAACTGGCACTGATCAGTAACATGGCTAGAACTATCAAGGATGATGCCGAGAGAAGTCGCCTGATGACGGAATATGATGAGATCCTGAAGGCAATTGAGAAACTTCCGGATATGTTCGGAAAGACAGATATCATCGATGCAGAGCGTGTGGCATTGAACCTTGCCGCAAGACGTGAGAAGATTTCAGAGGACGACCACCTTGTGATCTGTATCAGCCGTACTCAGGGAAGTGCCGGAAATGATATCGGATTTGAACTGGCGGATAACCTCAGGATCAATTACTATGATGTTGAAATCTTTGACCAGGTTCTGAAACGTCTGGAAGCAGAAAAAGATGCCGTACAGGACAAAGAGAATTTTACGGAGTTCAACAAATATGGAAAGAAAACACACGAAAGTCTTCGCACGAAACTGAAAGAGCTGAACCGATATCACGGACTTTCAAAGCAGGATGCAGTTTTCTTCAATATGAGTGATCTGATCTGCGACCTTGCACGGACAGAAGACTGTCTGATCATGGGACGCTGTGCAGATGCAATCCTGAAAAATAACCACATTCCGCATATCAGTATTTTTATCAGTGCACCATTCCAGGTTCGTATACAGCATGTCATGGATGTACGAAATATGGATATGAAGGAAGCTGTTCGTTTTCTCAAAAAAATGGACAGACAGCATAAGAGATATTATGAGTTTTATACCGGTGAGAAATGGGGTAAACCGGAGAATTATGACCTCTGTATCAACAGTGCAAATTACGGAATCAAAGAGACGATTGATGTGATCAAACGTCTTTTGAACCAGCAGACCGTGCAGCACAATTAAATAAAGCAAAAAGAATATCCGCAGGATGTTGTCCTAAGAATGACAGCAGACTGCGGATTTTTCATGGAAATATAAAAATATAAATTATTTATTTACATCAATGTAACTGTACAGAGTATATTTTGATATACCAAAATAACTTGCAACTTTGTCGCCGGATTTTGTGATCAGGAATGCACCGGAATCATTCAGAAACTGAATGGCAGTTACTTTGTCCTCTTTATTCATGAGGGCAACCGGTTTTCCGACCAGGGCAACGGATTCCTCAATCAGGTGATCCAGAAGATCATTGACGCTGTGAGTGATTTCCTTTGGCTTTTCCTCTTTGTTTACAGGAGTGATCAGAGAGTGCAGTGCACTTTCAATCATAGTAAGTTTGGTAATATCGTAGTTGATTCCAAATACATAGTGAAGACTGCCGTCATCGTCACGAATATAGGAAGTACTGCATTTCAGAATCTTACCATCAGAAGTCTTCATCAGATATCCGGGATGATCCTGAATTTCATCCGTCGGATCACTGCCTTTTTTGTTGTTATGGCGGATGACATCAAATACAGCATTGGAAGGACCATCGCCGATCCCTCTGCCGGTAACATGACCATTTTCGATATATACAATAGAATGTTCCGGATCGTTTGTCTTAAGATCGTGGATCACGATTTCACAATCAGGACCAAATTGAGAAGCGAGATCACTTGCAATCTGCTTTAATACAGTCAGACGTCCCATTATTATTCCTCCTCCATGTTATAGTGTTAATATTAATATAACATATATTTTTTTTAAGATAAAGATTTTTCCAGAGAAAAATTAAGGAGCCCTTAAAAAAATTGTTTTAAATTGACCGGAATGCATAGACAGTAGTTGATAGTAGCATGGAAGAATGTTATATTTATATATCATATAGAATGATTTTTTTTCGCAGTAAAACAATCATATTTCGGGGGTGGATTTATGAGATATTTATTAAAGAACGGAACTGTTGTTTCGGGAGAAAAATCAGAGCAGATGGATATACTGATAGAAGGGGAAAAGATTGCGGCAGTCGGACATAATCTGCAGGCTGAAGACGCAAAAGTGATTGACGCAGAGGGAAAACTTCTGTTTCCGGGATTTATTGACGGTCATACACATTTTGATCTGGAAGTTGCGTCAACTGTGACGGCAGATGATTTTGAGACCGGTACAAAAGCAGCAATCCTCGGCGGAACGACGCTGGTCATCGATTATGCTTCGCAGGACAAGGGTGGTCATACGCTCAAAGAAGGCCTTAAAAAATGGCATCAGAAGGCAGATAACAAATGTTCCTGTGACTATTCTTTCCACATGTCGATCGTAGAGTGGAACGAAAAGACGGAAGCGGAAGTTCAGGATATGATCGATCAGGGAATTACCAGCTTCAAGCTGTATATGACTTATCCGGCGATGATCGTTAATGATTGTGATATGTACAAAATTCTCAAAAAACTTGGCGAATGCGGTTGTTTTGCCGGTGTACACTGTGAAAATGCCGGAGTGATCGATGCTCTGATTGAAGAGGCAAAAAAAGCAGGCAGACTTGGACCGGAAAATCATCCGCTTGTCCGTCCGGACGATATGGAAGCAGAGGCAGTTCACCGCCTTCTGGTGATTGCAAAAGAAGCCAAAGCACCGGTCATGGTCGTGCATCTGACAAATAAAAAAGCACTGGAAGAAGTACGCAGGGCAAGAAAAGCAGGACAGACTGTTTATGCAGAGACCTGCCCACAGTATCTGCTGCTTGAAGACAGTGTTTATTCAAAACCGGATTTTCAGGGTGCTGTTTATGTATGTGCGCCTCCAATCCGCAAAAAAGAAGATCAGGAGTGCCTGTGGAAGGCTCTTGCAGAGGAAGAACTTCAGACCATAGCGACAGATCAGTGCAGCTTTACACTGGCACAGAAGGCACTTGGAAAAGATGATTTTACAAAGATACCGGGAGGTCTTCCGGGTGTGCAGACGCGGGGAACACTTATTTATACATATGGTGTGCGTGAGGGCAGAATCACGCAGGAACAGATGTGTAAATTCCTGTCAGAAAATCCTGCAAAACTGTATGGCATTTATCCACAAAAAGGTGTGATTGCACCGGGAAGTGACGCGGATATCGTATTGATTGATCCAGAGAAAGAAAGCGTGATTTCGGCTGCAACACATGCGTATAATACTGATAACACTCCATTCGAGGGATTTGAACTGAAATGCGGTATTGACAAGGTTTTCCTTCGTGGAAATCTTGCAGTTGATGATGGCAAACTGGTTCAGGAAAAACTGGGAAAATACATTTTCAGAGGTAAAAAACAAATCTGACCGAATGGGGATAGAATATGAAAAATTTAATAGATAAACTGCACCAGAAGAATTTCTTAAGTGCAGAGGAGTTTCACCGGCTTCTTGCAAATCGTTCACAGGAAGATGAGGAGTATGCGAGAAATCTTGCAAATCAGGTACGACAGCAGGTGTATGGAAATAAAATCTATGTACGTGGACTGATCGAGTTTACAAACTACTGCAAAAATGACTGTTTTTACTGTGGCATTCGGAGAAGTAACAGGGAGGCACAGAGATATCGCCTGACAGAAGAAGACATTTTGACATGCTGTGCCGAAGGATATGAACTCGGTTTTCGGACGTTTGTTCTTCAGGGAGGAGAAGATCCGTTTTTTACCGATGAAAAGATAGTGCACATGATTCATGAAATCAAGAAAAAATATCCGGACTGCGCACTGACACTTTCCATTGGTGAAAAATCCGAAGAAAGCTATCGTGCCTTTCGCGAGGCAGGCGCTGACCGTTATCTCCTGAGGCATGAAACTGCGGATACACGTCACTACAGCAGACTTCATCCATATGAGATGTCGTGTGAACACCGCAAAAACTGTCTGCGTACATTGAAGAAACTGGGATTTCAGACCGGTGCCGGATTTATGGTCGGCTCACCACTTCAGACGATTGATGATCTGGTGGCGGATTTCCTGTTTCTGAAAGAACTGGATCCGGAGATGGTGGGAATCGGGCCGTTTATCCCGCACAAAGATACTCCGTTTGCCGAGGAGCGAGGAGGAACGCTGGAGGATACATTGTTTTATCTGGCGCTTCTGCGTCTGATGCTTCCACATGTATTGCTGCCGGCGACAACGGCGCTTGGAACAATTCATCCAGAAGGACGTGAAATGGGGGTACTTTCAGGGGCAAATGTCGTAATGCCGAACCTTTCTCCGATTTCTGTCCGAAAAAAATACATGCTCTACGATGGCAAAATTTGTACAGGAGATGAATCAGCACAGTGCAGAAGCTGTCTGTCGGGGCGGATGAAACAAATTGGCTGTGAAATCGTTACAGACAGAGGCGATTATAGGAAAAGTGAAGAATAGGTGTTACTGTCCACAGGCAGGAGATGAGCATCACAATAAAAAAGGCTTGCATAATGCCCCGAAGTTGGGGTATAGTGTCTATATGCGTTGTTATGCTATAAAGGAGGAAATATTTTTATGAAGAAATCCAGATTACTGATCCTGCTTGCAGCTCTGGCAGTGGCAGCGTCCGGATGCGGATACAGCACCGGAGGAGAGGATTCCACTGTGACTGTGATCGAAGCAACTCCGACTCCAACTGCAACTCCTACACCGGAAGCTACACCGACTCCGGAAGCTACACCGACTCCGGCCCAGGAAATGTCACAGACAGCAGCAGGTGTAAATATCATAAAACAAAATGCTACATATTATGCGATTGAAGGTGTAAATGTTCGTTCGGACTGCAGTACAGATGCCGAGATCATTACCGGTACGACGGTGGGACAGGCACTGACCAGTACAGGTGTCAGCGAAGACGGACAGTGGGTTGAAGTAACTATCAATAACCAGACCGGTTATGTAAGTGCCCAGTATGTTTCCAAAGAAGCACCGGCAGGTACCGCCGCGACAGACACGACTGCGCAGGCTGTACAGTAAATAAGACTATATATGCACAAAGAAACACCGGACTTTATGTAAGCCCGGTGTTTTTGTTCGTTGTCTGAAAGTACATTCAGGTAATGGTCTGGTCAGTTTATTCCGGATAAGTAAGGCGGTCCGGCTGAATGTCATAGAGGACATTTTTGAGATACTTGTCGGCAAGATATTTTGCCATGCCAAGATTCATATCGAGATAGTTACCGCAGTCTTTTGCGGATGCCCCCGGAATCTCTCCCTCGAAATCACGGATAAATTCAAACATTTCAATCATCAGAGGTACGATATCTTTGGACTCATAATCTCCTGCGAGAAGCAGATAGTTGCCGGTACGGCAGCCCATCGGTCCCCAGTAGATGATCTTTGGTCCAAATTCTGCATGGTTACGGAGAAAAGTAGCTGCGAGATGTTCCATGGCATGCAGTTCAGCAGTATTCATGACTGGTTCTTCATTCGGGGAGGTCATACGGATATCAAAAGTGGTGATTACTTCCTCTCCGAGATAATCCTTACGGGAAACATAAATCCCCGGCTGCAGTTTGATATGGTCAATCGTAAAACTTGCGATTTTTTTCATTAAAAATTCATTCCTTTCATATATGATTTAGATGTATATTATGTATGACATTGCTGTATCTATTGTAACAGAGCGGCGCGCTTGATACAAGCAGTGGTTTTGACCGGAATTGACTTTATTTTCGCATAATGTTACACTGTGGATATTGTAAGAAAAAGAAAAGGAGGATCAGATCATGAAATCCAGAGTTCTTGCAGTGCTTTTTGCGGCAATGCTGACAGCGGGTACACTTGCCGGATGTGGCAGCAAAGCAGCAGAAAACACAGAGACCAAAACAGAAGACACAAAAGAAGAAACTGCCAATGATACAGAAGAAAACGTGAGTGATACGGAAGATTCAGAAGAGGAAGATGCTTCTGAAGCAGATACAACAGTGACATTGGAAGATTCGGAGGAAGGAGATGCAGAAGAAGAGGCAGGAGATTCTGTGTTTTCAGATGCTTCCGAAGATGAAAATGCAATTGTGGAAATTGATACAAGTAAAGAACTGACAGGAATCCATCATGCAGATATCAATATCCGTGACTATGGAGAGATTCAGGTAGAACTTGATGCAGATACAGCACCAGTTACGGTTACAAATTTTGTAAAACTGGTACAGGATGATTTCTATGACGGACTTACTTTCTGGCGCATCATGGATGGATTTATGATGCAGGGCGGAGATCCGAAGGGAAATGGAACAGGCGGTTCCGGTGAGACGATCAAAGGTGAATTTTCCAGTAATGGTGTAGACAATGACATTTCTCATACGCGAGGAACGATCTCTATGGCGAGATCTACCGATCCGGACAGTGCAAGCTCCCAGTTCTTTATTGTACAGTCAGACAGCACTTTTCTGGATGGAGATTATGCAGCATTTGGACATGTTACAGAAGGAATGGACATTGTAGATAAGATCTGTAAGGAAGCAAAGCCTACAGATGATAATGGTTCGATCAAGGCAGATGAGCAGCCGGTGATCGAGAGCATTCGAATGACAGACTGATTTCAGAGTAAGAAAGGCCGATATATCAAATTAAGGTATACCGGTCTTTTTTATACCCAAATATGCAAGAGAAGCTGCCAGTGTCAGGTCCTCTGTATGTGCGCCCTGTTACTACTGACGTATGATCAGCACAGGGATGGGCGGATTGTTCGGACGGTTATAATAGTCGCTTCGTATTACCAGATACTTGTGCGAATCCAGGTTTTTCAGCCAGGAGAGGACAGCATCGCGTTCCTCAAACCCGGAATCGCCTCCGCTGTAGATGCAAAGAGAGATGAGACCGCCTTTTTTCAGAAGGGAAAGACTCCTGGTGAGTGCTTCGATGCTGGAAGAAGCCTGGGTGGCTTTTGTGTGATCGCCACCGGGAAGATAGCCAAGATTAAACACAATACAGCTGACAGATTCGGGCTGTACATAGTGATCCATGTTTGTATGAGATTCCAGAAGCAGTGTGTAATTTTGGGGAGCATCTGCATCCAGAAGTCGCTGACGTGTATGAGCGAGTGCCTGTTCCTGGATATCAAAGGCATATACATGACCTGTTTCCTTACATAATGAACTAAGAAGAATAGTATCGTTGCCGTTTCCCATTGTGGCATCAATGCAGATGTCTCCGGGCTGCACCTGTTCTGTGATAAAGCGGGCACACCATTGCGTGATCTGAACTGCTTTCATAAAGACCTCCGTAAAACTGTATTCTTCTGGATACTATAGTACAGATTTTCTATTTCTTCAATAAAATGCTGTATAAAAAATCGAACACTGGAAAAATACGTTGCAATTACAGACAGGACTGTTATAATGAAACAGATGTAAAAAGCGTGAACGTCAAAGGAGGAGAAGACTATGTTACAGGGGAAGACCGTTCTTCTGGGAGTGACCGGAAGTATTGCGGCATATAAGATTGCATATCTTGCCAGCGCACTGAAGAAACTTCATGCACAGGTTCATGTACTGATGACAAAAAATGCCACAAACTTTATCAATCCGATCACATTTGAATCTCTGACAGGAAACAAATGTCTGGTAGATACCTTTGACCGGAATTTTCAGTTTCAGGTGGAGCATGTATCAATTGCAAAGCAGGCGGATGTGGTGATGATCGCACCGGCGAGCGCAAATGTGATCGGCAAGCTTGCACATGGAATTGCAGATGACATGCTGACAACTACGATCATGGCATGTAAATGTAAAAAAATCATTTCACCAGCCATGAACACCAATATGTACGAAAATCCGATTGTTCAGGACAATCTGGCAATTCTGCAGCATTATGGCTATGAAGTGATCGAACCTGCGAGCGGTTATCTTGCATGTGGAGATACGGGAGCCGGTAAGATGCCGGAGCCGGAAATGCTTCTTGAATATATCCTTCGGGAGATCGCGAAGGAAAAAGATCTGTCAGGGCGTAAAGTTCTGGTAACCGCAGGTCCGACACAGGAAGCCATCGATCCGGTACGCTATATTACGAATCATTCATCGGGAAAGATGGGATATGCCCTGGCAAAAGCAGCAATGCTCCGTGGAGCACAGGTGACTCTGGTCAGTGGTCCGTGTGCCATCGAACCGCCGCCGTTTGTAAAGCTTGTTCCGATAGTAACGGCTAAAGAGATGTTTGATGCAGTGACCTCTGTAAGCTTTGAGCAGGACATTATTATTAAAGCGGCCGCAGTTGCAGATTATCGTCCTGCGAAGGTGTTTGATGATAAGGTCAAGAAGCAGGAAGGCCAGATGAGCATTGAACTGGAAAAAACGGATGATATCCTTCAGTATCTGGGGGACAACCGTGTTCCGGGACAGTTTTTATGTGGATTTTCGATGGAAACACAAAATATGCTTGGTAATTCCAGAGCCAAACTTGGTAAGAAACATCTGGATATGGTGGCAGCCAACAATCTTAAAGTGGCAGGAGCCGGATTCCAGGGAGATACCAATGTGCTGACTCTGATTACACAGGATGAGGACGTATCACTCCAGCTTATGAGCAAGGAGGATGCAGCCAATATCATCCTGGATAAAATCCTTTCGATCATGAAAGAAAGGAAACAGTAACCCGTTCACCAGGAAGCGGGTAAATAAAATTCATATGCCCGCAATTCCGCACCGTATTGTATCCCGCGTAAGGGAACGATAACAAGGAGGAAAACATGAAAACAAAGAAATTTAACACATCACAGCTCACCATTCTGGGACTTATGTCCGGCATCCTTTTTCTGATGGCCTACACACCGCTTGGTTATCTCAATGTAGGACCGCTGGCAGTCACCTTTAATGTGATTCCGGTTGCAATCTGTGCCATTGTCCTTGGACCGACAGGAGGCGCTGTTGCAGGTGCCGTATTTGGACTGACTAGCTATATGCAGGCTATGGGAATCGGTGGAGTAAGTGCTCTCGGCTCAGCTCTTTTTCAGATCAGCCCGGTACTGACTGCTATTCAGTGCTTTGTACCGCGTATTCTGGATGGTATCTGCCTCGGATTAATTTACAGAGTCGTACACAAAAAAGCGAACACCTATGTATCCTGCGCAGTTACAGGATTCTTTTCCGCTTTTCTGAATACCCTGTTTTTTATGAGTGCACTTGTTATGATGTTTGGAAATACAGAACTGATCCAGAATCTTATGGGTGGAAGAAATATCATCGTAGGATGCTGCGTGATGGTTGGGTTCAATGCAATCAGTGAGATGATTTCTTCTACGATCATCACTGCTGCAGTAGGAACTGCTCTTTCAAAAGCACATCTGATTCCGGCAGCCCAGATTGCAAAACCAGATACTGCTGCATAAAAAGTATATAGATCCACAGGTGTGGACATACAGGATTGGAATGAAAAACTATGATTTTAGCTATTGATATCGGAAATACCAACATTGTTGTTGGCTGCATTGAAAAAGAAAAAATATATTTGACAGAGCGTATTTCTACGATACGTACCAAGACAGAACTGGAATATGCGATCGATATCAAGACGATTCTTGATATTCATCATATCAATCGTGCAGATATTGAAGGAGCAATCATTTCTTCCGTTGTTCCGCAGATCACATTCGCCGCGCGTCTTGCGGTACAGAAGATTCTTAAGAAAGATGCGATGATCGTAGGTCCGGGAGTGAAGACTGGGCTGAATATCCTTCTGGATAATCCGGGAGAGATGGGAGCTGACCGCGTGGCTGATGCAGTGGCAGCTCTTGCACAGTATCCTGTTCCGCTTGTGATCGTAGATATGGGGACAGCAACAACAATTTCTGTAGTGGACGATAAGAAGCATTACATCGGGGGAATGATCCTTCCGGGGGTACAGATCTCGCTGGATGCACTGACAAGCAGAGCATCGCAGTTAAGTGGAATCAGTATTGAAGAACCAAAGAAGATTATCGGCAAGAATACAGTGGATTGTATGAAGAGTGGAATTCTCTATGGAAATGCAGCTGCGGTAGACGGTATCATTGATCGGATCGAGGAAGAACTGGGACAGAAAGTTACAGTGATCGCGACAGGAGGAATGTCCAGAAAAATCGTCCCGCACTGTAAACGCGAGATGATCCTGGACGGAGATCTTCTCCTGAAGGGACTTCAGATCATATACGACAAAAACAAATAAAATCAAAAGGCATTGCACATATCTTCAGAAACCGGTGCAAGCAGGCACATAGGCTTATCAGTGACCGGATGTCGGAATTCCAGCTGAAGAGAGTGGAGAGGCTGACGTTTGAAGCAATCATATACCGGATGGTACAGATAATCCGCAGGAAGCGGATGGCCGATGTATCCCATATGCACCCGAATTTGATGGGTGCGCCCGGTTTCAAGATGAATTTCCAGAAGAGAATGTTCGTTTTTGACTTCCAGTCGTTCATAGTGAGTGACAGCAGGTTCTCCGCGAAGAAAGTCTACATGCCGTTCAATAACTGAATCATCCACCCGACTGATCGGTGCAAAAATTGTACCGTTTGGCGGGGTGATACCTTCAACGACCGCCAGATAAGTTCGTCTTATCTGGCGGTTTCTCATTTGTGTGGAGAGTACGGCGGCACTGAAGGCATTTTTGGCAAGAATCAGGGCCCCGGAGGTGTCGCGGTCGAGGCGGTTGATACATCGGAAAGGACTGTGCTCATCCTTTGCATCAAGATAAGCGGCAACACCGTTTGCCAGAGTATTCGTGTAGTTGCCGATGGAAGGATGTACCGGCATATCGGCAGGTTTGTTTATGACCAGAATATCTTCGTCTTCATAAAGAATGGAAAGCGGCATCGAAACAGGGACGATTCCGTCGGAATCAACAGTTTCCAGAAGACGGACCCGGAAATGATCTCCGGCCAGAAGCTGTTCTCTGCCGCCGATCCGCTGACCGTTCCTTGTAAGAGCTTCTTTGTCAGCTTTCATAGAAGAGAGGATGTGTCTGGAAAATCCCTTCTTCCGAAGAAAGTCCAATACGGTCGTACCCTGTTCATTTTCTGTGATTTGATAATGAAAAATTCGATTCATAATTCACCCCCGGATATCAATTTGTTTTATCAGAAGACTAGCACAGGTGAGGAATTCTGTCAAATGGATGATTGTGCAAAAATGATAAAGAAAAGTGCAAGAAACGGGATTGCATTTCGTGCGTAAACAAAGTATTCTATAAGTATTGAAAATAAGTAAAAATACCAAAAGGCTTAGATGGGGAGGATATAAAAATGGCAGCAGAAAAAGGACGTGTGACAATACCGACAGACCTTGATGTGATTAAGGAAACACTGGATATTATGGGGGAATGGGGCGCAGATGCAATCCGTGACTGTGATGGAACCGAGTTTCCGCAGGAACTGAAAGATACCGGCGCAAAGATCTATGCAACCTATTATACAACACGTAAAGACAATGCATGGGCGAAGGCACATCCGGAAGAAATCCAGCAGATGTATATTATGACTTCTTTTCATACAGCGGTGGAGGAAAAACTTGAAATTCATCTGATGGATCATCTGTACCCGGACATGCTCGCAGTCAATACTAGAGATGATATTTACAGATGGTGGGAAGTGATTGACCGTACGACAGGTGAGACCGTGGAAAATAAAGACTGGTCTTACGATGCAGAGAGCGGAAATGTCGTGATCCATCCGGCGAAGAAATTCCACGAGTATACGGTAAGCTTTCTTGCATACATCATGTGGGACCCGGTACATATGTACAATGCAGTGGTAAATGAATGGAAGGATGTAGAGCCGCAGATCACTTTTGATGTACGCCAGCCTGCGACAAGAGCACATTCTCTGGAACGTCTCCGTCGTTATCTGGAAAGCCATGAATATGTTGATGTGGTACGTTTTACCACATTTTTCCATCAGTTTACATTGATTTTTGATGAGATGGCAAGGGAAAAATATGTAGACTGGTTCGGTTATTCAGCTTCTGTAAGTCCGTATATCCTGGAACAGTTTGAAAAAGAAGTGGGGTATAAATTCCGCCCGGAATATATCATCGATCAGGGCTATATGAATAATACTTACCGTATTCCGTCAAAAGAATTTAAAGATTTTCAGGCTTTCCAGCGTCGTGAAGTAGCTGCACTTGCAAAAGAAATGGTAGATATTGTGCATGAATACGGAAGAGAAGCCATGATGTTCATGGGGGATCACTGGATCGGTATGGAACCATTTATGGATGAGTTTGCATCCATCGGACTAGATGCAGTTGTCGGAAGCGTTGGAAACGGTGCAACACTGCGCCTTTTCAGTGATATTAAACATGTGAAATACACAGAAGGAAGATTTTTGCCATATTTCTTCCCGGATACCTTCCATGAGGGTGGAGATCCGGTAAAAGAGGCAAAAATCAACTGGGTGACTGCAAGACGTGCGATCCTTAGAAGTCCGATCCAGAGAATCGGTTACGGCGGATATCTGAAACTGGCAATCCAGTTCCCGGACTTTGTAGAATACATCAAGTCCGTGTGCCAGGAATTCCGTACATTATATGATAATATTCAGGGAACAACACCTTATTGTGTGAAAAAAGTAGCAGTTCTGAACTGCTGGGGAAAGATGCGTTCCTGGGGAAACCATATGGTACACCATGCAATCTACTACAAACAGAATTATTCTTATTTCGGAATCATTGAAGCGTTGAGCGGTGCACCGTTTGATGTATCTTTTATCAGCTTTGATGACATCCGTGAAAATCCGGAGCTTCTGAAACAGTTTGATGTCGTTCTGAATGTTGGAGATGCAGATACCGCACAGAGCGGTGGTGAAAACTGGATCGATGAGACGGTTATCACTGCAGTCAAAGAGTTTGTATACAACGGCGGCGGATTTATCGGTGTCGGAGAGCCGGCGGCACATCAGTGGCAGGGACATTTCTTCCAGCTTGATGATGTACTTGGTGTCGAAGAAGAAAACGGTTTCAACCTCAATAAAGACAAATACAACTGGGAAGAACACAAGGATCATTTTATCCTTGCAGACTGTGATGGAGAAGTAGACTTCGGAGAAGGTAAGAAAAATATTTATGCACTTGACAGAACCGAAATCCTGATCCAGAAAGACAATGAAGTACAGATGGCAGTCAGAAGCTTCGGAAAAGGCCGTGGTGTATATATCAGCGGACTTCCGTACAGCTTCAAAAACAGCCGTGTCCTGTACCGGGCAGTGCTCTGGTCAGCATCCGCAGAAGAAGAACTGCACTGCTGGTATTCAACCAATTACAATGTGGAAGTTCACGCATATGTAAAGAATGGTAAATATTGTGTTGTGAATAACACTTATGAGCCACAGGATACGACCGTATACAGAGGTGACGGCAGCAGTTTTGACCTGCATATGGAAGCAAATGAGATTAAGTGGTATGAGATCCAGGAGGGATGAGGGTGAAAAAGATATTTAAGAAGGGTATATTTGCTATTGGTCTGCTTTTCATAGCTATGACCATGCTGACTGTTCCGGCAGGGGCGGCTACAGCGAAGTCAGCGCAGAATGGCTGGGTTCATGTCGGCAGAAATTATAAATACAAGCTGAACGGAAGATATGTGAAAAACAGAATCCAGAGGATTGGAAACAGTTATTACTATTTTGACCGGCAGGGCAATCGCCAGACCGGACTTCAGAAGTATCAGAATTTCCAGTATTATTTTCTGAAAAACGGAAAAATGGTCCGGAATCATTATATAACAATATCCGGGCAGAAATATTACGTGTTCAGAAATGGTAAAATCAGAAAAAACTGCTGGTATAATGGCAAATATTATAACAGTAAGGGGAAACTTGTACGTAATGCAGTGACGTACAATGCTTCCACCAGGGGAAGAATCAACAAAAGAATCCTGGATGAGCAGAGACTTGCGAATTGTTCCAATCTGATGATCGTTGCGCATCCGGATGATGAGACACTGTGGGGCGGTGCTCATTTAAGCGACGGAGGCTGGTTTGTTGTCTGTCTGACAAACGGATATAATGAGGTAAGAGAGGCTGAATTTCAGAGAGCAATGAAAGCCTGGAGATGTAAGGGGATCATATTGAGATATCCGGATGTGCGAGGAGGAAAGCGTTCCGACTGGAAAGACTTCAGAAAAAATATTGCAAAAGACATTGATACGGTCTTACAGTACAAACGCTGGAGGACAGTAGTCACTCATAATCCGGATGGTGAATATGGACATATTCACCACAAACTGACAAACAAGATTGTTACAGAATGCTATTACAAAAACAGTTATAACAGCAATTTCTATTACTTTGGAAAATTCTACTGGAATAATGCACTGAACCAGAAGAAAGGTTCGCTGCGCCAGATTTCCGGACAAAAGGCAAAGCGGAAACAGCAGATCGCCCGGCGGGTATATGTATCACAAAAAATAGCAGTGGATATGTATGAACATATGATACCATATGAGAACTGGGTAAGAGCTGAAAACTGGAATTAATGTGGACGGCATCTGACTGTCATCCGAAAGGATGACAGCAGGTGCCGTTTTGAGGGACAGGAGAAGATACTTATGAAAAATAGAATTAAGTTTTTAGATATTGCAAAGGGAATTGCAATTTTAGCAATTATTGCAGGTCATACAGGACCAGATTGGGTTAAACAATTTGTTTTTACGTTTCATGTACCAGTTTTCTTTATTATAAGCGGTTATTTTCTTAAAGAAGGGAATGATGTGGTATTTGTAAAAAAGAAATTAAAACAATTGTTAACACCGTACGTATTTGGGTGCTGTGGTATTGTGTTGGGAAATATTATAAAGGGAATGGTGTATAAACAGAGTATAGATCAACTGTTACATATTGCAAAGACATGGATTTTGGCATCATTATATGGAAGCGGAACGATTGAATATTCAGGTCTGTTTTATGCAAGAAGAATTGGAGCACTATGGTTTTTGCCAGCACTATTCTTTGCAATGATTATTGTCCAGTATTCTATTAAGAAACCATATGGCTATTTATATATTATAATATGTTCCTATGTGGGATATAAAACGACAAATATGTTTTGGCTCCCACTGAGTATTCAGGCAGGAATGTTTGCATCAATTTTTGTATACATAGGATATATGGCAAAAAAACAGGCGATTTTCAGTAAAGATATATCATGGGCTACAGTTGGGGGGGCATTCAGCATCTGGATAATATGTATTTTTTATGGCGGAAAATTCTATCTGGTGAGAAACTACTGTGGAAATGGTATGTTGGATATTTTGGGAGGAATAACAGGAAGTTATGTGATTTTTTTAACATGCAGATTTGTTGAACAGCATATGGAAAAAATGGCAGTAATGTTAACTTTTTTTGGATGCAATTCACTAGTTGCCCTTTGTATCCATACGTTTGATCTGGATGTGATTTCATGGGAATCAATTATTTTATTTGGAAAACAAACTCTAAGGATTTCTGAAAATAGAGTATTATATATTTTGTTAGCATGTCGACTCATAATATATTCAGTTATAATTGCAGGTGCGAATAAAATTGCTTTATATAAAAGAAAGTAAAATGCATTTATGGTTAGTATAAACACATGGAACAAAGGAGTAAGTGGGAGAGGATAATATTGCTTCAATTTTTTTGTAGGATAATATTGCTTCAATTTTTTTTTGTTTAAAAAACTTGATTTATATGATAAGATAGAAATAGCGTACAAATTCAAATAATGGAGGAAGGAAATGGAAGTCAAAGTATCAGTGATTATTCCGGTTTATAATGTTGAGAAATATCTTCGAGAATGTATAGACAGTATTTTAAATCAGACACTTCATGAATTGGAATTGATTTGCGTAGATGATGGTTCTACAGATGGATCACTAGAAATATTGCAGACATATGAAAAGAAAGACAACAGAGTAACTGTACTTACACAGCATAATCAGGGGGCTGGAGCAGCCAGAAATAAAGGACTGCAGATTGCAAAGGGAGAATATCTTTCATTTCTTGATGCAGATGATTTTTTTGCACCGGGTATGCTTGAAGAAGCGTATAGAAAATGTAAATCAGTTAGTGCTGATGTTTGTGTATATCAGGTTTTACGGTATGATGATACCACCAAGAAAACCTGGTTTGATAAAGGATCATTTCGAAAAGAATTTGCACCGAATAAAGAGGTGTTTTCATATAAGGATATGCCGGATCACATTTTGGATTCTTTTCAGAACTGGGCATGGAATAAGCTCATCAGTCATGAACTGGTTAAAAAATATGATCTTAAATTTCAGGAAATATTCCGGACAAATGACTTACTTTTTGTAGCATCATGTATGATCCTGGCAGAGAGAATTACACTTCTTGAAAAGAAACTGGTATATTATCGTGTTGGAATGAAAAATAATTGCCAGGCCACAAATTATAAATTCCCATTGGATTTTTTGCATGCTTTTTATGCAGTGAGAGAATTTCTCGAAAAAAATAATGTATATGTGCAGGTTGAAAAGAGTTTTGTAAATAAAGCTGTATCGGGCTGTGTGTACAATTTAGATTCAATACGTGACAGTCACGCGAGAAAAGTATTATATGATGAACTGAAAAAAGAAGGATTTGACAGGTTAGGAATTAGCGGAAAAGATAAAGAATACTTCTATGATGAGAAAATTTATAAAAAATATCAGGAGATTTGTATGAATAGTTTTGAAAATTATGAAATTTTAAATGGATCTGAGCCGAAAAAAAGAAAATATTTACAGGAAAAATTTCTTGTAAAAACAGAAAAACCAAAGGTTTCTATTATTGTTCCAATATATAACGTGGAAGATTACCTTGTTGAATGTATGGAAAGTGTTGTACGTCAGACACTGGAAGATATTGAAATTATTTGTATCAATGATGGCTCAACAGATCACTCTTTGGAAATTTTGCAGAAATATGCAGAAATGGATTCTCGTATTATTGTTGTTGATAAAAAGAATGAGGGATACGGCATTGGCATGAACATAGGGCTGGATCGTGCTACTGGTGAGTATGTCGGAATAGTAGAACCAGATGATTACGTGCCGCTGAATATGTATGAGGATCTTTATCTGAAAGCGAAAGAGTACGAACTTGATTTTGTTAAAGCAGATTTTTATCGGTTTAAAACCGCAGAAAATGGAAATATGGAATGCGTATATAATCATCTTACTATGCTTAAAGAAAAATATAATGTGGTATTTGATCCGAGTAATGAACCGGAAGCGTTAAGATATGTGATGAATACGTGGAGCGGTATTTATAGAAATGAATTCCTTCGAAAATATAATATACGTCATCACGAAACACCGGGAGCATCTTTTCAGGATAATGGTTTCTGGATTCAGACTTTCTGTTTTGCGAAAAGGGCTATGATTTTGGACAAACCATATTATATGAATCGCCGTGATAATCCGAATTCGTCAGTAAACAGTCCGGAAAAAGTATATTGCATGAATGAGGAATACAAATATATTAAAGCGATTCTCAGTAAAGATCCTGAATTATGGGATAGATTTAAAGGATATTATTCTTTGAAAAAATTCCAGAATTATATTTTTACTCTTAATCGAATTAATGTCAGATTCAAGAAACAGTATGTTGAAGATATTCATAAGGAGCTTACAGAAGCTGAAAAAATTGGCGAGCTTGACAGGGAGATTTTTCCAGATGCAGACAGAGAGCGATTGGATTTACTTCTTGCTGATCCGGAACTCTTTTATGTGTCATACTGTTCAAATACAAATGCTAAAATGAAAAAGCGCGTAGAAGAACTGGAAAATTCAACCACATGGAAAGTTGGACGTGTGATTACATGCATTCCAAGAAAAATAAAAAAGACTGTAAAGAAAAGCGGAAAGAAATGATGATATAAAAAACAGACACATCAGTTGGCTGAAAAAAATTAATCATTTAAGTAATGACCTGAATAAGATGAAACAGGAAATTCAGAAACAGGAATGACAGGTGTTAGTATTGGAAATTTTGCAGGAGGATTGGTTTTATGAACAATCATTATGATTATCTGGTAGTTGGTGCAGGACTGTATGGTGCGGTATTTGCACATGAAGCAAAAAAGGCAGGCAAATCTGTTCTGGTGATCGACAAACGACCGAACATTGCAGGAAATGTTTTTACAGAAGATATAGAGGGAATCCATGTGCACAAGTATGGCGCGCATATTTTCCATACAAATAATAAAAAAGTCTGGAACTATATTACTCAGTTTGCGGAGTTTAACCGATTCACGAACAGCCCGGTAGCGAATTATCACGGAGAACTATACTCACTCCCGTTCAATATGTACACATTTAATAAAATGTGGGGTGTTGTGACACCGGAAGAGGCAGCAGCAAAGATTGAAGAGCAGAAGAAAGAAGCAGGTATCACAGAGCCGAAGAATCTGGAAGAGCAGGCAATTTCTCTTGTAGGACGTGATATCTTTGAGAAACTGATCAAAGGTTATACGGAGAAGCAGTGGGGACGTGACTGTAAGGATCTTCCGGCATTTATTATCAAACGTCTCCCGGTAAGACTAACTTTTGATAACAACTACTTTAATGCACTTTATCAGGGAATCCCGGTAGGTGGATATACACAGATGGTTGCCAACATGCTGGATGGTGTGGAAGTGCGTCTTGAAGAAGATTATCTGGAGAAAAAAGCAGAGTATGATGCACTTGCGGATAAAGTAATCTATACAGGTCCGATCGATGCATATTTTGGATATTCCATGGGATATCTGGAATATCGTTCTGTACGTTTTGAGACGGAACTTCTGGACAAACCGAATTTCCAGGGGAATGCGGCAGTCAATTATACGGACAGAGAGACACCATGGACAAGGATCATTGAACATAAATGGTTTGAATTTGGCAGGGACGCAGAAGGCAATGATCTGCCGAAGACCGTGATCAGCCGTGAGTACAGTTCCGAATGGAAACCGGGAGATGAACCATATTATCCAGTGAATGATGAAAAGAACGGTGCACTCTACGAGAAATACAAAGAGCTTGCACAGGCGGAAAAACATGTGGTATTTGGTGGAAGACTGGGTGAATACAAATATTATGATATGGATGCGGTGATTGCATCTGCACTTGATATGTGTGAGAAGGAACTGGCATAAATATAAAACCAGCCGCATGCCAGAAATGAAAGAGGAGAGTTTATGAAAAAAAATGCAACAAAATGGAAATGCGTTGGACTGCTGTTGACGCTGGCTTTTGTACTCTGCCTTTCTGGCGGATTACGGGAAGTATCAGCCGACAGTACAACGTGCAGAGTGATTTTTGCGAACTCTAAAGGAAACTATTCCAGTGGAAGCTATCGCAAATGGACAAGAAGTGTAAAAACCGGAACTACTGTTGAACTTCCGAAGGTAACCAGAAAGGGTTATGAAGTCAGATGGGTTACAGAAATCAATGGAAAACAGCGCAGGTATTTACCGGGACAGTCCGTTACGATCAGACAGAATACAAAATTTTGTCTGAACCTGTATAAATTATATACAGTAAGTTTTTATACTGCAAATGGTAAGAAAGAATACAAAAATCTCAGACAGACAGTTGTAGCGGGTGGAAGAATAAAAATGCCGGTTGGATCTTCGAACACCACATATCAGTTCCAGGGCTGGTCAACAAAAGCAGGCGGGGCGGTAAAATATAAAAGTGGAGCAAGTGTCAGAGTACGGGGTAATATAAAAGTTTATTCTGTGCTGAAAAAATTATCCGGAACTGTTTTATGCAAAAACAATGGGACAGTATGGAAAACGGTTTCAGTGTCAGGAACAGAGAAGTTTCCGGAAGTAGCTATGATAAATGGTGATATGTGCCTGGGATGGTCAATGACGAAGGGCAAATCAACACTTTCTGCATCGGATTTCAAAGCAGGGGATAAAATTCCGACAGGAAACAAAATCTATTATATGGTTGTATATAAAAGTACGATGGACAAGGCTCCTTCATCACTGACGACGGCCTCATCTTATGACAGAATTTATTTTGTTGGTGATTCCAGAATGGTGGATACGAAAAGGGCATTGGGTGGATCTGTTCCATCGAACGTACAGTTTGTTGCAAAAGGCCAGCAGGGGCTGAGCTGGTTTAAAAGTACCGGGTACAGAGAATTACTTCAGGCAGTCTCAAAGAGGCCCAGAACAACACGCAAGGCAGTAGTGGTGAATCTGGGAGTAAATGACCTGAGTAATGTGGATGCCTATATTACCTATATGAGTGCTGTTGCGAAAAATTTAAAGCGTTATAATTGTAAGATGTATTATCTGTCAGTAAATCCGGTTAATACAGCTATGATTCAGAGGGTAGGAGCAAGCTATCGGACTCAGGCACAGGTGACTCTGTTCAATGCAAAAATTTATCGTAACCTGTGTTACGGAAGAAGTAAAACATTTACGTATATCAATACCTGTACAAATCTTCAGACAAAAGGCTGGATCAGCAACCGGTATAATGCAGGAATTCATGACGGTCTGCATTATTCTAATGCGACATACCTGAAAATTTTTGATTATTGTATGAGGGTACTGAACAGGTAATACTTAGACAAACGAGGTAATCTAAAATGAAACGAGTGATCACGTATGGTACTTTTGATCTGCTCCACTATGGACATATCAATCTGCTGAGGAGAGCCAGACAGCTTGGAGACTATCTGATCGTCGGACTTTCCACAGATGAGTTCAACTGGAATGAAAAACAGAAAAAATGTTATTTCTCTTATGAGAAACGCAAACAGCTTCTTGAGGCAATTCGCTATGTCGATCTCGTTATTCCGGAAGAAAACTGGGAGCAGAAGCGTACTGATGTAAAGGAATACCATGTGGATACGTTTGTAATGGGAGATGACTGGAAGGGAAAATTTGATTTCCTGAAAGAAGAAGGATGTGAAGTCGTGTATCTTCCGAGAACTCCGGAAATTTCCAGCTCACAGATCAAAGAAGATCTTCATACGAAAGAGAATAAAGATGCTGTTTAATTCTTACATTTTTATATTTATATTTCTGCCGCTGACATTTTGTGGATATTACGGGCTGCACCGACTGGGCAGCCCGGTTTTGGCTAAAACAGAACTGATACTGATGTCTTTATGGTTTTATGGATATTTTAATCCGAGTTATCTGTGGATCATGTGCAGCAGTATTCTTGTAAATTACATTCTGTCGCAGTTTCTACAGAAACAATGGAAGATTTCAGGGAAAAAACTTCAGATATTGAAAAATGGTCTGTTATGTATTGGACTGTTCTTTAATCTGGGGCTTATTTTTTATTTCAAATATTATGATTTCTTTGTTGAAAATATGAATAAAGTCTTTTTGTCTGATTTTAACCTGCGTCATGTGGTACTTCCTCTTGGAATCAGCTTTTTTACATTTCAGCAGGTATCTTACATGGTGGATTCATGGCGGGGAGAAACGAAGGAATATAATTTTGTGGACTATGCGTTGTTTGTGACCTTTTTTCCACAGTTGATCGCAGGCCCGATCGTGCTTCACAACGAAATCCTGCCACAGTTTGAAGATAAGAAAAACTGGAAGATTCAATGGGATAATCTGGCGCACGGACTTTATATATTTGCAGCCGGTTTAGTTAAAAAGGTGGTTATTGCAGACACTTTGAGTAAAGCTGTTGCATGGGGATATGGAAATCTCGGACGAAACCTTACTTCTGCAGAGGCCATCATCACTATGCTTGCCTATACATTCCAGATTTATTTTGATTTCAGTGGATATTGTGATATGGCAACAGGTCTTGGTTATTTGTTTAATATTCGGATCCCGATGAATTTTAATTCGCCGTACAAAGCGACTTCAGTTGTGGATTTCTGGAAGCGCTGGCATCTGACATTGACCAGATTTCTTCGTACTTATGTGTATTTTCCGTTAGGCGGGAGCCGCAAGGGTGAAAAGCGGACATATCTTAAC
Organism: Ruminococcus sp. AF17-22AC; assembly: GCF_003460065.1. NCBI lineage: Bacteria > Bacillati > Bacillota > Clostridia > Eubacteriales > Oscillospiraceae > Ruminococcus > Ruminococcus sp. AF17-22AC. The sequence continues at coordinate 153,210 of NZ_QRXT01000006.1, forward strand.
ATTCTGGTGGTATTTCTTGTAAGCGGGCTCTGGCATGGGGCAAACTGGACATTTATTTTCTGGGGATTTTTACATGGAATCGGAAATGCACTTACCCGTATGTTTCAAAAACAGTGGGAACATCTGCACACAGTAATTCAATGGGGATTTACATTTTTATTTGTGAATCTTACCTGGATTTTTTTTCGGGCGGATTCAATCTCACAGGCGTGGCAGTTTGTCAAACGCATATTTGGACTGAAAAGCTTTAGTGTAAGAACAGGACTTCTGAACACGTTCGGACTGAAAGAACTGCAGTTTGTATACCGTCATGTACCGGTAGTAAACAGATTGATTGCTTCAATACGTGGATTTGACATGCTGATTCTGCTTGGCGCCTCTCTGATTTTGTGCGTTGCGTTCAAAAATAATCAGGAGGCAGAGTTTAAACCGGACAGGAAAAGGGCATTTTGCACCATATTCTGTCTGCTCTGGGGAATCTTTTCGTTGTCCGGGGTTTCAGAATTTCTTTATTTCAATTTTTAAGGAGGCATTATGGAAAGTCGCAGATTTGCAAAAACAGTTCTGGCAGGGACTTTGATACTTCTGGTCACAGCCGGCGGGCTGACCGCAGTGATCGACCCGTTTTTTCATTTCCATAAGCCGCTTAAAAATCTTGAATACCCGTTAAACAGGGGAAGTGAGCGTTATCTGAATGACGGAATCATACGACATTTTGATTATGATGCTGCAATTACGGGTACGTCTATGATGCAGAATTTCAAGACTTCACAGTTTGATGAGTTATTTGGAACAAAATCAATCAAGGTAACATTGACGGGTGAAAATTACTGGTCAGTTGATCAGGAAATACGCAAGATTTTTGATGTAAAATCTGATGTAAAATGTATTTTTCGATGTCTGGATTATCATATGGTGTTTAGATATAAGACGGACTACAACTATGAGGGTGTACCGATATATCTTTATGACGATAACCTGTTCAATGATGTACAGTATATCTTTAATAAAGACATTTTCCTGTATAATACACTGGGAGTGATCAAATATAATCTGGAAGGAAAGAAAACTACGGACATGGACACGTACAGCGAGTGGTCTTCTGTTTATCCTTCCGGCAGAGAGTATGTACTTCGTGATTACAGAATGCCAGAGGAAAAGACTGCGGTTCAGAAGGAATTTTCGGAGAGGGATGCGCAGATTGTGCGCAAAAATGTGGAAGAAAATGTTCTGGATATGGTAAGGGCACATCCGGAGACGACTTTTTACTTTTATACTCCGCCTTACAGCATTGTCTGGTGGTATACGCAGCAGTGTTACGGGAACGTTCTGCGCTACTTTGAGGCGGAAAAACTGCAGGCGGAGATGCTTCTTGAGTATGATAATGTGAAGTTGTATTCCTTTGCAGATATGTTTGATCTGACACAGGATCTTGATAACTACAAAGATGACAAGCATTACAATGCAGAAATCAGTGATAAGATCATAGACTGGATTTATGATGGAACCGGTCTTATTACAAAAGAAAATTATGAGGAACGGATCAGCAAAATGGAAGAGTTTTATTTGAATCAGGTATCAGAGAGTTCTTTTAGTGAATGAAACTGATAGCCCATATCTTCCCATTTTGTAAGTAATTCGTCAAGAATCTGTCCGTTGGTGGATGAAGTATTATGAAGTAGTACGATGGCACCGGGATGGACACGGCTCAGCAGTTTTTGAAAGGCTTCGTCTTTTGAAGGCTGCTGATTTTGTATCCAGTCAACATAGGCAAGACTCCAGAAAAAAGTGGAATATCCGAGGTCTTTTGCCATCTTAAGATTAGAAGTACTGTAGATGCCCTGTGGCGGGCGGTAAAATTTTGTCATTTTTTCATCGGTGACAGACTTATACAACTCTTCTACATCATCAAGCTGTTTCTGAAAAGCGTTGAGGGAGGAAATTCCGGACATATCAGGATGCGTCATGGTATGGTTTCCTACGATATGTCCCTCCGAAACGATACGTTTGATAAGATCCGGATTATCTGAAATAAAATTTCCGACTACAAAAAAGACAGCTGGTGCCTGATGTTTTTTCAGTGCATCAAGTATAAGATGTGTATTTCCGTTTTCATAGCCGCAGTCGAAGGTGAGATAGATCTTTTTTACGTCTGTATCTTCTGCATAATAAGCATTGTAGGGACGGAGTTCTTCGATGGAAGCATTTCCGACAGGCCGCTCACCTTCAGTCTGAAAACTGAGCCCCCAGCTGGCAGATTCGGAACTGGCAGAAGCAGGTGTGCAATCACGGAGAGCTGCATGCAGCTTTCCGAGCTGAGCCCCCAGAATAAACATGCCGCAGAAAAGGAAGAAAAGCTTTAGTATAAAAAGGGAACGCTGGATAGATTTCATGGTACCTCACAGAAACTCTTTTTAAAAATATATGCAGAAATGCAAAAAAAATAGAGCCATCAGATTTTTATTTTCTGGTGGCTCTTTTAAAATTCATTGTCCAATGGATTTTACCTCCTGTATTTGTTTAAAACATCTGGAATTAAAAATTTACGTTCTTGGTGGTCCGTACCTCTCTTTCATAAAATATAAAGGAAATTCATTTCGTTTCTGGTGGTCTGTACCTCGCTTTCCTGAATTATGGGAAATCACTTACGTTTTCGGTGGTTTCACTCTCCTTTTATTTATTTTGTAGTTCCTTTTGTTTTATGAGTTAACTATAACAGACAAAAGGAAATATGTCAAGAAGAAAATAGATAAAATTTAAAATAATTATATATAATCCATCAAAATAAAAATAAACGAAAAATAGACTGAAAATAGTGACGCAAACATTTGCATAGAAACAGATGGGCAGGGAAAAATAATATGGAAAAACACTATCAAACAAATCTAAAGGAGGTAAAAACATGTTTCGATATCTTCCGGTACGAAGAATTTTTGCAAGACAGGTTCTGGACTCCAGAGGAAATCCGACTGTGGAGGTGGAAGCTACGGTGGGAGAAGGAATTGTAGGAACGGAAGGGTATACAGCAATCGCCAGTGTACCGTCCGGTGCATCTACAGGAAAGTTTGAAGCCGTGGAATTACGTGACGGTAAAAAAGGATATTATACAGGGTTAAGTGTTGAAAATGCGGTTGAAAATGTCAATACCAAACTGGCAGAGGCAATTGTGGGAGAAAATGCACTGGATCAGAAAAAAATCGATGAAATTTTGATTCATGTAGATGGTACAGACAACAAAAACAGTGTCGGAGCCAATGCTACACTTGGTGTTTCCATGGCGGTGGCAAGGGCAGCGGCGATGGCACTGAGGATTCCGCTTTATCAGTATCTGGGAGGATGTCATGCAAGCAGACTTCCGGTGCCTATGATGAATATTCTGAACGGGGGAAGGCATGCCGACAACACGGTTGACCTTCAGGAGTTTATGATCATGCCGGTTGGCTCGCCGGATTTTCGTGAGGGAATCCGGATGTGTGTGGAAATTTATCAGTTTCTTCGAATCCTTCTGAAAGAACGAAATCTTTCTACGGCTGTCGGAGATGAAGGCGGTTTTGCACCGGATCTTAAAGATGCCCGTGCAGTTCTGGAACTTATGACAGACGCAATACAGAAAGCAGGATACAAACCAGGAGAAGACGTGAAGATTGCAATTGATGCAGCGGCAAGTGAACTGTACGATGAGGAAAGAGGATGTTATTATTTCCCGGGAGAGAGCAGACAGAAAGGTAAAGAGATCCTTCGCGATACAAAAGAGATGATTGCATATTATGAGGATCTTCTGGATGAATTTCCGATCATTTCCATCGAAGACGGTCTGCAGGAAGATGACTGGGAGGGATGGAAACAAATGACAGAAACACTCGGCGGGCGCGTGCAGCTTGTCGGAGATGATCTGTTTGTGACAAATATTAAGAGACTCAAATGTGGGATCCGGCTTCAGACAGCGAATGCCATTTTGATCAAGATGAATCAGATCGGAACTTTAAGTGAAGCGATGGATGCAGTCGAAATGGCTCAAAAAGCTGGATATCGGGCGGTTGTGTCACATCGTTCCGGTGAAACTGAGGATTCGTTTATCGCAGATCTGGCGGTTGCAGTCGGTGCAGGGCAGATTAAAACGGGGGCGCCATGCCGTTCTGACCGTACTTCGAAATACAATCAGCTTCTTCGAATCTGTGACACACTGGAAAATACAGCGGTTTACGAAAATCCATTTGTGGATGAAAATGAGAATTATCAAAAGGAGAATTAATTAAAATAGTTGAAATCAGAATGTCGTTATGTTACAATAACTTCTAGTTGATTAGGAGGTGTAACTGAAATGCAGATTTTGAGAACTATTCTTACTGTAATTTTTGCCATAGATTGTATTGCTCTTACTGTTGTCGTTCTTATGCAGGAAGGTAAGCAGCAGGGACTTGGCGGCGCGATTTCCGGTGCAGCAGATTCCTATTGGGGAAAGAATAAAGGTCGTTCTATGGAGGGTGGTCTTGTTAGAGCTACCACGATTATGACAGTGTTATTTTTTGTACTGGCAGCAGTTTTGAATATGAATTTTTAAGAATTGTCAGAAGAAAACACTCTTGTATGATCACAAGAGTGCTTTTTTTTCTCAAAACAAAGGAGTTTAAGTGAGCAGAAAGAGAGTTCAGGAAAAGAAGAAGTTTTCCGGAAAAAAGAAATTTGTAAAGGGCAGGGCTGTAAAACAAAAGGCTGTAAAACCAAAAAAAAGAGAGATCTGCGAATGGGAGAAGCAGGGTCTGATCCGTGAGGGAACCTTTATCGGAAATCAGAAGGGCTTTGGATTTGTAGAAGTTGAGGGTGAAGAAGAGGATATTTTTATTCCTGCAAATGCGACAGGGACAGCCATGCATCAGGATCATGTGCGGGTACTGCTCGGGAAAGAACCAAAGAAAGGTAAAAGGCAGGAAGGAACAGTTATCCGTATTCTGGAACGCGCGAATCAAGAAGTGGTCGGAACATTTCAGCGGGAACGCGATTATGGTTTTATTCTCTGTGATAACCAGAAATTTTCAAAGGATGTTTATATTTCAGCCAAAAACAGCAAGGGAGTCCGGGATGGTGACAAGGTAGTTGCAGAGATCATAGATTATGGAGATGCCTCGCATAAGCCGGAAGGTCGTATTACAGAAAATCTCGGTAGCATCAATGCACCTGGGACAGATATTCTGGCTATTGTCAAAAGCTACAAGATTCCGTCGGAATTTCCGGTGAAGGTAATAAATCAGGCACTGCGTGTGCCAGATCATGTGCAGGAGGCTGACCGTGATGGTCGTCTGGATCTTACAGAACTTCGTACGGTAACGATTGATGGAGAAGATGCAAAGGATCTGGATGATGCGGTGTCTTTGACAAAAGAAAACGGAATTTATCATCTGGGGGTTCATATCGCAGATGTCAGCAATTATGTACAGGGTGGGAGTGCGCTGGATAAAGAAGCACTGAAACGTGGGACAAGTGTCTATCTTGCAGACCGTGTGGTACCGATGCTGCCGGAACGGCTTTCAAATGGTATTTGTTCGCTGAATCAGGGAGAAGACCGTCTGACACTCAGCTGCCTGATGGATATTGATGAGACAGGCTGTGTAGTGAATCATCAGATTGCAGAAACAATTATACGCGTAGACCGCCGCATGAGTTATAATCAGGTACGAGAGATCCTTGAAGACGGTGATACAGAAATCAGTCGGGAGTGTCGGGAATTGGTGCCGATGTTTTTCCTGATGAAAGAGCTTTCTGCGCTTCTGAGAGGCAGGAGACATAACCGTGGGTCTATCGATTTTGATTTTCCGGAGAGCAAGATCATACTGAACGGTGCCGGAAGAGCCATCGATGTACAGCCATATGAACATAACGTTGCAACTGATATCATAGAAGATTTCATGTTGATGGCGAATGAGACTGTTGCAAAAGAGTATTGCAAGGGCGAATATCCTTTTGTATACCGTACCCATGAAAATCCGGATCCGGAAAGAGTTGAGTCGCTTCTGACACTTCTTCGACATCAGGGAATTCAGGTACAAAAAGCAGGAGAAGAAATTTCACCGAAAGAGATTCAGGAAATACTGGAGAAGATACAGGGAATTCCGAATGAGGCAATGCTCAGCCGTCTGATACTCCGTACAATGAAACAGGCAAAATATACGACAGAGTGCAGCGGGCATTTCGGACTGGCCGCAAAATATTACTGTCATTTTACATCTCCGATCCGCAGATATCCGGATTTACAGATTCACCGTATCATCCGTGATAATATAAGGGGACGACTTAAGAGAGAAGGAAAGACAGAACATTACCGCGAGATTCTGGAAAGTGTAGCAGAGCAGTCAAGCATCTGTGAACGGCGGGCACAGGAAGCAGAGCGTGAATCCGACCGTCTCAAAAAAGCAGAGTACATGTCCTATCATCTGGGAGAAGAATTCGATGGGATTATTTCCGGAGTGACTGCATACGGGCTTTATGTGGAACTGCATAATACAGTCGAAGGACTTGTGCATATCAGCACATTATCCGATGATTACTATACATTTGATGAAGAAAATTATGAACTGAGCGGAGAACTCACAAAGAAGATATACCATCTGGGACAAAAAGTACGGGTTCGCGTGGCAGATGCGGATGCACTCAGCAGGACAGTGGATTTTACAATTGTTGAATGATTGAACAGGGGAGGTGTGGCTCATGGCAAAAAAAGCAGGGATGAAGCTGGTCGCCAACAACAAAAAAGCATTTCATGATTATTTTATTGAAGATACTTACGAAGCAGGAATTGCACTTGCAGGTACAGAAGTAAAATCACTTCGTGCCGGAAAATGCAGTATCAAAGAATCTTTTATCCGCGTAGAAAAGGGTGAGGTATATATATATGGTATGCATATCAGCCCATACGAAAAAGGAAATATTTTTAATAAAGATCCGATGCGCATAAGAAAACTGCTCCTTCACAGACATGAGATCAACAAGATCGAAGGCAGCCTTCAGGAAAAAGGACTGACACTTGTACCGCTGAAAGTCTATTTCAAAAACAGTCTCGTCAAGCTTGAGATAGGTGTGGCGAGAGGCAAAAAACTCTACGACAAGCGACAGGATATTGCGAAAAAAGACCAGCGGAGAGAAGCGGAAAGAGAGTTTAAAGTAAAGAATCTGTAACTCTAAAAAATGTGTGAATTGATGTACATTTGGTTGACAAGATTCTGATACTCTGTATAATTGTATTAAAAGATGATGTTATATAACTATTCCATATTCAGAATAGGAGGAATTATATATGTTTAAGAAAAAATATCTTGCAGTTGCCGGCTTGATGGCTCTTGCAGTCGTGATTTCCGGCTGTGGAAAGAAGAATTCAGGAGATTCCGTAGTACAGGCTACCCCTACACCGACACAGGAGACAGCTGTTACGGCTACCCCTACACCGGAGCTGATAAATATGGAAGAAACCACTGAGAAGAATATAATGGGAGAGAAAACTTCCACCGCGTCAAAGGTTACGATTGTTAATAAGACCGGATCAGAAGTGGCTGCTATTTATATCCGTGAAACCCCTTCAGATGATTCTGAGGACGATGAATGGGGCGATGATCTTGTAAATGGTATGTTTACACTTAAGAACGGTGAAAATGCAGTTTACTATTATGAGAAGGGAACCTCTTCTGCGACATACGATATCCGTATTACGTATTCTGACGAAGAAAAGAATGAGTGCTTTTTCCGTAAACTTCCACTGAAAACTATGAAGCAGATCACACTTCGCATGGACGGAAGCGGCGATGACGCAATCCCATATGCAACTTATATGACGGCAAGCAGCACAAAAGAAGTTTCTACATTAAATGATGTTAAGAAGCGGCTGGGATTGTCGACAGATGATTCTGAAGATGATTCTTCTGTGACACCGACACCGACAGATTCGGACAAATCTGATTCTAACAATTCTTCGGATTCTGACGGTAATAATGCAAGTCCGACGAGTACACCATCTGCAGATAATAACTCGGGTTCAGATGGCGACAATACAGATCCGACGAACTCCACGATTCAGACCGCAGAAGGATATATCGGCATGTCTATCGATGATCTGGAAAGCGCTGTTGGCTCTGCCCAGTCGTCAGAATATGATGAAGATGATACGACAGGAACAACCGGATATTATTACTATCCAGATTTTACAGTATCTACTTCAGTAGATGAGGCTGGAAATGAAATTGTAACAGGTATATGGTAAAGAATTCTGATTTTACCGGAACCGGATAACAGAAAGGATAAATTTATGAAAAGAATTTTACTCAAATTAAGTGGGGAAGCTCTTGCCGGAGCTGCAAAGAGAGGATTTGATGAGGAAACAGTCATTGCTGTTGCAAAGCAGATCCGTACGATTTCAGAGGAGGGTACACAGGTAGGTATCGTAATCGGCGGTGGCAACTTCTGGAGAGGTCGTACCAGTGAAACAATCAACCGCAACAAAGCAGATCAGATCGGAATGCTTGCTACGGTTATGAACTGTATTTATGTTTCTGATATCTGCAGATATCTCGGCCTTAAGACAGAAATTTTTACGCCATTTGTATGCGGCGCTTTTACCAGTCTTTATTCTAAAGATGCTGTAGAAGAAGCTTTTGCAGAAGGTAAGATTCTCTTTTTTGCAGGCGGTACAGGACATCCGTATTTTTCTACAGATACAGCAACTGTACTCCGTGCAGTTGAAATTGAGGCTGAAGCAATTCTCCTTGCAAAAGCAGTAGATGGAATTTATGACAGCGATCCGAAGCTTAACCCGAATGCAGTGAAGTATGATGAAATCTCTATCGAAGAAGTTGTAGACAAGAAACTGGCTGCAATGGATCTGACAGCATCCATTATGTGTCTGGAGCAGAAGATGCCGATGCTGGTGTTTGGGCTGGAAGAAAAAGACAGCATCGTAAATGCTGTACATGGCAAATTTACAGGTACAAAAGTAACTGTATAAATTTAATAAAGAGAAGGTAATAAAAATTATAAGAGGGAGATTTTGACAAATGGATGAAAGAGTTCAGAAATATGAGCAGAAAATGACAAAGACATTAAATGGCTTTGAGGAGGAGCTTACAACGATCCGTGCAGGTCGTGCGAATCCGCATATCCTTGATAAAATTACAGTAGATTATTATGGAAGCCCGACACCGCTTCAGCAGGTAGCAAATATTACTGTTCCAGAAGCTCGTATGATCCAGATTCAGCCTTGGGAATCAAGTCTGATCAAGAGCATCGAAAAAGCAATCCTTACATCAGATCTCGGGCTGAATCCGAGCAATGACGGAAAGCTTATCCGTCTGGTTCTGCCGGAACTTACTGAAGAACGCCGTAAAGAACTTGTAAAGGACGTTAAGAAAAAAGGTGAGGCAGCTAAGGTTGCAGTAAGAAACATCCGTCGTGATGCAAACGATGCATTCAAAAAACTGACTAAACAGGACGTATCCGAAGATGAAGTAAAAGATCTGGAAGATTCTGTACAGAAACTTACAGATAAGTTCATCAAAAAGATTGACGCAGCAGTAGATACAAAAGCGAAAGAAATTCTGACTGTATAATCACACAGACAGAAAGAGGAGGGAGAGCCGCATTAAGGCTCTCTTTCTGTTGAAATACAGGAATCTTGTCGAAAATAAAAGGAGAACATATGAAAGTACCGAATCATATTGCGATTATTCTTGACGGCAATGGCAGATGGGCGAAAGCCAAGGGGATGCCGAGAGGATATGGACATATTAAAGGGTGTGCGAACCTTGAAAATATCTGCGATGACATCAAAGATCTCGGAGTAAAATATCTGACAGTCTATGCCTTTTCTACAGAAAACTGGAAGCGTTCCAGAGAAGAAGTTGAGGGACTGATGAAACTGTTCCGCAGCTATCTTAAGAAATGTATGAAGAGTGCGGAGAAAAATCATATGCGTGTAAAGATCATAGGAGATCCTTCTGCATTTGCACCGGACATTCAGGAAAAAATCCGTGAGCTGGAAGAATTTTCAAAAGATTATGATGAATTGTACTTTCAGATTGCCTTAAACTATGGCAGCAGGGATGAAATCGTTCGCGGAGTCCGCAAATTGGCACAGGATGTTGCTGACGGCAAATGTACTCCGTCAGAGATTGATGAATCTTTACTGGAAAATTACCTTGATACAGCCGGAGTTCCAGACCCGGATCTGCTGATTCGTACAAGTGGAGAACAGAGATTATCCAACTTCCTGATGTGGCAGCTTGCATATACAGAATTCTATTTTACAGATGTGCCGTGGCCGGATTTTCACAAAGAAGATCTGATTAAGGCAATAGAAAAATACAATAGCAGGGATCGCCGCTTTGGGGGTGTGAAGGAGGAATAATTATGTTTAAAACAAGACTCATAAGTGGAATTTTGCTTGTGATCGCAGCATTGCTTACGATCATAAGTGGCGGTTATGTGCTCTTTTTTACATTGTTATGTATTTCCCTGATCGGAATGCAGGAGCTTTATAAGGCAATGGGCATACATGAGGATCGTACCGGATTATTGGAAATCGTCGGATATCTGGGTGCTGTTCTTTATTATATCAGCCTGCTCCTTGGCTTTGAAAGCTATGGACTGATGGCAGTGCTGGTTTCTCTGATCCTGGTGATGTTTGTTTATGTATTTACATATCCGAAATATCATGCAAATCAGGTAATGGCAGCGTTTTTTGGTGTGGTTTATGTGGCAGTGATGCTGTCATTCATTCTTATGACAAGAAATCTTCCGGATGGCAAATTTATTGTCTGGCTGATTTTCCTCTGCTCATGGGGATGCGATACCTGCGCGTATTGTGTGGGCATGCTGATCGGTAAGCATAAGATGGCACCGGTGCTCAGTCCGAAGAAGTCAGTAGAAGGCGGTGTCGGCGGAGTTGTCGGGGCTGCACTTTTGGGTGTGATCTATGCTGCTGCGACACAGGGGCCAATGGTGGAATATGCAGTAATCTGTGGGATTGGTGCATTGATTTCCATGGTTGGAGATCTGGCGGCATCCGCAATCAAGAGAAATCAGGGAATCAAGGACTATGGTAAACTGATACCGGGCCATGGTGGTATTCTGGATCGTTTTGACAGTGTGATCTTTACTGCGCCGGTTATTTATTATCTTGCCAAAATTATTCTTGGTGTCTGATATTGCCAAAGGAGAAAAACATGAAGAAAATTGCAATTTTAGGATCTACAGGTTCGATCGGAACACAGACGTTGGATGTGGTCCGTGCTAATGGAGATATTGAAGTGCTGGGCATCAGCGCCGGAAGAAATATTCAGAAACTGGAAGAACAGGTTCGGGAGTTTTCTCCTCGTCTCGTTGCTGTATGGGATGAAAATGCAGCAAGAGATCTTGCAGATAAGATTAAAGATACAGACACCAAAGTTGTTTCAGGAATGGATGGACTTCTGGAACTGGCGGCTATGCCGGAAACAGAAATTCTTGTCACAGCAATCGTGGGAATGCTTGGAATCCGCCCGACGATTGAAGCTATCCGTGCAGGCAAGGATATAGCACTTGCAAATAAAGAGACGCTTGTGACCGCGGGACATCTGATCATGCCGATGGCAAAAGAATACGGGGTACGGATTCTGCCGGTAGACAGTGAACACAGCGCGATTTTTCAGTCTCTGAATGGAGAACATCGATCAGAAGTACATAAACTTCTGATCACCGCATCGGGAGGTCCTTTCCGTGGGAAAAAGCGTAAAGACCTCGAAGCAGTTACACTTGCGGATACTCTGAAACATCCAAACTGGGTGATGGGACAGAAGATTACCGTAGATTCTGCGACACTTGTCAATAAAGGTCTGGAAGTCATGGAAGCGAGATGGCTGTTTGATGTAGATCTTGATCATATTCAGGTAGTTGTCCAGCCACAGAGTGTAATTCACTCCATGGTAGAATTTAAGGATGGTGGAATTATTGCACAGCTTGGAACTCCGGATATGCGTCTGCCGATACAGTATGCACTGTATTATCCACACAGAAGATATCTCGGAGGAGACCGCCTGGATTTTGCTGCACTTAAACAGATTACATTTGAAGAACCGGATATGGAGACGTTTCTGGGATTGCCGATGGCAATTCAGGCATCAAGAGCAGGTGGTTCAATGCCAACTGTTTTCAATGCGGCAAATGAGCTGGCAGTACGTAAATTCCTTCATCAGGAAATTGGATTTCTTGATATTTATGATATTATCGCACAGTCGATGGAACGACATAACGTAGTCGAGAATCCAGATCTTGAAGAAATCCTTGCAGTAGAAAGTGACACTTATCAATGGATCGAAAGCAGGTGGTGATTTGAAGATACTGATTGCTGTAATTATTTTCAGTGCAATCATTCTTTTCCATGAATTTGGACATTTTTTGTTTGCAAAATTAAATGGAATCGGGGTTACAGAATTTTCTCTGGGAATGGGACCGAGACTCTTCAGTTTCCAGAAGGGGGAGACTCGTTATTCTCTGAAACTACTCCCAATCGGCGGTTCGTGCGCGATGGTTGGTGAGGACACGGATGAAGAAGAACTCCCGGGTTCTTTTAATGCGGCATCGGTAGGGGGAAGAATCTCTGTTGTTGCGGCGGGTCCGGTGTTTAACTTTATTCTGGCTTTTGTGCTGGCAGTGATTATTGTGGGATTTGTCGGTTATGATCCGTCGGAGGTTGTTGAGGTAGAGAAAGGATCACCTGTAGCGGAAGCGGGTCTTGAAAAGGGTGATGTAATTACAGAATATGATGGTTATCATGTGGATCTGGCGAAAGACCTGTATGTCTATATGTATCTGAATAATCTTGAAGAAGGTGACACCGTCACCATGAAGGTGAAACGTGACGGGGAGACAAGGACAATCACCTATACACCGGATGTTTCTGTACGATATCTTCTTGGGTTCAACCGTTCAGATGCATCTTCTATGACTGTGGAATCTCTGATTGACGGGATGCCGCTTCAGGAAGCGGGATTGCAGGCAGGAGATACGATCACGGCAATCAACGGTACGGAGATTGCAGACGGAGAAGCATATGATGCATATCTGGAAGAGCATCCGCTGTCCGATGAGCCGGTAGAAATCACTTATGAACGTGACGGGCTGGACTACACAGCAACCATTACACCGAGAGAGTATCGTACCCCGCAACTGGGATTTTCTTATAATTTAGGATATACAAAGACATCTGGTCTGCAGGTGTTGAAATACGGCGCACTGGAAATCAAATACATGGTCAGAACGACTCTTTTAAGCCTGAAAGAGCTTGTGACAGGGCAGCTTGGATTTCAGAACTTAAGCGGTCCGGTAGGAGTAGTGGATGCTATCGGAACGACATATGAACAAAGCAAGAGCGAGGGCGCTTTGATGCTCTGGATGAATATGCTGAATATGGCAGTGCTTCTTTCCGCAAACCTTGGTGTAATGAATCTGCTTCCACTCCCGGCACTGGATGGCGGTCGTCTGGTGTTTTTGATTATTGAAGCAATTCGGAGAAAACCAGTCAACCGTGAAATCGAGGGAAGGATTCATTTTGCAGGTTTGATGCTTCTGATGGCATTGATGGTAGTTGTTATGTATAATGACATACTGAAAATTTTTTAAAAATTGAATAAACTGGTTAAAAAAGAGTGTGAATATTGCAGAATAGTTTCACACTCTTTTTCGAAATAGTAAACAAAAGACAGGATATTGTGAGAAGGACAGTGGTGAAGTTGGATAAAAAATTAAGTATTATTATACCTTGTTACAATGTGGAAAAATATATCGCAGAGTGTCTGGAATCTGTTTGTAATGCCAGGGACGCCGAAGTAGAAGTGATATGTGTGAACGATGGTTCTACGGATGGTACGTTGAGTATAATTGAACAGTGGAAACAAAAAGATGACAGGATTATTATTATTAATCAGGAGAATAAAGGAGTTTCGGCAGCCAGAAATCAGGGGTTGAATCTTGCAAAGGGAGAGTTTATCTATTTTCTGGACGGTGATGATAAAGTAGCAGATGTTGCAATTCTGAAAAAGTGCTGTGAACAAATGCAAAGAGATAATCTGGAAATATTGATAGGAGCAGCCAGAAGTTTTTATGAATTTCCTGAACTGCAAAACAAATTTCCTGAATTTGAAAAACGTTATCGCATAGAACATGAATATCCGCCGGTAATGAAAGGGACTGAATTGATGGCGGAGATGCGGCGCAACGGGGAATGGACAGTATCTCAGTCGATGAGGATATATAGAAGAGATTTTCTTCAGGTTAATAATATTCATTATACTGAGGGAAAAATATATGAAGATAATTATGTTTCATTTCTGGGTATGTATCTGGCAGAGCGGACAACTGCGGTAAAAGAAATTTTATATGAAAGAAGAGTTCGGGAAAACTCAATCATGACACAGAAAGTAACGCATAGAAATGTAGAGAGTTACCTTGTGAATTTTATTCAGGATCTTTATCTGATTGCAGAGTACAGAGATGTGAAAAAACCAAATATGGGTATGGATTTTCCACTGGATATTGCCCGCCGGGAAATAAAAAGAACATACAGGCTGTTGGATGAAGAGGAAAAAAGAAAATTTGAAGAATGTCTGACAGAAGAACAGAAGTTTTATTTTGATGTACTTATTCGCAGGGAAATTGAAGTTGTGTATATGCTGGATGCCAAAAGCAGACTTCTGGAGCGTACGGTTAAAGAAAACAAAGAGATGCAGAAGAAACAGGAGAACAGGATTCGGAAGTTAGAGGAACAGGTTGCAAAGCTGGAAGAAGATAAGAAACAAGAGCACGAAAGAAACGAAAAACATCAAAAAGATCTCAAAAAAGCGAATAAAAAACTCAAAGAATTAAAAGCATCCAATTCATGGAAGATTGGACGTGCGATAACATGGCCGGTAAGAAAACTGAAAGCTATTTTAAGAAAGTTTTCCAATGGTAATGCATAAACTATCCTGAGAGACATTTGTCAGGAGAAATAAATGGATTTTTATAGAAAAGTTCGGGCGCAGCAGGATCAGGTGGATGATGGAACGCTGAAAGTCAGTGTATTTACAGAAGACGGTACGCGTCCGGTGAAAGATGCGCTGGTGCGAATATCTTACACGGGAGAGAGTGGACAGACGGTGGAGGAAGTACGGACAGATTCATCAGGGCAGACACCTGTACTGGATCTGAAAACACCTCCGCTTGAGTACAGTATGGAGCCGGTGGAAGAACAGCCATATGCGGAATATACCATACAGGTAGAAGCGGAAGGATTCGAAAATACGGAGATTGCCGGTACGCAGGTGCTTCCGGGAGTGCAGGCACAGCAGGCGGTAAAAATGGCATTTCGTGCGGAAGCATCGTTTGAGCGTCTGGTGATCGGTCCCCATACTCTGTTTGCAGAATATCCGCCAAAGATTGAAGAATCGGAAGTCAAACCGGTGGATGAGAGCGGCGAAATTGTTTTAAGCAGGGTAGTGATACCGGAATATATTGTGGTACATGACGGTTCGGTAAATGATACGACAGCACCGAACTATTATGAACGGTATCGGGATTATATAAAAAATGTTGCAAGCAGCGAGATCTATGCGACCTGGCCGGATGATACGATCCGTGCAAATATCCTTGCAATCATGTCTTTTACATTGAACCGTGTTTATACGGAATGGTACCGGAATAAGGGCAAAGATTTTACAATCACATCCTCCACAGCGTATGATCACAAGTGGATCCGGGGAAGAAATGTATTTGACAGCATTGCCCGAATTACGGATGAACTTTTTGAAAATTATCTCTCCAGGCCGGATGTGCGCCAGCCGATTCTTACACAGTACTGTGACGGGCATCGGGTACAGTGCAGAAATCGTGGCTGGATGACACAGTGGGGCAGCAAGTCACTGGGAGATCAGGGCTATTCACCGATTGAGATCCTCAGATATTTTTATGGAAATGACATGTATATCAATGTAGCAGAAGAAATTTCAGGTATTCCATCCTCATGGCCGGGATATGATCTGAATATCGGTGCGACAGGAGAAAAAGTGCTCCAGATTCAGGAACAGCTTAATGTGATCGCAGACGCTTATCCGGCAATTCCGAAAGTAAATGCGGATGGGATTTACGGGGAACAGACCAGCGCGTCCGTGCGTAAATTCCAGAATGTGTTCGGGCTTCCGGAAACGGGAATCACGGATTATCCGACATGGTATAAGATACAGGAAATCTATGTTGCGGTCAGCAGAATTGCGGAATTGAACTAAAAATACAAAAAAATAAAAAAATTTATAAAAAAGTGTTGACTTTATGTCATATCTCTGGTATTCTATCACTTGTCGCGAGGAAACAATCCTGCGAAACAGAATATGCGGAAGTGTCGGAACTGGCAGACGAGCAAGACTAAGGATCTTGTGAGCATTGCGCTCGTGTGGGTTCAAGTCCCATCTTCCGCATAATACAAAAAAGACGTTGACATTGTTCAGAACTTTTTGTATAATATCTGTTGTCGCGAATAAGTTATCCGTGAAATGCGATATGCGGAAGTGTCGGAACTGGCAGACGAGCAAGACTAAGGATCTTGTGAGCATTGCGCTCGTGTGGGTTCAAGTCCCATCTTCCGCATAAGAAGCCCTTGATTTTCAAGGGCTTTTTCTTTTGGCAAAACAGACGCCGGAGACTCTTTTTTGACGCGAAATCAGTTATTCAGATGTCGAAATATTTAATCTGAATGATTTTTTTGAAAAAAAGAGGAATTTGAGACTTTGTGCAGAATATAATTAATAAGAGGTATTTTGTCAGTCTATGGAGCCTGTGGAGGACATGCCTATGAATATTCGAGAAAACATGGAACAGAGAGAACTTGAGCTTCTTAGTCCTTATGCTGCACATAGCGGTCATTCACGGGGCAGGGAGCGGATAGAGGAAGAGTGTGATGTACGTACGGTTTATCAGAGAGACCGTGACCGGATATTGCATTGCAAGGCATTCCGGCGGATGAAAGATAAGACGCAGGTTTTTCTTGCACCGCAGGGAGATCATTACAGAAACCGCCTGACGCATACGCTGGAAGTTTCTCAGATTGCGCGTACGATTGCGAAGGCATTGCGATTGAACGAAGATCTGGTTGAGGCAATTGCGCTCGGACATGATCTGGGACATACACCTTTCGGACATGCAGGTGAACGGGCGCTGGATGAAATCCATCCGGGTGGTTTTACACATTATCAGCAGAGTATCAGGGTAGTCCAGATCCTCGAAAAAAGCGGTGAAGGTCTGAATCTTACATGGGAAGTAAGAGACGGAATCCTGAATCACAGGATCAGTGGCTCACCGACAACTCTGGAAGGTCAGGTTGTGCGTTTTTCTGACAAGCTTGCATATATTCATCATGATATGGATGATGCACAGCGGGCAGGCGTTATCACGGAAGATGATATACCGGTCACGCTCCGGATGCTTCTGGGATACACGACGCGTGAGAGACTGAATACCTTTGTTCATGATATTATCGAAAACAGTCTTGAAAAAGATCATATAGAGATGTCTTCGGAGATTTATGAGGCACTTATGGATCTTCGTGGAATCATGTTTCAGAATGTATATACACATCCTGGAGCAAAAGAAGAAGAATTAAAAGCAATCAAAATGCTGAAAAAGCTTTATGTATATTATACAGAAAATCCGGAAGAGATGTCTGAGGAATACCGCCTTCTGATGAAGAGGGGAGAATCGAAAGCGCAGGTTGTGTGTGATTATCTGTCAGGTATGACGGACCAGTATTCCATGGCGAAATTCCGGAAGATCTTCATACCAAAGTCCTGGGAGGTCTATTAAATGGCAGAGGAGGATGAGTATGCGTTATTCGGACGATATCATTGAAGAAGTGCGACAGAAAAATGATATTGTAGATGTAGTATCGCAATACGTCAGATTAACAAGAAGGGGCAGTACATATTTTGGACTCTGTCCGTTTCATAATGAAAAGACTCCTTCGTTTTCTGTGACACCGGGCAAACAGATGTATTACTGTTTCGGATGTGGCGCAGGAGGAAATGTATACAATTTTATTATGGAATACGAGAATTATACATTCGGTGAAGCACTGAAACATCTGGCAGACAGAGCCGGAGTAGAGCTTCCGAAGATCGAGTATTCCAGAGAAGTCAGAGAGAAAGCAGAGCAAAGAGCGGAACTGCTTGAAATCAATAAGCAGGCTGCACAGTATTACTATTATCAGCTCCGTACCGAGGGCGGAAAGATCGGATATCAGTATCTTTCCGGCAGAGGGCTGAGCGAAGAAACAATGCGTAAGTTTGGACTTGGTTATTCTGATAAGTTTGGCGGCGGACTTTACAAATTCCTGAAATCAAAGGGATACAGTGATGAGAGACTTCGGGAATCCGGACTTTTTAATGTTGATGAACGCCATGGAATGTACGACAAGTTCTGGAATCGTGTGATTTTTCCAATTATGGATGTGAACAACCGTGTGATCGGTTTTGGCGGACGAGTGATGGGTGACGGCAAACCGAAATACCTGAACTCACCGGAAACCAAAATCTTTGATAAGAGCCGAAATCTTTACGGACTGAATATTGCAAGGACAACGAGGAAAAAGTATCTGATCCTCTGCGAAGGCTACATGGATGTGATCTCCATGCATCAGGCAGGATTTACGAATGCGGTAGCATCGCTCGGAACAGCATTAACTTCCGGACATGCCAGTCTTCTGAAACGTTATACACAGGAAGTTCTTCTTCTGTATGACAGTGATGAGGCGGGAATCCGGGCGGCTCTTCGAGGAATTCCGATCCTTCGGGATGCCGGAGTCAGTTCGCGAGTCGTGAATCTGAAACCATACAAAGACCCGGATGAATTTATCAAAAACATGGGAGCAGAAGCTTTCGAAGAACGCCTCAGACAGGCATCTGACAGTTTTATGTTCCGTGTGAGTATTGCAGAATCAGAATTTTCGATGGATGAGCCGCAGGGGCAGAATCGTTTCTTCGAACGGTGTGCAGAGCTGTTGCTCGAATTAAAAGATGAACTGGAACGTAACCTTTATATTGAGGCAATCGTTAAGAAATACAGGGGACAGTATGGTGTCAGTGTCGAGGATTTAAGAAAAAGGGTCAATACACTGGCCCTGAAGGGAACTCCGGCGGAAAACAGAACACAGCCAAAGACCAGTGGCGGACAGAATAAAAAGAAAAAAGAATCCGCTTCGGATCAGGCACAGAAACTGATGCTGACATGGCTGGTTACTTATCCGGGAATTTTCGATAAGGTGGCACAGTATTTGAATGCAGAGGATTTTATCGTTCCGCTGTATAAGGAAGTGGCACAGATGCTGTTTCGTCAGAGAGAGGAAGAAGGACAGGTCAATCCTGCCAAGCTTCTGAACAGCTTTACGGACAGTGAAGAGCAGCGGGAAGTCGCATCGCTTTTTAATGCGACGATCCATCTGGAGACACAGCAGGAACAGGATCGGGCTTTTGCAGATACGCTTCTTCGTATCAAGGCAGAAAGCCTTGCAGAAAAAAACCGTAATCTGGATCCGACAGATATGGTGGGATTGCAGCAGATCCTCAAAGAGAAAAAAGAATTGGAAGAACTTGGACGAAAACGTCAGGAACTGCATATTTCTTTTGAATAAGGTTAAAATATAAACACTATATGGAGGGAATGAGCACCTATGGAAATGAATATGGGCAAATTCAGCGAGAAACTGGTAGAACTTCTGGAGCTTGCAAAAAAGAAGAAAAATGTACTGGAATATCAGGAAATCAGCGATTTCTTTAAAGAACAGCCGCTGGAAGTCGAGCAGATGGAAAAGGTTCTGGATTTTCTGGAAGCCAGTGGAGTGGATGTGCTTCGTATTTCAGGAAATGATGAAGAACTGATACTTGATGTGGATGACGATGCCGACATCGAAAAGATGGATGACGAGGAAGAAATCGAACTTGACAAGATCGACCTTTCTGTTCCGGAAGGTGTAAGCATTGAAGATCCGGTTCGTATGTATCTGAAAGAAATCGGTAAGGTCAGCCTTCTTACGGCAGACGAAGAAATTGAGCTGGCAAAACGTATGGAACAGGGTGATGAGGAGGCGAAGAAACGTCTGGCAGAGGCCAACCTCCGTCTGGTAGTCAGTATTGCCAAAAGATACGTAGGACGTGGTATGCTGTTCCTGGATCTGATTCAGGAAGGTAATCTTGGCCTGATTAAAGCCGTTGAGAAATTTGATTATCGTAAAGGTTACAAATTCAGTACCTACGCAACATGGTGGATCCGTCAGGCAATTACAAGAGCAATCGCAGATCAGGCAAGAACCATCCGTATTCCGGTTCATATGGTAGAGACGATCAACAAACTGATCCGTGTTTCCCGTCAGTTACTGCAGGAACTCGGACGTGAACCTACTCCGGAAGAAATCGCAGAAGAAATGAAGATGCCGGTAGAGCGTGTGCGTGAGATCCTCAAGATCTCCCAGGAACCGGTATCTCTGGAAACACCTATCGGCGAAGAGGAAGACAGTCATCTTGGAGATTTCATTCAGGATGATAATGTACCGGTACCGGCAGATGCAGCTGCATTTACACTTCTGAAAGAGCAGCTGATCGAGGTACTTGGTACACTGACAGAGAGAGAACAGAAAGTACTGCGCCTTCGCTTTGGTCTGGACGACGGACGTGCACGTACTCTGGAAGAAGTTGGAAAAGAATTTAACGTTACCAGAGAGCGTATCCGTCAGATCGAGGCGAAAGCACTCCGTAAACTCCGTCACCCGAGCCGCAGCCGCAAACTTAAGGATTATCTGGATTGATGGCAGGCAAGGTGCAGCTGTCAGAGAGGCTGACAGCAATTGCGGAAATGGTAACAGAAGGAAACCGGCTGGTTGATGTGGGTTGTGATCATGGATATCTGCCGGTGTACCTGATGCTTCAGCATAAGATCCCCGGGGCGATTGCCACAGATGTGGGCAAAGGTCCTCTGGCAAGAGCACAGGAACACATCGCACAGTATCATATGGAAGCATACATAGAAACGAGATTGTGCAACGGTTTGTCTGAAATCCGGCCAGGTGAGGGAGACACCCTTGTGATCGCGGGAATGGGCGGACCACTGATGGAGCGAATCTTAAGTGCAGGCAGACATGCACTGCCGGGATTTCAGGAGCTGATTCTGCAGCCGCAGTCGGATATTCCCCACTTCAGACGTTTTGTTATGCAGAACGGTTATCAGATCGTTCAGGAAGAGATGATTCTTGAAGACGGCAAGTTTTATCCGATCATGAAAGTGGTTCAGCATGAAGGAGAACAGCCTGCTGTATGGAGTCGAGAAGAGGAAATGTTTGGACGCCTGCTTCTTGAGAGAAAACATCCGGTACTTAAATTATATCTGGAGCGTGAACTCCGCATTCGAAGTGAGATTTCGGCACAGCTGGAGTTGGCTTCCGGTGATGCAGCGAAGAAGCGCAGAATGGAAGTAGAGGAGGAAAAGCAGTTGATTTTGACTGCTTTAAAACGATATGAAAGTTAAAGAACTGACCGGCTGGCTGGATGGCAGATACCCGTCATCCGCAGCAGAGCACTGGGATAATGTAGGACTTCTGGTCGGAGATGATGAAGAAGAGGTCAGTCATGTATTTCTGGCGCTTGACCTTACGGAGTCGACACTTGCGCAGGCAATAGATGCCGGAGCGGATATGATCATTACTCATCATCCGATGATCTTTGAAGGTCAGAAAAAAATTAATAATCATACATTTACAGGACGCAGGATTCTTTCCCTTATAAAGCATAATATTCAGTATTATGCAATGCATACGAATTATGATATCCTCGGAATGGCAGATCTTAGTGCAGATTATCTCCGGCTGACAGACAGAGAAGTTCTTTCCGTGACCGCAGAGACGCAGGATGGTAAGGATGGATTTGGCCGTGTAGGAGAGCTGCCCCGCAAGATGTCATTAAAAGAATGCGGAGAATTTGTTAAAAATGCATTGTCTTTAAATGATGTAAAGATTTACGGAGATCCGGATACACAGGTCGAAAAGGCTGCCATCTGTACCGGAAGCGGCAAGAGTATGATTTCGGATGTTCTTGCAAAGGGTGCGCAGGTTTATGTCACAGGAGACATTGATCATCATACAGGAATTGATGCGGTAGCACAGGGACTGACTATCGTAGATGCCGGTCATTACGGTACAGAATATATTTTTATGAAAGCGATGGAGAACGTTCTGAAAGAACAGTATCCGAATCTTCAGATCACATGTGCAAAGGTGCAGAGTCCGTATATGATATTATAATAAAATAAAAGATGCCGTGAACAGGAGGTCTGTTTTATGGATAAAAAGATGTTTAAGGTCGTGATCGCCGGAGAGACAAGGATGTATCCGGAAGGAACCACATACAGAGAAATTGTTGACGAGAGCGGTATACACACGGAGGCTCAGGTCATCCTCGTGATGGTAAACGGAAAACTCCGTGAACTTCAGAAGAGACTGAAATCGGACTGTACACTGGAATTTGTGACAACGAAAGACCATATCGGTTTTGAAACTTATAAGCGAAGCGTGTGTCTCGTGCTCCTGCGTGCAATCTATGACGTGGCAGGCAGGGAAAACGTTGATAAAGTAATGATCCACTATTCTGTGGGAAATGGTTACTATTTTACAATGGAAGGAAAAGCAGCTCTTGATCAGGATTTTCTTGACAAAGTCAAGTTACAGATGCACAAACTGGCGGACGAATGTACTCCGATCGGGAAACGTTCTGTCAATACAGATGAGGCAGTAGCACTTTTTCATAAGCATCGGATGTATGATAAGGAAAAATTGTTCCGGTTCCGCCGTGTCTCAAAGGTAAACATCTACAATATCGGTTACTATGACGATTATTTTTATGGCTATATGGCAGATCATGCAGGATATGTACAGTATTTTGACCTGAAACTGTATGATGAGGGATTTGTTCTGGAACTTCCGGAGCGGAAGAACCCGTCCGTGATCCCACCGTTCCAACCGCAGGATAAAATTTTCCATGTGCAGAAGGAATCGCAGGAATGGGCAGAAAAGATGGATATTTCGTATGTCGGCGATCTGAATGACCGAATTACGAAAGAAGGAATCAGCAATATTCTGCTTGTACAGGAAGCTTTACAGGAAGCGAAAATTTCTGATATCGCACAGCGGATCGTATCAGAAGGAAATAAGAAGTTTATCATGATCGCAGGTCCGTCTTCATCAGGAAAGACCTCGTTTTCGCACAGACTTTCCATTCAGCTTACTGCACATGGCATGAAACCGCACCCTATCGGTGTGGACAATTATTTTAAAAACCGTGAAGACACTCCGTTTGATGAATTCGGTGAAAAAAATTATGAATGTCTCGAAGCAATCGATGTGGAGCAGTTCAATAAAGACATGCTGGCGCTTCTTAATGGAGAGCGTGTGGAACTCCCGGTATTTAATTTTAAGACAGGACTGAGAGAGTACAAAGGTGATTTCCTGCAGCTTGGCAAAGATGATGTACTGGTGATCGAGGGAATTCACGGACTGAATGATAAACTCAGTTATGCACTGCCGGCAGAAAGTAAATTCAAAATCTATATCAGCGCACTGACGCAGTTAAATATTGATGAGCATAATCGTATTCCGACAACGGACGGCCGTCTGATCCGCAGAATTGTACGTGATGCACGTACGAGAGGCACTTCAGCAAAGGAGACGATCGCAAGATGGCCTTCTGTCAGAAGAGGAGAAGAGGCAAATATTTTTCCGTATCAGGAAGAGGCAGATGTGATGTTTAACTCAGCGCTTGTATATGAACTTGCCTGCCTGAAAGTATATGCCGAACCGCTTCTGTTTGGAATTGATAAGAGCGAGCCGGAATATCTGGAAGCGAAGCGTCTGTTGAAATTTTTGGATTATTTTATCTCCGTTCCAAGCGAAGATATTCCTCATAATTCTCTGTTGCGAGAATTTGTAGGCGGAAGCTGCTTTGATGTATAAAAATATGAAAATATTTAAGAAGTGTATCTTTTAAAGGTACACTTCTTTTGCTATAATTTTGGTATAAAATCTTGTGAAAAACTGAATACAGGAGGAAGCGTATGAAAAAGAAACGTGTGACAGCACTCATGCTGGCTCTTTTTATGGTATTTAATGATACTGCCCACCCATTTGGGGCAGAAAATATTGCTGTAGAGAATCCTGCAGAAGAAGTTGTTGTGCAGGAAGAAGCAGGGATGGATTCTGCAGGTGAAGAAGAAAATGAAGAAGCGGCAGAGTTGGAAATAACGGAAGCACCGGCAGAGGAGAATGTGGCAGAAGTATTTGAGAATCCGTCCGAAGAAAAGAATGAAATTGATCTGCAGGAAGAAACAGAAGTATTTTCAGACTCTTCAGAGTCACAGGAAACAGGAGAAAATTCTGATTTTGTGATTGATGTAAGCGGAAAACTGACACAATATAATGGTTCGGATGCAGACGTAGTGATTCCTGACGGTGTGACCACGATAGGAAGTAATGTTTTTCAGAACAATACTACGATAGAATCAGTGACTTTTCCAGACAGTCTGAAAGAAATTGGAGATTATGCGTTCAATGGATGTACGAACCTTAAAGGAGAATTAATATTACCGGATAATCTGGAAACAATAGGAAGCTATGCGTTTTTCAATTGCAGTGGAATAACGGGAGAACTTGTAATACCGGATAAGGTTACGTACCTTCCACGAGGCACATTTGCCGGAATGAGCGGAGTTACTGCACTTACTATAGGAAGCAAGGTGAACTCCATCTATACAGATTCAGACTCATCGCATGCATTTTATAGTATGACGAAAGTGGAAACGGTAACTTTCCTTGGAGCAACACCGCCCAGTATAAATTATTCAGGTGTTTTTTATCATATGCTGAAACTGAAAACTGTGTATGTCCCTGAGGGAACCTATAAAGCATACAATAAAGCGTATAAAGACACGATGTTAGAGTCGGTATACTTAAAAGAAACCGGAGGCGGCGATTTCATCGTTTCAGACGGAGAACTGGAGGGATATACCGGTGAAGCTACAGACGTGACAATTCCGGAGAGTGTGACAAGAATCGGAGAACGTGCATTTTATAAGACGCAGGTACGAAAAGTAACGATTTCTCCGAAAGTAACAGAAATCGGGGAAAATGCATTTCAGGGCAGTACTGCATTGCAGGAAGTCGTATTTTCCGGTGAAAATAATGTTGCTGAGATCGGAAGCTACGCGTTTAGTGGATGTGGTGAGCTTACGGGCTTCAGCTTCGGAGAAAATCTGACAGAGATAAAAGAACATACCTTTGAATATTGTACGAAGCTGAGTGGAGAACTGAGGCTTCCGAAAAACCTGACAGTGATTGGAGCTTCTGCGTTTGGCAGCTGCTCCGCACTTAAGGGAAATCTGAATATACCGGAAAATGTAACCAGTATTGGCGGCAGTGCATTTAGTGGCTGTAGTGGTCTGACAGGAAATCTGCAGCTGCCGGAGAAGATTACCAGTATCGGAGCGTATGCATTTTATGCGTGCAGCGGATTTAATGGAAGCCTTACGCTTCCGTCCGGGATAACGGAAATTGCAGACTCTGTATTTGGTGGCTGCAGTGGGCTTACGGGAGAACTGACTATACCAGCGGGTGTGACGAGGATCGGAAACTATGCGTTTGGCGGCTGCAGTGGATTTACTGGAGAGTTAAAGCTGCCGGAAAATCTTGAGAGCATGGACAATTACGCATTCAGTGGCTGCAGCGGATTTACAGGAGAGCTGGTGATACCGGATAAAGTTACATATATTCCAAGAGAAGTATTTGCCAGAATGACAGGAATCACAGCACTTACAGTAGGCAGGGGCGTAACTTCCGTATACACACATTACAATGATGAACTGCCGTTCTATGG
>NZ_QRXT01000007.1:0-167426 GCF_003460065.1 Ruminococcus sp. AF17-22AC
ACCCCGGACAACTTGATTAAAAGTCAAGTGCTCTACCAACTGAGCTAATATCCCATATTAGAAGACTGGGCTAGCTGGATTCGAACCAGCGAATGCAGCAGTCAAAGTGCTGTGCCTTACCGCTTGGCGATAGCCCAAAAGGCAGGGTGGATACAGGGATTCGAACCCTGGGCCTCCAGAGCCACAATCTGGCGCGCTAACCAACTGCGCTATACCCACCACAGCGTGCCTGAAGGGATTCGAACCCCCGACCCACGGCTTAGAAGGCCGTTGCTCTATCCAGCTGAGCTACAGACACATTTCTCTGCTATCTTACAGAGAAGCGGGTGATGGGAATCGAACCCACGTATCCAGCTTGGAAGGCTGGTGTTCTACCATTGAACTACACCCGCATGGTCGCTGAAACGGTATTGTTTACAGCATCGGGGTGACAGGATTCGAACCTGCGGCCTCCTGGTCCCAAACCAGGCGCTCTAGCCAAGCTGAGCCACACCCCGTTAACGGTATTTAGTTGTTTGCGTTTTTGCTTTGTCGCTTGACGCAAGACATATTATATTATAGCAATATTCAAATGTCAACAACTTTTTTTATATTTTTTTCGAAAAAATTTTAAATATCTCAAAAACCCTTATTTTTCAAGGCTTTCCGGATAAAAAAAGTTTTTAATTTTAATGAAACCGGGATAAAAAACATCGAAATGAGATACATTTAGTTGGAAAAAATACAGAAGAATGTTACAATAAAAACCAGCCAATAGAAATAAGGAGAATCAAAATGAACGTACAGGAGTTTCAGAATAAATTAAAAGAAATTCAGGAAATTGCGAAACAGAATAAAAATACATTAACAGCAACAGACATCCGAGAAGTTTTTGAAGGCTGTGATCTTGATAAGAGTCAGCTTACCGGAGTTTTGAAGTATCTGACTTCTCAGGGAATTGTGATCGAAGGTATGAAAAAGGCTGAGGAAACAGCGAAAGCGCCGGAATACAAAAAAGTTCCGCTGACACCGGAAGAGGAGGCATATCTCAATGAATATCTGGAAAACCTGCCGGTTATTGCAGATATTGACCTCGACGTGCTGTTTGAGCAGCTTTCGAAGGGAGAAAAGTCAGCAGTACAGACCCTTGCTTCTTATTACATGAAAGCAACGGCAGAGCTTGCAGCAGATATGAATGCAAAAGAGATTCTTCTTGCAGATTTGATCCAGGAGGCAAATCTGAGCCTGATCCAGGCGCTGGACAATGCCGGTGAAGAACTTCGTGATGAAGAATGGCTTCTTGCAGAGGTGAGAAAAGGCATTCTTCAGGTGATTGAAGAGCAGACACAGGTGAAGTTTGCTGATGACAGTCTGGTTGCCAGAGTAGAAAAGCTTGAAAGTGCAGTCCGTGAGTTGAATGATGATGAAGATGACAAGAATGCATTCAGTATTGATGAGCTTGCAATCATTCTGGATATGAAAGTTGATGAAATTAGAGATATTCTTCGCCTGACCGGAGATGACAAGTAAAAAATACAAAGTTAGCTAAGAAAAACAATTTGTTCGGATTTCGGGTATTTTGTTGAATCCTGAGTAAATGCGTGGTATTATAAAGGCATATGGGAGGTATTTTTTATGCAAATCAGAGAATCGGCAGAGGATTACCTTGAGGCGATCCTTGTATTGTCAAGAAAAGGCGGCGGGGTTCGTTCCGTTGATATAGCCACAATGCTCGGGGTATCCAAGCCAAGTGTTAGCCATGCGATGAAACTTCTCAGGGAAGATGGATATATTGCAATGGACCGTTATGGTACAGTGACACTGATGGAGAAAGGTGCAGAGATTGCCAACAGGATTTATGAGAGACATACCGTTCTGACAAAGATGCTGGAAGGACTGGGGGTATCAGCAGATACGGCAAGATGTGATGCGTGCAAGATGGAGCATGATGTCAGTGATGAAAGTTTTGAGAAGATCAAAGAGCATTTGAGAGCAAAAGGTGAAATTTAAGCAGAATAAAAAAGGTCATCATGATCAGGATTGAAAATGTAACAATTCTGAAAGTGATGACCTTTTTTGTGTAATAGGAAATTACTCCGTAATATTCCTATTACACAAAAACGCTCCGCGAGGATGCGACCAGATGCATGAGGAATATGTCTGCTTAAGCAGACTGCATCTGGCGCGCAAAGCGTAGCAAGTCCATCGAAGATTGAAGGATTCAGGGAGTTTGAAGCGGACTTGTCCGCTTTGTTTATTGGAAAAATGTCTGGTATTTATGAAACTGCAGATTCTTTCTGCGGCAGCTGTGCAAGAATGATTGCACCAAACATCAGAACACAGCCAAAGATTTCACGGCTGCTTAAGTGCTGTCCGAGGATTATCCATCCGGCAAGCACGGAAATACAGGATTCCAGGCTGAGAATCAGGGAAGCAACTGTCGGATTCATGTTTTTCTGGCCGACGATCTGCAGGGTATAAGCCACACCGCTTGACATAACACCGGCATAAAGAATCGGGATCCATGCAGCGAGGATTCCGGACAGATTCGGATGCTCAAAAAGCAATGCCGGGACACCGGACAGGATGCCGCAGATCAGAAACTGAATGCAGGACATTTTTACTCCATCAACGAGCGGAGAAAAATGATCAATAACCAAAATATGACCGGAAAAAAGAACTGCACCGATGATTAGAAGAAGTTCACCTTTGCCGACTGCAAGCCCCTCTCCGGGAGTCAGACACAGGAGATAAAGTCCGCACAGAGAAAGCAGGACTGCAATCCAGATAAAGGGGCTGCATTTCTTTTTAAGGAAAATACCGATGATCGGAACAATGATGATGTAACATGCAGTAATAAAACCGGCTTTTCCAACGGTTGTGTATTTAATACCAAACTGCTGAAAATTACTTGCAAGACAGAGCATGATACCACAGCAGATGCCTCCGATAAGCAGTGTTTTGCGTCCGGATGCGGAAGATTCCCTCTTTTTTTCTGCTTCGGAACGTGTTTTGTCAAGTACTTTAATGACCGGGAGCAGGGCAAGTGCACCGATAAGATTTCGAACGGCATTAAATGTAAATCCGCCGATGTAGTCCATGCTGACACTCTGGGCGACAAAGGCGACACCCCATATGGTAGCGGTCAAAAGAAGCAGAAGCGAATTTCTGACCGGGATTGAATTCTCTTTTTTCATAATAGTAGTTCTCCTCATAGTTTCTCTCAAGTCTGTATCCATGTATTATATAGCATAACTATACAATGTTAAAGAATGAAAATAAAAAATGCAGGCCCTGTATGAGCAGGACCCGCATGAATTATTATAAAATCATAAATAATAAAAATCAGATGAAGATGTATTTCAGTATAAATAATACGGCAAGAATGTACATCAGAAGACTGATCTTCTTTTCTTTTGCCTTTCCTGTGATCACGTTAATGACAACGTAGGAGATAACTCCCATGGAGATACCTTCGGAAATACTGTACATAAACGGCATGGCGATGATTGCGATGAAACATGGGATTGCTTCGGTCATGTCGTTGAAATCGATCTTTGTAACAGATGTCAGCATCAGATAACCAACTACGATCAGAGCCGGTGCAGTGGCGAAGGAAGGAATTGCCAGGAAAATCGGGGAAAGCAAAAGAGAAAGCGCAAACAGTACGCCGGCTACCAGAGAAGTAAGACCGGTACGTCCGCCTTCTGCAACCCCGGAAGCACTTTCTACAAAGGTGGTAACGGTAGAAGTACCGCATACAGCACCTACACTTGTTCCGACAGCGTCAGAAAGGAGCGCGCCTTTGATCTTCGGAAGCTTACCGTCTTTATCGAGCATGTCGGCTTTGGATGCAACACCGATCAGGGTTCCGAGTGTATCGAACATGTCAACAAACAGGAATGCAAACATGATGACAACGAAATCCAGAGAAAATACGATCGAGAAATCCATCTTCATAAAGGTTGGCATCATGCTCGGCACAGAGATTCCGTTTGAAAAATCCGGAAGCAGGCTGTAATAACCAAGATCTGCATTTGGCACATAAAGGTGTGTCAGCTGACAGATGATACCAAGGATCCATGTGATCAGGATTCCCCAGAGGATACCGCCTTTGACATTTTTGGCAAGGAGGATCGCAGTAACAAGGACACCGATCAGTGCAAGCAGTACTGTGATTCCCTGAGAAGAAAATGTTCCTTCTGCAACGGAAGATTTGAAGGAAAAGATGCTGACAAGTGTAGAATCATTTCCGACAACGATCTTTGCATTCTGCAGTCCGATAAATGCGATAAAGAGACCAATACCTACGGATACTGCATGTTTCAGGTTCATCGGGATGGAGTTGAAGATTGCTTCACGCACATTTGTAAGAGAAAGTAAAATAAAAATGATACCTTCTGCAAATACTGCAGCAAGCGCCTGCTGCCATGTATATCCCATACCGAGGACTACTGTGTAGGTGAAGTATGCGTTCAGGCCCATGCCGGGAGCAAGAACGAACGGATAGTTGGATAAAAGAGCCATCAGGCAGGTTGCGATAAATGCGGACAGTGCGGTTGCAGTAAAGACGGCACCGCGGTCCATGCCGGAAGCGGACAGGATGTTCGGATTGACAGCCAGAATGTAGGCCATTGTCATAAAGGTTGTGATTCCTGCCATCACTTCTGTTTTGACGTCGGTGTGGTTTTCCTTCAGGTGAAAGATTTTGTCAAGATTCATAAAAGTACCCCCTTCGTATTGTGCAGATCGTGCACTAAAAGATTTTGTTTCCGGAAACATACTTTCCGGTGATGCAGTGATCGTCTGAAAGATAGATCAGTCGCTCCAGCCGTTCTCGTGCAGAGAGCTGCTGAGGATGGCGGAGACTGCTGTCATCCAGAATCAGTGCATCAAACTCGTAGCCTTCCAGGAATGAGCCGACTTTTCCGAAAAATGCACCGCCGCCCATCGTGGCCATATAAAAGGCTTCTTCGAGAGAAAGCGGTTTGAGAGTGTCATCCACAAGTCTCCAGCGAAGTTTTGATACCTGAATGGCATCTGCGACTGCGCGGAGCATGGAGAGTGAATGACCGCCTGCGATATCAGTGCCGAGTCCGATGTGAAGTCCTTCATCGAGATAACGCCGTGCCGGTGCGATCCCGGAGGAAAGATTGGTGTTGGACTGTGGACAGTGGGCAATAAATATGCCGCGCTTTTTCATAAGGGAGATTTCTGCGTCAGAGCTGTAGACACAGTGTGCCATGATGGTTGGACAGTTTTCACCGCCAAAAAGACCAAATTGGTCGTAAGCTTCCCCGTAAAATGAAGTACCCGGACATAATTCTTTTACCCATGCGATCTCGCTTTGGTTTTCGGAAAGATGAGACTGTACCGGAAGACAGTAAGTTCTCTGGATCTCTGCCAGACCGGTCATGAGTTCATCTGTGCAGGAAGGAGTAAAACGTGGGGTGAGAATCGGTTTGACATTCTCGTATTTTCCTGCAGTATCAGTTAACCAGCGGACAGTATCCCGAACAGAAACAACAGCACTTTTTTCCTGAAGAGTGGCAGAACCGTTTCGATCCATATTTACTTTGCCGATGAAAGTCCTGAGACCGGTTTTCTCCATAAGGTCCATCAGAAGCTCAGATGCCTCTACATGTAAAGTGCCAAAGACAGAAGCGCGGGTAGTGGCACTTTTTTTTATGTCATCGGCAAAAATAGTATAGGCTTTTGCAGCGTAGTCCGGATCCGAATATCTGGATTCTTCCGGGAATGTGACGGTGTTCAGCCAGTCAAGCAGCTCCAGATCCATATACATGCCGTGGAATGCATACTGCGGGGCATGCAGATGAAGATCAGTCATTCCGGGGATGATCAGACATGGACTGACATTGCGTACCGGAATTCTGGAAAAATGCTCCGGAAGCTTCGGGAAAACACCGACGCTCCGGCCATCCTGACAGACCAGATAAGCGTCTTCAAGACAGGTCAGATGCCGGGAATCTGTGCTGAAACAGACGGCGCCTTTCAGTGCAAAAGTGGTTGGATTCTGTGTCATATAATCTACCTCCTTTTTGATAAACGGAGCTTTCCGGACAAAAAAAATACCGAATATTTATGCCCGACAAGTTCCGTAAAGAACTTATAGACAACTATTACGGTAGTTGGTAGAAACGTCCAACCAATTATGGACCTATATAAGTTTCGTGATGTTGTTTATAAAATTATTATAAAATAGAGGATGTTTTCTGTCAAATACAAATTCAAGAATATATAGGATAATATTGCACAAAAATTTTACACAAAATTTTATACAAAAATTTAAAAGCAGAATTTCGGAGCGGATATAAAAAACCGACAGACGATAGACCGCCTGCCGGTTTGTAAGATCAATGATTATTTGTTGTTTTTATTTTTCTCTACTTCGAGTAATTTCATGGCACGAACTTTCAGCGGAAGACCAAACAGTGTGATAAATCCGTCTGCATCGTGGTGGTCATACATATCACCTGTAGTGAAGGATGCAAGAGATTCATTGTACAGGCTGTATGGAGAAGTGGTTCCTGCCTTAATGATGTTTCCTTTGTAAAGTTTGAGCTTTACTTCACCGGTAACATATTCCTGAGTGGATTTTACGAATGCTTTGATTGCATCGCAAAGTGGTGTGAACCATTTTCCTTCGTATACGACCTGAGCAAACTGGCTGCCGAGTTTCTTCTTGGCTTCCATGGTATCACGGTCAAGGCACAGTTCTTCGAGCTGTTCGTGAGCAGCCATTAGGATCGTTCCGCCAGGAGTTTCGTATACACCACGGGATTTCATACCAACAACACGGTTTTCTACGATGTCGATGATACCGATACCGTTTTCACCGCCGAGACGGTTCAGCTCTGTGATGATCTCAGAAACTTTCATTGCCTTGCCATTCAGTGTTTTTGGCACACCTGCTTCGAAAGTCATTGTGATCTCAGTTTCTTTATCTGGTGCTTTTTCAGGAGTAACACTTAATACAAGCATGTCATCATAGTTTGGAGCCTGAGAAGGATCTTCGAGTTCCAGACCCTCATGGCTGATATGCCATAAGTTACGGTCACGGCTGTAGCTGTGGCTTGCGTCAAACGGAAGGTTGATTCCGTGAGCCTGGCAGAAGGCAATCTCATCTTCACGGGACTGCATGGTCCATACATCTGTCATTCTCCATGGAGCAATGATCTTGATGTCCGGAGCAAGTGCTTTGATTCCGAGTTCGAAACGGATCTGGTCATTACCTTTACCGGTAGCACCGTGGCAGATTGCAACGGCATTTTCTTTACGTGCGATCTCAACAAGTTTTTTTGCGATTGCAGGACGTGCCATAGAAGTTCCGAGAAGATATTTGTGCTCGTATACAGCGCCTGCCTGTACGCAAGGCATTACGTAGTTGTCGCAGAAATCATCAACAATGTCTTCGATATATAATTTGGAAGCTCCGGAAAGTTTTGCTCTTTCATCCAGACCATCCAGTTCGTTACCCTGTCCGCAGTTTACACAGCAGCAGATAACTTCATAATCAAAAGTTTCTTTCAGCCACGGGATCAGTGCTGTGGTATCAAGACCACCTGAATATGCAAGTACAACTTTTTCTTTCATAATATATTCCTCCTGAAAATAATTCTCTGCCTATTGGCAGATGCGCGAATGTTTGTTATTATAAAAGGTAAAGATTCATACGCTGATTTGATAAAGTGTTGAATCTTCATGTCCTGTCGTGTTTCGACAAGAGATAATATACAACAATTTTTATAAATATGCAATACCAATATGCAAAAAAATAAAAGGAATTTTTGCATAAAAATGCAGCATTAAATAGGAAACAACTTATAAAAACACACAAAATTAAGAAAAAAGAATGCAAAATCCATGAAAATTACGTATTGCATATTATGCATTTAGGATGTATAATTGGTACATCTTTATTCTAGGAGGAATGAGAAATGATCAAAGCAGGAATTATCGGAGCAACAGGATACGCCGGAAATGAGCTGGCAAGACTGCTCCTTGGACATAAAGAAGTAGAAGTGGCATGGTATGGATCAAGAAGTTACATTGATCAGAAATATGCAGATGTTTATCAGAACTTTTTTAAACTGATCGATGCA
This sequence comes from Ruminococcus sp. AF17-22AC, assembly GCF_003460065.1. Taxonomy (NCBI): domain Bacteria; kingdom Bacillati; phylum Bacillota; class Clostridia; order Eubacteriales; family Oscillospiraceae; genus Ruminococcus; species Ruminococcus sp. AF17-22AC. The sequence goes on from NZ_QRXT01000007.1 coordinate 8,103, forward strand.
AAATGTATGGATGACAATATGGCAGCACTTGCTGATGAAGTAGATGTGATTTTTACCGCAACACCGCAGGGACTTTGTGCATCACTTGTTAATGAAGAGATCCTTTCCAAAGCAAAGGTCGTCGATCTGAGTGCAGATTTCCGTATTAAAGATGTAAAGAAATATGAAAAATGGTATGGCATCGAGCACAAAGCACCTCAGTTTATTGATGAGGCAGTTTATGGCCTGTGCGAGATCAACCGTGAGGACATCAAAAAAGCAAGACTTATTGCGAACCCGGGATGTTATCCGACATGTTCGACTTTATCAATTTATCCGCTCCTGAAGGAAGGACTGATCGATCCGAATACGATCATCATTGATGCAAAATCAGGAACTTCCGGAGCAGGCAGGGGCGCAAAAGTAGCAAACCTCTACTGTGAAGTAAACGAAAACATCAAAGCATACGGCGTAGCAACACATCGTCATACACCGGAAATCGAAGACCAGCTCGGTTATGCATGCGGACAGGAAGTGCTGATCAATTTTACACCACATCTGATCCCGATGAACAGAGGTATTCTGATTACAGCATATGCTTCTCTCAAAAAAGAAGTTTCCTATGAAGAAGTAAAGGCTGTTTATGACAAATATTATGAAAACGAGACATTCGTGCGTGTCCTGGACAAAGATGTATGCCCACAGACAAAATGTGTAGAGGGCAGCAACTATGTTGATGTAAACTTCAAGATCGACCCGAGAACAAAACGTGTCATCATGATGGGTGCAATGGATAACCTTGTCAAAGGTGCGGCAGGACAGGCTGTACAGAATATGAACCTGATGTTCGGGTTTGACGAGGCAGAAGGACTTCATCAGATTCCGATGCTGCCGTAAAGGAACAGCATTATATATGAAAATGTTTTATAACGCAGAGAGGAGCGTATTATTATGAAGATTATCACCGGCGGAGTTACCGCAGCGAAAGGCTTCCAGGCAGCATCTATAGCTGCCGGAATCAAATATCAGGGAAGAACAGACATGGCAATGGTTTACAGCGAGAAACCATGTGTGGCAGCAGGAACTTTTACTACTAATATCGTAAAAGCAGCACCGGTCAAATGGGATCAGGATATCGTGTATAATCATCCGAGCGCACAGGTGATCATCTGCAACAGCGGTATTGCCAATGCATGCACCGGTGAAGAAGGTTTTGGTTACTGCCGTGCGACTGCGAAAGCGGCAGCAGAAACTTTAAATGTAGATGAAAACAGCGTTCTGGTTGCATCTACCGGTGTCATCGGTATGCAGCTTCCAATCGAAAAGCTTTCTGCCGGTGTCAAAGCAATGACCCCGAAGCTTCAGGGAACACTGGAAGCAGGAAATGATGCGGCGAAGGCAATCATGACAACTGATACAAAAGAAAAAGAAGTGGCTGTAGAGATTGAGGTTGGTGGTAAGACCGTTACGATCGGTGGTATGTGTAAAGGTTCCGGAATGATTCATCCGAATATGTGCACCATGCTTGGCTTTGTCACCACAGATGCATGCATTTCCAAAAAACTTCTGCAGGAAGCACTGAGCGAAGATGTAAAAGATACCTATAATATGGTATCTGTTGACGGTGATACTTCCACAAATGATACCGTACTTCTGCTTGCAAACGGTATGGCAGAAAACCCGGAGATTAATGAGAAAAACGAAGATTATCAGAAGTTCTGTGAGGCATTGAATTATATCAATACTACACTTGCAAAGAAAATTGCCGGTGACGGTGAGGGTGCAACGGCGCTGTTTGAGGTCAAGATCATTGGTGCCGAGAGTAAAGAACAGGCAGTAACTTTAAGTAAATCCATTGTTACGTCTTCGCTGACTAAAGCAGCAATTTACGGACACGATGCAAACTGGGGAAGAATCCTTTGTGCAATGGGATATTCCGGTGCACAGTTTGATCCGGAAAAAGTAGATCTTTATTTTGAAAGCAAAGCAGGAAAGATTCAGATCATCGAAAATGGTGTGGCAGTTAACTACAGCGAAGAAGAGGCAACAAAGATCCTTTCTGAAGATGCAGTGACAGCAATCGCCGATGTAAAGATGGGTGACTGCACAGCAACTGCATGGGGCTGTGACCTGACCTATGATTATATAAAAATTAACGCAGACTACCGGTCTTAAGTAAAAAACGAGGAGATATGAAAAAATGGTAAAGCAGAAATATCTGGATAAAGCAGAAACTTTGATTGAAGCGCTTCCTTATATACAGCGTTTCAATCGTAAGATTGTAGTAGTAAAATACGGCGGAAGCGCAATGCTTGATGAAGAACTGAAAGCAAATGTTATCAAAGATGTAGTTCTTCTGAAACTTATCGGATTCAAACCGATCATCGTGCATGGCGGCGGTAAGGAAATCAGCCGCTGGGTCAATAAAGTCGGCATGGAACCACGTTTTGTCAATGGGCTGCGTGTGACAGATAAGGACACAATGGAGATTGCCGAGATGGTTCTTGCAAAAGTAAACAAAGAACTTGTCACACTGGTAGAATCGCTCGGCGTACAGGCAGTCGGCATCAGCGGAAAAGACGGCGGCCTTCTCAAGTGCCATAAGAAACTTTCCAAAGGCGAAGATATCGGCTACGTAGGCGATATCGAAAAAGTAAATCCGAAGGTACTTCAGGATCTTCTTGAGAGAGATTTCCTTCCGATTGTTTTTCCGGTTGGATTTGATACAAACTTTGATTCTTACAATATTAATGCGGACGATGCGGCATGCGCGATCGCAGAAGCTGTCCATGCAGAAAAGCTGGTTTTCCTTTCTGATATTGAAGGTGTATACAAGGACAAAGATAATCCGGATACACTGATCTCCGAGCTGCATGTACATGAAGCGGAAAAACTGATCAGTGAAGGCTACGTAGGCGGTGGCATGATTCCGAAACTGCAGAACTGTATAGATGCCATCGAAGAAGGTGTAAACAGAGTACATATCCTTGACGGACGTATCCCGCACAGCCTCCTTCTGGAGATATTCACAAACAAAGGTATCGGAACAGCTATTTTGAGAGAAGACGGGGAGAAATATTACAATGAGTATGAATGAACAGATGAATCATGCAGAAGAAAACATTCTGCATACATATAATCGTTTCCCGGTCATGTTTGACCATGGCGAGGGATGTTATCTTTATGATACAGAGGGCAAAAAATATCTCGACTTTGCTGCAGGAATTGCCGTAAACTCACTGGGATATCATTATCCTGGCTATGATGAGGCTCTGAAATCCCAGATCGACAAACTGACACATATTTCCAATCTTTATTATAATGAGCCGATGAGTGAAGCCGGAGAAAAACTGGTCAAAGCAAGCGGACTTTCCAAAGCTTTTTTTACAAACAGTGGTACCGAAGCAATTGAAGGTGCGCTGAAAGCGGCACGTAAATATGCTTATACAAAATACGGCAAAGAAGCAGGAAAATACGAGATCATCGCGATGAACCATTCTTTCCACGGAAGAAGCATGGGCGCACTTTCTGTTACAGGAACCGAACACTACAGAGAACCGTTTGAACCACTTGTCGGTGGTGTGAAATTCGCAGATTTTAATGATCTGGACAGCGTCAAAGCGCAGATTACAGACAAAACATGTGCGATCATTACAGAAGTTGTACAGGGCGAAGGTGGAATTTATCCGGCGAAGAAAGAATTTCTTGAAGGGCTCCGCGCACTGTGTGATGAAAAAGACATCATCCTGATTTTTGATGAAATTCAGTGTGGGATGGGACGTACCGGATGTTATTTTGCATGGCAGTCATACGGTGTGAAACCGGATGTGATGACCTGTGCAAAAGCTCTGGGCTGCGGTGTACCGGTCGGTGCATTTGTTCTCGGAGAAAAAGCGGCAGCAGCATCTCTTGTACCGGGAGATCACGGCACAACTTATGGTGGAAACCCGTTTGTATGCGCAGCTGTCAGCAAGGTGTTTGATATTTATGAAAAAGACGATATCCTTGCACATGTGCAGGAACTGACCCCGTATCTGGAAGAACAACTGGATAAACTTGTGGATAAGTATCCGGTTGTAGCAGCCCGTCGTGGAAAAGGTTTCATGCAGGGATTGGTCATCACCGGAACAACAGTCGGAAGTATTGTGACAAAAGCACTTGAGAACGGACTTCTGGTAATTTCCGCAGGAAGCGATGTACTACGTCTTGTACCACCGCTTGTGATCACAAAAGAAAATATCGACGAAATGGTCGAAAAATTAGAAAAGAGCCTGGCGTAATCGCCGGGCTCAAATTATTTTATACTGTTCAGATTAATATGTTTTTTAATCGCTGCGAAGCTCTCAGAACTGATTACATGCTCGATCTTGCAGGCATCGTTTGCTGCAACGACCGGATTGACACCAAGCTTTTCCAGCCATTCAGAAAGGAAAAGATGACGTTCGTAGATTTTTTCGGCAGTTGCGCGCCCTGTCTCTGTAAGATAAAGATATCCTTCAGGAGACACGGTGATCTGATCTGTTTCGCGAAGCTTTTTCATTGCAACACTGACACTGGATTTCTTGAAGCCAAGTTCAGAGGCAACATCTACGGAACGTACAACCGGATGTGATTTGCTTAAGATTAAAATAGTTTCAAGATAGTTTTCAGCAGATTCGTTTGTATGCATTCCTTACACCTCAATTTCTTTTGATCTAATTGAAAATGATTCCTCATTTAGTTGCATAAAAATTCAAGATTATTCCTCAAATTTGTATTACTTCTATGATAACATATTTTGGCTGTTGAGACAACCAAAATGTCACTGTTTACTACGGATACTACCTGTGAACGGTAACATAAAATTTCCTGTAATGTACAAAGACATCACACAAAATTTACTGTAACATCCGGGGATTTTTAGAAAAAAATATTGGTTATATGATACGAATAAAAGTTAAGCAGAACGAATAGAAGTTATGTATAGCAAATAATAGTTTCATACAACGAAAAAAAGTACTTGACAGCTCACAAACGTTAGCATATACTAACCAATGTAAGAAAAGTAAACAGAGATTAACTGTGAACTTTTTTAATAAAGAAAAAAATTCTCAACAAGATCCTGACAGCAGAATCTGAGAATCTGAATTCAAACAGAAAGTGAGCTGATACATATGATGCCTTTAACTATGGCAGGAATCGGTGAGAAATGTAAGATACAGAAAGTTGGCGGAAATGACGAGACAAGACGTTTTCTTGCAAACCTCGGGTTTGTAAATGATGCAGAAGTGAGTATAGTGTCTGCAATCGGCGGAAACGTGATTGTTAACATCAAAGATGCCCGTGTAGCAGTCAACTCCGATATGGCAAGACATATTATGATCTGAATTAATACCAGGGTTCAAAAGCTCATGCATTGAGCGTGCTTGCACGCAGAAATGCATCAGGTATTAATTATTATAGAAAGTTATAAAAGCTTTAAGCATTTAGGCAATATAACAAAGAGGAGAAAGGAGACAGAACAATGACTTTAGGTGATGCAAAAGTCGGAACTACCGTTGTTGTAACGAAAATTGAAGGAGACGGCGCGTACAAACGTCGTATCATGGACATGGGAATTACAAAAGGAAGTGAGCTGTACATCAGAAAAGTTGCTCCGCTTGGAGATCCTGTAGAGATCACTGTAAGAGGTTATGAGTTATCCGTAAGAAAGAACGATGCTCAGTGCGTACAGGTAAAATAAGTGCGCAGTAGTGTTCGGTAGGAACTATTATGAAAAAATGCAACTGTGTAAGAAGCATGCAGTTACAATAAGAGGGATTAAGGAGGTAAGAAAAAATGGCAATTAAGATTGCACTTGCCGGCAACCCGAACTGTGGTAAAACAACAATGTTCAACGCATTAACGGGCGCTAACCAGTACGTAGGAAACTGGCCGGGAGTTACTGTAGAGAAAAAAGAAGGTAAATTAAAGGGAAAGAAAGGTAAAGGCGAAGACATCATCGTAACTGACCTTCCTGGTATTTATTCCCTTTCACCATACACACTGGAAGAAGTAGTCAGCCGTGACTACGTTCTCAAAGAAAATCCAGACGTAATCATTGACCTTGTCGATGCAACAAACATCGAGCGTAACCTGTATCTGACCACACAGCTGATCGAGACAGGTGTTCCGGTTGTTATTGCACTGAACATGGCAGATCTCCTTGAAAAAAGAGGAATCAAGATCGACACAAAGCGTCTTTCCATGCTGCTTGACTGCCCGATCATCGAGACATCTGCACTGAAAGGTGAAGGTCTTGACAAGCTGATCGACGAGGCAGTAAAAACTGCAAAGAAGAGCAGCGTAGATCTTCCTAAAGAAATCTTTACAAAAGAGATGGAAGAAGCAATCAGTGAAGTAAAGAAAGTTCTTCCGTCCTCCATCACAGAAGATAAGAAGAGATGGTATGCAGTAAAATTCCTCGAGAACGACGAAAAAGTAAAAGAGGCTATGAAGCTTTCTGCTTCCGGACAGTCTCTGGTAGACAGCAAACGTCAGGATCTTGAGAAAAAACATGACGATGACATGGAGAGTATCGTAACAGACGAGAGATACAAATTCATCCAGAAGATCGTTAACACAACCGTTAAAAAAGCAAAAGACAAACTGACTGTATCTGATAAAATTGACCGTATCGTTACCAACCGTATCCTTGGTATCCCGATCTTCGTTGCAGTTATGTGGCTTGTATATTATGTATCTGTAACAACTGTTGGTACATTCGTAACAGACTGGACAAACGATGTATTTGTAGTGGCTATTCAGGACTTCTTTACAAATATCCTTACCAGCCTCGGTGCCGGTGATATGGTAATGGGACTTGTAGTTGATGGTATCATCGGTGGCCTCGGTGCAGTACTTGGATTCGTTCCTCAGATGGCAATCCTGTTCCTGTTTCTGTCCATCCTTGAAGATTGTGGTTACATGGTACGTATCGCATTTGTTATGGACCGTGTATTCCGTCACTTCGGACTTTCCGGTAAGAGTTTCATTCCGCTTCTGATTTCGTCAGGATGCGGTATCCCTGGTATCATGGCTTCCAAGACTATCGAGCAGGACAATGACAGACGTCTTACTATTATGACAGCAACCTTTATTCCTTGTGGTGCAAAACTTCCGGTTATCGCTCTTATGGGTGGTGTAATCGCTGGTGAGACTGCAGGGTATGCAGAGAGCTCATTCATCGCTCCGCTGATGTACTTTATCGGTATTGTAGCTGTACTTGTAGCTGCAATCATCCTTAAGAAAACAAAACCGTTCTCCGGTAAACCGGCTCCGTTCGTAATGGAGCTTCCACAGTATCATATTCCGCAGGTTAAGACAGTTCTTCTTCATGTATGGGAAAGACTGAAAGGCTTCATTATCAAAGCTGGTACAATCCTGTTCCTTGCCTGCGTAGTAATGTGGTTCCTTGGTGGATTCGGATTCACAGATGGTGGATTTGGTATGGTAGAAGACAGCGCAGACAGCCTTATGGCAGCAATCGGTGGTGTGATCGCTCCAATCTTTGCTCCACTTGGATTCGGTGAGTGGCAGCCGGTAGCAGCTTCTATCTCTGGATTCACAGCAAAAGAAGCTATCGTATCTACAATGGGTGTCCTGGCTAACGTAGCCGGTGATACAGAAGATGCAGTAAACGTTGCAGCAGGTGTTGCAAGCTGGTTCCCGACAGGTATCGCAGCTTTCTCTTTCCTGATGTTCAACCTTCTTGATTCTCCTTGCCTTGCAGCTATCGCAACAATGGCAAAAGAAATGAATGACAGAAAATGGTTCTGGTTCGCAATTCTCTTCCAGAATATATTCGCTTATATCGTATGCCTCTGCTTCTATCAGATCGGTTCCTTCGTAACCGGTGGAGCATTTGGTATCGGTACTGTAGTAGGATTTGCAGTACTTATCGTAATGCTGTTCCTGCTGTTCAGACCAGATCCGTACAAAGATCAGAAAGTTTACTCCAAACGTTCTGTACAGGCATAAGAAATTATGAAATAATAAAGGGGCTGGATACAAAGATGTGTCCGGCCTCTGCTTTCAGCTTAAAGAAAGTTATTCCGGATGAAACGGAGAAGCAAATTGTGTGGTTGGCAGTAGTAATTAAGCCTGCAAATAAGAGAGGATGAGTAAAATGCTTGCAAATATAATTATAATGGTTCTGATTCTCGGATATTGTGCATTCGTGATCTATAAGAGTGTAAAGAATTCCAAAGAAGGCAAACATATGGGATGCGCCGGATGCAGCGGAAATTGTGGCAGCTGTGGCGGATGCAGCGGGGCTGCTTTTAAGGGAACTGCACAGTCTTCTTACAAAGAGAATCATCTGAAATAGGAGAAAATAATATGGGAAATTCAACAGGATCCACGATGTACATGTTTGGTGCGGTAATCATCATTTACATTGTCGGAATGCTGATCTATCAGGGATTCCAGTGGCTCAGGAAAAAAAGAGAACAAAAAAGAGATGAAGAGTTCAGAAGAGGTGACGAATAATGGTTGACATAATAGTTGTACTGATCGTGGTTGTTTTACTTGGATTTGCTCTGAAAGGCTCCATCAAACACTTTAAAGGTGACAGTCCGTGCTGTGGCGGTGGCGGCGGAACAGTTGTCCTGGATATTCCGGATAAAAAACTGGATAAGCCGGTTCTTGGAAAGAAAGTTCTCAAGATTTCCGGTATGCACTGCGAACATTGTGTAAAAGCAGTCACCGAAGCAATCAACAAAATTGACGGTGCTTCTGCAAAAGTAAATCTTTCTGAAAACGAAGCAGTCGTTTCTTATGACCGCGAACTTGACGAGGAACAGATTAGAAGAATCGTCAAAGATGCCGGATACAGAGTTGTAAGCATCAAATAATATATGGTAAATGAAATATCATTTTTTCGGATCCCACGGCGTAAAGCTGCGGGATCCTTTTCGGTTTCGAAGGGTTGATATGATATTTTGTTAAAAGGGCTGTCTGTATAAAATACATATTTTGTGCATATGCTGATAGTAAAAGCTTCAGGTGGATACAGGAAAAAAGAGACCACCTGATCTGTATGGAGGTATTTTATGTGGGGATTTCTGGCGGCGCTGATATCCGGTGCATTGATGAGTATTCAGGGTGTTTTTAATACGGAAGTGACGAAACAGACAAGTCTCTGGGTATCGACCGGGTGGGTACAGCTTTCTGCGTTTGTGGTATGCGTGGCAGCGTGGCTTTTTACCGGACGGCAGAGTATAGGAGCACTCTGTCAGATTGAAAATAAATATACACTACTGGGTGGTGTGATCGGAGCCTTTATTACGATTACGGTGATTCAGAGCATGGGTGTACTGGGTCCGGCAAAAGCGGCAATGCTGATCGTAATCTCGCAGCTTATCGTAGCATACGTGATTGAACTTTTCGGAATGTTTGGTGTTGAGCAAGAACCTTTTGTATGGAGAAAAGTCCTTGGAATGCTGATTGCGATTGCCGGGATCGTAATTTTTAAATGGGAATAGGGGTTGTAAAACCCTGTAAAATTCGTTAAAATGAAATATGGTTAAGTATGAAAATCGGGGAAGTCTGCCGTAATGCTACGGAGGGAAGTGAACCGAATGATCATAAGAAAAAAATATAAACTGATCATCTGTATTTTGTGGTTGTTTTGCAGTGTTGCTTTGAATGGTTGCAGAGACCGTCAGAGTGAAATGCTGCTGGCAGGTCAGACTGAGACAGAAAATACAAGGACACCGGAAGTGACAGAGGCTGTAGATGTAGAAATAACAAAGACAGCCGAAGTGGAAAAACAGACAGAGCCGGTTGAATCTCAGCCAGAGACTGTTGAGACGCCGGCGAAGATATTTGTGGATGTCTGTGGAGCGGTCGCAAATCCCGGCGTATATGAGATGGAAGACGACAGCCGGATCTTTCAGGTAATCGAGGCGGCGGGAGGTTTTTTGCCGGAAGCAGCAACGAGACTTGTCAATCAGGCGCAGCCGGTCAGTGATGGTCAGCAGATTTATGTACCTACACAGGAAGAAGCGGAAGCGGGAAATTATCCGATGCCGGAGGAAAGTACATCTACTCTCGGAAGCCCTGGAGACGATACAGATGAGAATGCTTCCGATACGGTCAATATTAATACCGCGGATGCGGCCGCTCTGAAAACACTGACAGGAATCGGAGAGGCCAAGGCACGGGCAATCCTTTCCTATCGAGAGGAACACGGAGCTTTTTCTACAGTGGAGGAAATCATGCAGGTACCCGGGATCAAAGAAAGTACATTTTTAGCGATCAAGGATAAAATAGCAGTAAAATAAGGAGAAAAGAATGAGCAGGAAAGTTTTAGTGGTAGATGACGAGAAACTGATCGTAAAGGGAATCCGCTTCAATCTGGAGCAGGATGGCATGGAGGTTGACTGTGCTTACGACGGCGAAGAAGCAGTTGAAAAAGCAAAGGCCAATAAATATGACATTATCCTTCTGGATCTGATGCTTCCGAAGATGGACGGACTGGAGGTATGCCAGCAGATCAGGGAATTTTCCAATGTTCCGATCGTTATGCTGACTGCCAAAGGTGAAGATATGGACAAGATTCTGGGACTGGATTACGGTGCAGATGACTATATCACAAAGCCATTCAATATTCTGGAAGTCAAGGCGCGTATTAAGGCAATCATGCGTCGTGCACGTTCCGAACATGAAGAAAAAGAGAAGGCAAAGACGATTGAGTCCGGAGATCTGAAAATGGACTGCGAGAGTCGGCGTGTATTTATTGCAGGCAAGGAGATCAACCTCACGGCAAAAGAGTTTGATGTGCTGGAACTTCTGGTATTTAACCCGAATAAGGTTTATAGTCGTGAGAACCTTCTGAATATTGTCTGGGGATATGAATATCCGGGAGATGTCAGAACTGTGGATGTACATATCCGTCGTCTTCGTGAAAAAATCGAGACGAACCCGAGCGAGCCAAAATATGTACACACCAAATGGGGTGTAGGATATTATTTCCAGGCGTAAGATATGGTAACAAAAAAGAAAAACAGATTTTTTAAGAGCCTGCGTTTTCGCATCATGGTTATTCTGGTCATTCTCGGAATCGTGCCGGGAATCATTGTGACACAGCTTATGGTCGGCAATTACAAACAGCAGGCGTTGGAAGTGCGTACAGGTGAGATTCGGACGCAGTGTGCAATTCTCTGTAACCAGATTATCAGGGAAAACTATCTCAATGATCCGAGTTCAGAATCGATCAACAGCAAACTCGAGGTTCTGTCCAACACTTATGGTGGCAGGATCATGTTGGTGGACCGTGACTTCAAAGTGGTTAAAGATACCTATAATGTAGATGAAGGCAAGATACTGATTTCACCAAAAGTGGTCAAATGCTTTAAAAGCGGAGAGGCTACTGACTATAGTCAATATGGACAGACGCTGGAACTTGCTGTTCCGGTCAGAAGTGCAGATGTGCCGCAGATGCAGGGGGCAATGCTGATAAATATTTCTACAAGTGCGGTGATCGCAACAGTAAGTGAGCTGGAGCAGAGAGGTATGCTGATCGTTGGAATCATTATTGTACTGTCTGTATTTCTGGCGTATATTCTGGCGGCTGTACTTGTCAAACCGCTGGCGAGGGTTACAAAGTCCATCGAAGACCTTACGGATGGTTATCAGAAGGATGAAATTTCCGTACCGGATTATACGGAGACAGAACTGATCACAGATGCATTTAATAAGATGCTGACGAGAATGAAAGTACTGGACGAATCACGTTCGGAATTTGTATCTAATGTGTCGCATGAATTAAAGACACCGATGACTTCGATGAAGGTGCTGGCCGATTCACTGGTCGGTCAGGAAGGGGTACCGGAAGAACTTTATCAGGAATTTATGCGTGATATTACTGCTGAGATCGACAGAGAAAACCGCATTATCACGGATCTTCTGACATTGGTGAAGATGGATAAGAAATCTGCTGATCTTCAGATCAGTCATATGAACATCAATCAGCTCCTTGAGGACATTCTCAAGCGTCTTCGTCCAATCGCAGATAAGCGTAATATAGACCTGATCCTTGACAGTTTCCGGCCTGTGGAAGCGGACGTAGATGAGCTGAAATTTACTTCTGCGATAAGCAATCTGGTTGAAAATGCAATCAAATATAATGTGGATGATGGATGGGTACGTGTCTCAATTGATGCGGATCATAAAGATTTCTACGTTACAGTAGCGGATTCGGGAATGGGGATTCCGGAGGATTCTCTGGATCGTATTTTTGAGCGTTTTTACCGTGTAGATAAATCGCACTCAAGGGAGATCGGTGGAACAGGTTTAGGACTTGCAATCACCAGAAGCACGATCACAATGCATCATGGTGTGGTCAAAGTATTCAGCAAAGAAGGGGAAGGAACGACATTTTCCGTTCGTGTGCCCCTGTCATATATTCCGTAGGAGGTGCCGGATGAAGAAATCAGTTAGCATACTTCTTCTGGCAGTCCTGATATGCAGCCTTTTTGCAGGCTGCAGCATTGAGACGAAAACTCAGTCAGGCACGGAAGAAAGCAAATACAATTTTTATTATCTGAATGCGGCGGAGACGGTACTGAAAGAAGAACCGTATGAGCCAAAAGAAGAAACAACCGAATTTATGGTTAAGGATCTGCTGCAGAAACTTGGCAAGAAAGAAGTTCCGGATGGTGGAGTCAGTCTGCTTCCGGAAGATGTGTCTATCAACTCTTATGATGTACAGGATGATCTTCTGGTCATTGATTTCAGCAAAGAATACAACAATATGAGTAAAGTGCGTGAGATCATGACACGTGCGGGAATCGTGCAGACGCTCTTGCAGGCGCCAGACATCGCAAAGATTCGATTTACCGTAGCCGGACAGGCGCTCAAAGACTCGCGAAACGAAGACATAGGTGAAATGACCAGCAAAACATTTGCTGAGTATTCAGGAAAAGACACCGAAAGCTATCGGTATGATACTTTTACACTGTATTTTGTGGATAAAAGCGGCAAAAAGCTTGTGAAGGAAGTACGAAATGTCTATTACAGACGTTCTCTTCCGAAAGAGCGCATTGTACTTGAACAGCTTGCGAAAGGACCTATGGAAGAAGGCCACTATCCGACGATATCAGAACATTCTTCTGTATTGAGTGTGATTACGGCGGACAAGATCTGTTATATAAACATGAATAATGCGTTCCGCGAAGGAACAGAGGATGTGTCTGAGGATATTTCAGTTTATTCGGTTGTAAATTCTATTCTGGATTCCTGCGATGCAGAGAAAGTCCAGATTTCCGTTGACGGCAGTATGGACGGTAATTTCCAGGAAAGTCTGCCGTTATACAAATTTTATGAAAAAAATGAAGATCTGATTGCCCAGGATGACAAAAAGGAGTCCTGAGAAAAATCTATAAACAAGCAGAGTCATACAGAAAGGAAAGACAATGAAAAGACGCCCGGTGTGTCTGGTGTGTCTGCTTCTGATGCTTTGTCTCTATGTGACGGATCTGGCGGGGATTTCCATGATAAGTGGGAATCCGCTGCCGGCGTCTGTACAGAAGTATATTTCGGAACACTTGAAACTTACTGTAAACGGCGAGGTACAGAGCTGTCAGGCAACAGAGAATTCTCTTTCTGTCTATCTGAAACAAGTCTTTCTGACTGTCGGGTCAGAACAAATTCCCATTGAAAATATAAAAGTTTATTTAAATAAAGAAGAACAGCTCCGAATAGGGATGGTTTTGCGGGTCTGCGGAAAATTAGAAGAAATTCCGGGCCCTGGAAATCCAGGAGAGTTTGATTCAAAACAGTATTACGCCTGTCAGAAAATTTATTACCAGATGAAAAACGGGGAAATCTGTGGAAAAAGTGCTGCATATTCATACTTTGGACAGCTTTTGCAGGAAATTCGCCAGAAAGCGGAAAGCATACTGGACGAAGCTGGCGGGGCATATGCGGGAATCTTTCAGGCAATGATACTCGGCGAGAGAGGAAATCTCGATGCAGAAACAAAAATGCAGTACCAGATGGCAGGAATCATGCATATACTTGCGATTTCAGGACTGCATATCAGTTTTGTCGGAATGGGATTTTTTCGATTACTGAAAAAGGCAGGAGCCGGAAACGGTGTGGCAGGTGCAGCCTCAGCATTTCTGATCTATGCTTACGGGATGATGACCGGAGGAAGCGTGTCTGCGATGCGTGCAGTCGGAATGTTTCTGGTACTGGTGGGCGCCGGAATTGCCGGGAGAAGCTATGATCTTCTAAGCGCAATGGCGCTTTCGGCAATTGTACTTTTACTGGATGCTCCGGCATATCTGTACAGTGTGAGCTTTTTGATGTCGTTTGGAGCAGTGATCGGAATAGGAGCTGTGACACCGGAAATCTGTTCCATGCTTAATCTGGAAAAAAGAACAGAAAAAAGTCTTGCTGGTTCGGTAATCGTGTGGTTGATAACACTTCCGATTGTATTGCGCGCGTACGGAGAAGTGTCGCTTGCTGGTGTGGTTCTGAATCTGCTTGTTCTGCCGACATCGGGACTCGTGCTGGCAAGTGGTATTTTTGCATTGCCGGTGGGGATATTTGTTATTGAAATTGCGAAAAAGGTAGTATTTCCGGGAAAATGTGTGCTGTTTTTTTACGAAAAATTATGTGAAGTGGTGGGATGGATTCCGCACAGCACCTGGATTGCAGGAAGCCCGAAGTTGTGGCAGTGTGTGGCGTATTATGTGATGTTGGCTGTGATTTTTGCAGGACTAAAGTGGAGGAAGAAGACAGCAAGGGAAAAGGCTATGCGGAGCGCGGCGTCCGTTATTTTAGTGATACTTGCGGTCGTTTTTCTTGGATATCATCCCCGTGAGGGACTTATGATTGCCTGCCTGGACATTGGGCAGGGGGACTGTTGTGTCCTTAAAATGCCCGGAGGGGAGAACTTTCTGATTGATGGCGGCAGCAGCAATAAGAAAAATACAGCGGTCTATCAGATACTTCCGTATCTGAAAAATCAGGGGATTGCCACTCTGGACGGGATTTTTGTTTCGCATACAGATAAAGACCATATCAGTGGAATCGAGGAAATTCTGGAACTATGCGCACAGAATCTTACGACAGTACATGTGAAAAATCTGATCCTGCCGGACTGGAATACGACGGGAGAAAAATATGAGAGGCTGAAAATGCTGGCCAGGCAGAGCGGAATTCAGATACAAACCGGACGGGAGGGAAAACTGCTTAAAACAAAGGAGGTTCAAATAGAAATTCTGGCACCAGAGAACGGGGCGGATGGCAGTGATACCAACGAGGACGGCATGGTCATGGAAGTACATTTTGGAAAATTTCGAGGGCTTTTTACCGGAGATATCGGGGCAGAGACTGAGGAAAAACTGCTGAATTCGATGGAAGATGTGGATTTTCTGAAGGTGGCACACCATGGATCAAAATATTCGACCTGTCAGAAATTCCTGGATGTTGTAAGACCTGAAATCGCGGTGATTTCCTGTTCGGCAAAGAATACATATGGTCATCCGTCGGCAGACACAATAAAAAGGCTGGAAGATCGCGGTGCACAGGTGGAATATACGATGAAGAGCGGAGCGATTACTGTACGCACAGACGGGGAAAGAATCTGGCTGGAGAGATTTACAGATTGAGAAAAAAGAAAAAATCGTCTATACTAAAGAGACAGATAGGGTGATTTTCAGGAGGACTTGTCAGCATTGAAGAATTTACAGGAAGATATCAAGACAGGCAATTTTAAAAATGTATACCTTTTGTTTGGTGAAGAAGCGTATCTCAAGATACAATATAAAGAAAAACTGATACATGCGTTAAATCCTGACGATGATACCATGAATTTCAGTAAATATGAAGGAAAAGGAATCGAGGTAAGAGAGATGATCGACCTCTGTGAGACGATGCCTTTTTTTGCGGAACACCGAATAGTTCTGGTAGAAAACTCAGGATTTTTTAAAAATAAATGTGATGAGCTGGCGGATTATATGAAGGAACTTCCTGATTATCTGCGTATCATTTTTGTAGAGGAAGAAGTCGACAGGCGAAACCGGATGTACAAAGCAGTCAAAAGCTGTGGCAGGATCGTGGAGTTTGCGAAGCAGGATGAGAAAACGCTGATGCGCTGGGCAGCGGGGATTCTTGCGAAGGAAGGCAGGAAAATCCGTCCGGGGGATATGGAACTGTTCCTGACAAAGACAGGTACGGATATGGGGAATATCCGGATGGAACTGGAAAAGCTGATCACATACACGATGGGAAAAGATGTTGTCACGGCGGAAGACGTTGAAGAAATCTGTACGACACGGACAGAAAACAAAATTTTTGATATGGTACGTGCTGTTACGGAGAAAAATCAGCGTAAAGCGCTGGATCTGTACAATGATCTTCTGACACTCCGTGAACCGCCGATGAGGATTCTGTTTCTGCTTTCGAAGCAGTTCAGGCAGATGTGCCTTGCGAAGAAAATGTCTGTGGAGGGAGCTTCTCAGAACGAGATCGCCACAAGGCTGGGTGTGCCGTCGTTCGCGGTAAGGAATCTGCTGACGTGCGCGAGGGCATATAAGATTGAGGAGCTTGAAAAAGCGGAGGAGGATTTTATAGATGCAGAGGAGGCCGTGAAGACAGGAAGACTGCAGGATGTATTGAGTGTGGAATTGTTGATAGTAAAATATAGTATGAAATAAATAAACAGGTGAGAAAAGTCTGGTGGAAGGAACAAAACCTCTGACAGCTATCCCATCTGCGAGCAGTTTCGATATCTGGTTGTACTAGGTCATGATCTGTCTGCTAAACCCATTCAGGAATGCCAGCAAACTCGCTGACGCTCAGACAGAGCTGGCATTTCTGAATAACGCAGACATTTCAGAACTAAGTACAACTACAGATATCTGCAAAGGCTCGCGGAATGGGATAGCTGTCGAGGTTTTTGTGCTTTCAGGACAGAAATAGTCTCACCTGTTTCACTTTATTTATCTCGCGGGGCGGTGGTCGGAGCTTGCCAGGAACCGGACCGGGCGGCGGGAAAGCCGCGAACAGCAGGAAGAACGTTGGGCGCCGCCCTACGAGGGAAGGATTGTGTCATATATTGGAAAGGTGTAGCGAAAGTTCAAAAGAATAGGATGTGCAGAATTGGAAAAGTGTGGAACAGGGTTAATGGATCCGAATGGGCAACCTCTGCAGAGACTGTATAAACCCTTAGAAGTTCTGAGACTGCATTATGAGAAAAAATCACACTGTTTGAGCCGAAGGCGAGTTTGTGATTTTTTCGAATGAATTTAGCAGTCGAAGAAGTTCTTAGTGTTTCTCAGTCTCGAAGCCGTTTTCCATTCGGATCCATTTAGCCCTATCACAAATTTTCCTGTTTGCAGTCGTTTTATATAAATTTCTTTACACCTTTACAATAATATACACAGGTGTCTTGACACCTAACATGTCGGGGAGTATAATCACAAAACAGAAAACACAATCCAAACCTAAAAGAAAATCCGGCATCACCGGTACGAGGACACAAAAAATGAAAGAAAATTACGACGTCGTTATCGTAGGAACGGGAGCAGCAGGCCTTTACTGTGCCCTGAACCTCCCGGAGCGCACAAACATCCTGATGATCACCAAACAGGAGGCAGATCA
This sequence comes from Ruminococcus sp. AF17-22AC, assembly GCF_003460065.1. Taxonomy (NCBI): domain Bacteria; kingdom Bacillati; phylum Bacillota; class Clostridia; order Eubacteriales; family Oscillospiraceae; genus Ruminococcus; species Ruminococcus sp. AF17-22AC. The sequence goes on from NZ_QRXT01000007.1 coordinate 25,716, forward strand.
GTCTGATTCCTTCCTTGCACAGGGCGGTATCTGCATGCTGCGCGGAGAAGACGACTATGATGATTACTTTGAAGATACCATGCGTGCAGGACATTACGAAAATGACAAAAAAGCAGTTGATCTTATGATCCGCAGCTCCAACAGCATCATCCGTGATCTCCTTCAGCGCAATGTTACATTTGCGAGAACTCCGGATGGAGAACTTGATTTTACAAGAGAAGGTGCACATTCCCAGCCGAGAATCCTTTTTTATGAAGATATTACAGGCAAACAGATCACACAGACACTGCTTGAACAGGCGCGCACCCGAGATAATATCGAAATCTGCGAATACATGACGATGGTTGATCTGATCGCTGACGACAACATCTGCGGCGGTGTGGTCATCATGGATGAGCAGAATGAGGTTTACCTGGTACATGCGTCCAACGTTGTGCTGGCATGCGGTGGACTTGGCGGTCTTTACAAGAATTCTACGAACTTCCCGCATATTGCCGGAGACGGTCTCGGAATTGCGATGAAACATCAGATTGTTCTCGAACATCTTGATTACGTACAGATTCATCCAACAACACTTTATTCTCACAAACCGGGCAGAAGATTTCTGATTTCTGAATCTGTCCGTGGAGAAGGAGCTCTTCTTTATGACAGGAACGGACAGCGTTTTACCAACGAACTGCAGCCGCGAGATCTTCTGAGTGAAAAGATCTTCAGTCAGATGGAAAAAGATGACACAGAATTTGTCTGGGAAGATATGCGTCCGATGGGCGAAGAAACGATTATGAAACATTTTCCGAATATTCTCCACAGATGCCTTGAAGAAGGATTTGACCCGCGCAAAGAGCCGATTCCGGTCGTTCCGGCACAGCACTATTTTATGGGCGGAATCAAAGTAGATCTGGGAAGCCGCACTTCCATGAAAGGCCTGTATGCCTGTGGCGAGACGAGCTGCAATGGCGTTCATGGCAAAAACAGACTGGCAAGTAATTCTCTGCTGGAATCTCTTGTCTTTGCAAGAAGAGCGGCAGATGATATAATTTTTGGAAAGAAGCATGAGCCGTGCAGAACTGTTTCTGTAGATGTGAAACCATATGAAGACAAAGAAGTGGTACTGGATGGTTATCACAAAATGGTATTAAAGGAAATCGAAAGGATGAAAATGAGTCATGAATGAAATTACAATGAAAATGCAGGCGGACCAGTTGATCCGTATGGCATTACAGGAAGATATCACAAGCGAGGATGTTTCTACAAATGCAGTAATGCCGACTGCCACACGGGGAACCGTTGACCTGATTGCAAAAGAAGACGGTGTGGTTGCCGGACTGGAAATCTACGCGAGAGTATTTAAGATCCTTGATGAAAAGACAGAAATTGAGCTTCATTGCAAGGATGGAGATGAAGTAAAAAAAGGTGAGCTGATGGCGACTGTAACAGGAGATATCCGTGTGCTTCTTTCAGGAGAGCGTGTTGCCCTGAACTATCTGCAGAGAATGAGCGGAATTGCAACCTACACCAGACAGGTGGCAAAGCTTCTTGAAGGAAGTAATGTGACACTTCTTGATACAAGAAAAACAACACCAAACTGCCGTGTATTTGAAAAATATGCAGTAAGAGTCGGGGGCGGACATAACCACAGATACAACCTATCTGATGGTGTCCTGCTGAAAGACAACCATATCGGAGCTGCGGGCAGTGTTGCAAAAGCAGTCAGGATGGCAAAAGCATATGCCCCATTTGTACGTAAGATTGAGATAGAAGTAGAGACGCTTGATCAGGTAAAAGAAGCAGTTGAAGCAGGTGCAGATATTATCATGCTGGATAATATGACACCGGAGGTTATGAAACAGGCAGTCGAACTGATTGACGGAAGAGCACAGACAGAATGCTCTGGTAACATCACAAAAGAAAATATCCAGAAGATCCGTGAGATCGGCGTTGATTTTGTTTCCAGCGGCGCACTGACGCATTCTGCCCCGATTCTTGACATTTCCATGAAAAACCTTCATGCGGTATAAGGAGAAAATTCTATGAATGCAGGAGAACGACGCGGAGAAATATTAAAGATCCTGAAACAGACGGAAGTTCCGATTGCGGCAAGAGAACTGGCAGGACGTTTTGGGGTCAGCCGCCAGGTGATCGTACAGGATCTGGCGGTGATCCGTGCATCCACACCGGGAATCCTTTCCACAACAAAAGGCTATGTCATGCAGCAGGACAGCAGCTGTACCCGTGAATTCAAAGTACGTCACAGTCAGGACAAAGCAGCACAGGAGCTAAATCTGATAGTGGATTGCGGTGGACATGTAAAAAATATCAGCATCAGTCACAGGGTTTACGGGCGTGTCAGTGCGGAGATGGATATCCGGTCAAGACAGGATGTCAGTGAATTTATTCAGGCACTGCAAAACAGCCGTTCTACGGTGCTTAGCAGTGCAACATCAGGATATCATTATCATCTGATTGAAGCATCAAGTGAGGAAAGGCTGGATCTGATCCGGGATCAGTTGGAGAAAGCAGGATTTCTTGCACCACTTCAGCCGTGGGAGCAGCATACAGAGAAAGGAAATATAAAATTATGACAATACAGGAAATTCAGCAGGAGATTCTGCGAATGAAAAAAGAGCAGGATGTCTGTATCCTGGCACATGCGTATCAGGGACAGGAAATTCTGGAAGTTGCAGATTATATGGGGGATTCTTACGGCCTGAGCGTACAGGGAGCAAAAAGTAAATGCAAGGGCATAATTATGTGCGGGGTGCGCTTCATGGCAGAGACATGTAAAGTATTGAGCCCGGAGAAAAAAGTATGGCTTGCAAATCCTTCAGCGGGATGCCCGATGGCAGAGCAGCTTGATCTTGAGGGACTCCGCAAACTGAAGGCAGAGCATCCGGATCATACGGTTGTGGCGTATATCAATACGACTTCCGAGCTGAAAACAGAATGTGATGTTTGTGTGACATCTTCTTCTGCAGTTCAAATATGCAGTAAGATTGAAAATGATAAGATTCTGTTTATTCCGGATCCGAATCTTGGAAGATTTGTAGCAGAAAAACTTCCGGAGAAAACCTTTGTCTTCTATAAAGGTGGATGTCCGAGACATATTGTTGTCAGCGCAAAAGATGTCGAAAAAGCTCGAAAAACACATCCGAAGGCACTCCTTCTTGTTCATCCGGAATGCCGTCAGGAAGTAGTTGAGCAGGCTGATTATATAGGTTCTACAACAGGCATTATAGATTATGCAAAAAAATCCGATGCAAAAGAATTTATCATCGGTACAGAAAACAGTATTGTTGAACATCTGCAGTTTGCATGTCCGGATAAGCAGTTTTATCCGCTTTCCGTTATGCTTACCTGTATGAATATGAAAATTACGACACTGATGGATATTTATAATTGTCTGAAGGGAACGGGCGGAGAAGTGATTGAACTTCCGCAGAATGTTGTTGATGGGGCAGGACGCTGCATTCATCGTATGGTGGAACTTGGCGGCTGATTTTACGAATACAAAAGAAAAAGGCGGGCAGATTCGTAAAGAGATCTGCCCGCCTGATTTATAGAAATAAAAAAGACAGTCACTGACGGTTGTGACTGTCCTTTTAATTATAAGCTTATAATTAAAAATAAGTGTTTCCTGAATTAGCCAATGCTGTTGACAGCTTTAGTAAGACGGGAAATTTTTCTTGCACAGTTGTTTTTGTGATAAACACCTTTGGAAGTTGCTTTGCTGATTGTAGAGATAGCCTCTGTAAGAGCAGCCTGTGCAGCAGCTTTATTGTTTTCCTGAACTGCAGCTTCTACTTTTTTGATAGAAGTTTTAACAGCAGAACGGATAGATTTGTTTCTAGCAGCTTTAGTTCTGTTTACTAAAATTCTCTTCTTAGCAGATTTGATGTTAGCCAATTGGTACACCTCCGTTTCAAATTCTGATATTGTGTCGTTGTTACAGAAACAGACACGGGCGCTTCTGTAAACATGCTTATATATATTAGTATATTTGGCAGGGATTGTCAATACATAATTCACGTAAAAATTACAAATAATTCTCATAAACGTTACAGAAAGCAAAAATATGAAAAAACAGGAGGATGCAGATATGCCGGGGAGCAGAAGAATCAGAACAGACCTTGCACTTGAGACAACAGAGCGATTTGCGGAGGAAAATGCGGAAATACGGGGTGTGGAAGTGCATGAAGAATACGATGAGGAAAAAGATGTGCGAACGACGGTCGTAAAAATTGTGACGGAAAATGGAGCAAAATCCATGGGACGGCCGCAGGGAACGTATATTACGATTGAGGCGCCAGAGCTTTCAACACCGGATGAGGATTATCACAGAGAAATATCCGAAGAGATATCGACTCACCTGCGAAAACTGATCGATCTGAAAAAAGAAAAGTCAGTACTTGTCGTTGGGCTGGGCAATGCGGCGATCACTGCTGATGCACTGGGACCTCAGGTAGTGGATAATCTTCTGATGACACGACATATTATAAAAGAATATGGGCTTCGCGGGATCAAACATGAGAAGATGCACCGGATCAGTGGAATTGCACCCGGAGTGATGGCTCAGACCGGAATGGAGACTGCGGAGATCGTGCAGGGAATTGTTTCTGAGACAAAACCAGATGTTGTGGTTGCAATCGATGCGCTTGCGGCACGAAGTGTGCGCAGGCTAAGCCGTACGATTCAGATTACGGACACGGGAATCCATCCGGGCTCGGGCGTTGGAAACCATCGAAATGGTCTGACTGAGGAAAATCTGCAGGTGAAAGTAATCGGTATTGGCGTGCCGACAGTGGTAGATGCAGCAACGATCGTTCATGACTCGATGGCACATCTTCTGGATGCACTGGAGGAAACAGAACAGAAAGAGTTTTTAGACGAAATGATTGCGCCTAATCTGTACAGCATGTTTGTTACACCGAAAGATGTGGATGAAACTATAAAATATCTGAGTTTTATGATATCTGAAGGTCTGAACATTGCGTTCAGTCAAGTATAATCCGTAAAAAAATATCATAGGATTATCTGAAAGGGGTGATCCTGTGTCAAAGGTCCGGCAGGTACTTTATCTTGTTTTGGAATGTTGTATATTTGCGATTCTGGCGCTTGTGCCAGGAGTCTTTGTATTGCAGAAAAATGTGTTCCGGCAGTTACCTCTGTACTGTTTTCTGGAAGGACAGGCAGTGGAAGATCAGCAGAGACGGGATCAGGAGACGTATGAAAAGCTGGTGGAGAGCAACACACGGTATCTTGGAAAAATGGTGCGTGAAGAAAATAAAGATGCGAGAGTGACACCGGAAATTACGGAGAAGCCTCAAATTACGGATTTTGCTAAACATGAAGAAAAATCGGAGGTGACAGAAACTCCGAAATCAGAGAAGGATAATGTTCAGACGGTCAGGACAGAAGCTCCTGCGGAAGAGGAGACTGCTACAGCAGCAGCGCAGGTCGTCCCGGTGCCGGAAATCGATCTGGCACCGGAAACGCTGGCGGATTACGATTATCTGATGAATCATTTTTTTATTGTGGATTCCGCTACAGAAACAACGGCAGAACAGATCAATGCAGCACAATTTCTGGCAGAAGATCTTACTTTGCCAAAAGAGGCGGGGCTACCACAGATACTTATTTATCACAGCCATTCGCAGGAGACTTTCTGCGATTCAAGGGAAGGGAAAGAGGAAGACACGATCGTCGGAGTGGGAGATTATCTTACAGAACTTCTTTCAGAAACATATGGCTATCAGGTGATGCATGTGACGGAGAAGTTTGATCTTGCAGGAGGGGAGCTGGATCGAAGCAAAGCATATGATTATGCAAGGGCATGGCTGGAGCCTGTCCTGAAAGAAAATCCATCCATACAGGTAGTTATTGATCTGCATCGGGACGGTGTACCGGATGATCGTCGTCTGGTGACGGAAATCAACGGAAAAGAGACGGCACAGTTGCTTTTTTATAATGGACTCAGCCATACGATAAACAGCGGAGATCTTTCATATCTTCCAAATCCTTATATTCAGGACAATCTGGCGTTTTCATTTCAGCTGGAATATCAGGCGGCGCTTTATTATCCGGAACTTTACAGGGGGATTTATCTTGCGGGACTTCGGTATAATCTGCATCTGCGTCCGAGGGCACTGCTTCTGGAAGCGGGGGCGCAGACAAATACTGTACAGGAGGTAAAAAATGCAATGGAACCGTTTGCGGATATTCTGGATCGGGTGCTGCAGGGAAAATAAAAATGAAATTTAAAAAAGAAAGGCTTGCAAACAAGAACGTATGTTTGTATAATGAAAGCATATAGAGACAGAAGTGGCGGAAGAACTGGACTAAAGGTAAAATTTTATGCTATAATGCCCCATGATACAAATCTTTATTATAGAAAGATTATATAAGAAAGAACTTATTTGAAATGACAGTCAGATACATAAGGAGGAACACCGCAGAATGATAGATCAGAGTAAAATCCGCAATTTCTGCATTATTGCACATATAGACCACGGCAAATCCACACTGGCAGACCGTATTATCGAGCAGACGGGTACATTGACCGAGCGTGAGATGCAGTCTCAGGTTCTTGATAATATGGAACTTGAGAGAGAACGTGGAATCACGATCAAGTCACAGGCCGTACGAATCGTATATAAGGCCAGTGACGGAGAAGAATACATTTTCAATCTGATAGATACTCCCGGACATGTCGATTTTAATTACGAGGTGTCGAGAAGTCTTGCTGCCTGCGACGGCGCAGTACTGGTTGTAGATGCGGCACAGGGTATCGAGGCGCAGACACTTGCGAATGTATATCTTGCGCTGGATCATGATCTGGATGTCCTTCCGGTCATCAATAAGATTGACCTGCCAAGCGCGGATCCTGATCGTGTTGTCAGTGAGATCGAAGATGTGATCGGACTTGAGGCAGAGGATGCTCCACGTATTTCTGCGAAGACCGGACTGAATATCGGTGAAGTGCTTGAGCAGATTGTGACGAAGATCCCGGCACCTCACGGGGATGTAGATGCACCGCTGAAGGCGCTGATCTTTGACTCAATTTATGATGCTTATAAGGGCGTTATTGTATTCTGCCGTATTATGGACGGACGCGTGAAGAAAGGCACACAGATCCGTATGATGGCAACCGGATTTACGACAGAGGTTGTTGAAGTAGGATATTTTGGCGCAGGACAGTTTATTCCGTGTGATGAGCTGACTGCCGGTATGGTTGGATATATTACAGCAAGCATTAAAAATCTTGGTGATACCCGTGTGGGTGATACCGTTACTGATAATGAGAGACCATGTGCTGAGGCACTTCCGGGCTATAAGAAAGTACAGCCGATGGTATACTGTGGTCTGTATCCGGCAGATGGTGCGAAGTATGGCGATCTCCGTGATGCGCTGGAGAAGCTTCAGCTCAATGATGCATCACTGTTTTTTGAGCCTGAGACATCTATTGCTCTTGGATTTGGTTTCCGCTGTGGTTTCCTTGGGCTGCTTCATCTTGAAATCATTCAGGAACGTCTTGAGAGAGAATACAATCTTGACCTTGTGACGACTGCGCCGGGCGTTGTTTATAAAGTCTACAAGACAAATGGTGAAGTGATCGAGCTGACGAACCCGTCGAATCTTCCGGATCCGTCTGAAATTGAATATATGGAAGAGCCGATGGTAAATGCCGAGATCATGGTGACGACAGAATTTATCGGTGCGATCATGGATCTCTGTCAGGAACGCCGTGGACAGTATGAAGGTATGGAATATATGGAAGAAACACGTGCGCTTCTGAAATATAAACTTCCGCTGAATGAGATTATTTACGACTTCTTTGATGCGCTGAAATCCAGATCCAGAGGATATGCTTCTCTTGATTATGAGCTGTGTGGCTATGAGCGCAGTGAGCTTGTGAAGCTAGACATCCTTGTCAATAAAGAAGAAGTCGATGCGCTTTCTTTCATCGTGCATGCAGATACTGCTTATGAGCGTGGACGCAAGATGTGTGAGAAGCTTAAGGAAGAGATTCCGAGACAGCTTTTTGAGATCCCAATCCAGGCTGCCATTGGAAGCAAGATCATTGCCAGAGAGACAGTACGTGCCATGCGTAAGGATGTACTTGCGAAGTGCTATGGTGGTGATATTTCCCGTAAAAAGAAACTTCTGGAGAAACAGAAGGAAGGTAAGAAACGAATGCGGCAGGTAGGTAATGTGGAGATTCCGCAGAAAGCCTTTATGAGCGTATTAAAACTGGATGATAAATAATCGTAACTGTGAGGACACTGAACAGTTACAAATAATCTTTGTTCCCGAAGAAAGGGGAGAGGACTATGAAAAGCAGATTCTTTAAATCGATTATGATGGTATGCATACTGGCTTGCTGTCTGGCTCTTGTCGGATGTGGCTGTGGAAAGAAGAAAAAGACAGATCCGGCATCGGAGCAGGTCCTTAAGATCAGCATTACACCGACACCGTCCCCGACACCTGAACCGGAGACAGTCGATTCCGCAGCAGTAACAACGAATGGTGATGTTACGATGGTGAATATCTATGCGGCAGAAAATCCGGGTGCGGTGACAGTAACGGACAGTACTGCAGGTTCCGGTAATGCAGATAATTCAAACAGTACGGATGATTCTGAGGATATGAGTGAATCTGACAGTTCAGATGAGTATGATAATTCCGAAGATTCATATGACTCCGAAAATCAGGAGGATGATGGTGAAGAATATTAGGCGCAGACCATTAGAGCTGTACGTTCATATTCCGTTCTGTGTCCGTAAATGTCAGTACTGTGATTTCCTTTCCGGACCATCGGATGAGGAGACGAAGGAGAGATATATAGAAGCTTTATTGCAGGAAATCCATGCAGTGGAGCATACAGAAGACTATGAGATCGTTTCTGTTTTTATCGGAGGAGGAACTCCTTCTGCACTGAAAGCAGAGGCGATTGCTTCTGTTATGAGGACTTTACAGGAGAAATTTTTCTTCTGTGAGGATGCGGAAGTAACGATTGAAGCCAATCCGGGGACAGTGGATTCAGAGAAACTGATGACTTACCGTAATGCCGGAATTAACCGTCTGAGTCTTGGGCTGCAGTCGACAGATGCAGAGGAATTAAAGATGCTGGGCAGGATTCACAGCTATGAGGAGTTTTTGCAGAGTTATCAGTGGGCGAGAGAAGCCGGATTTTCCAATATTAATATAGATCTGATGTTTGCCATTCCGGGACAGACCGGGGAGGCGTGGCGGCAGCATCTGCGCCAGGTGGCAGAGTTAAATCCCGAACACATTTCGGCATACAGTCTCATTATTGAAGAGGGAACTCCGTTTGCGCAGAGAGAGCTTGATCTTCCGGATGAAGACACAGAGTACCAGATGTATGAGGATACGGCAGAGATTCTTGGAACATACGGATATCAGCAATATGAGATTTCCAATTATGCGAAGCCGGGATATATGTGCCGGCATAATGCAGGATACTGGCAGCGCCGGGAATATCTGGGATTCGGTCTGGGTGCTTCATCTCTGTACAGGGAATTGCGATTTTCTAATACAGGGCGGATGCAGGAATACCTGACAGATAGTGGAAAACTGGAGCAGATCCGTAAAGAAGTGACGGTTTTGTCCCGCAACGAACAGATTGAGGAATTTATGTTTCTCGGACTGCGAATGACAGAAGGTATTTCTGAAAAACTGTTTAAAGAGACATTTGGCATCCGTATTATGGATATTTATGGAGATATCCTGCAAAAATATGAAGCAATAGGATTTATGGAGCATATAGAGACAAAATGGTGTCTCACACGTAAGGGAATACATGTGAGTAACCATATTCTGGCAGATTTTCTGCTGGATGAGTGACAGAGGAGAGAAAGATGGCAGAACGAACACCGGGGAAAAAATTTATTAAGATCAGAGGGGCAAATGTCAACAATCTTAAGAACTTAAGTGTAGATATTCCGAGAGATGAATTTGTGGTACTGACAGGTGTCAGTGGTTCTGGTAAGTCTTCGTTGGCTTTTGATACAATTTATGCGGAAGGCCAGAGACGTTACATGGAATCTCTGTCTTCATATGCGAGACAGTTCCTGGGACAGATGGAAAAACCGGATGTGGAATCAATTGAGGGACTTCCTCCGGCAATTTCTATTGACCAGAAATCGACCAACAGAAACCCACGTTCCACCGTGGGAACTGTTACAGAAATCTATGATTATTTCCGACTGCTGTATGCACGTATCGGTATTCCGCACTGCCCGAAATGCGGCAAAGAGATCAAGAAGCAGACTGTCGATCAGATGGTAGACCATATTATGGCACTGCCGGAGCGGACGAAATTGCAGCTTCTGGCCCCGGTTGTCCGCGGACGTAAAGGTACGCATGCAAAACTTCTGGAGCAGGCGAAGAGAAGTGGCTATGTAAGGGTGCAGATTGACGGAAATCTCTATGAACTTTCCGAGGAAATCAAGCTGGACAAAAATATCAAGCATAATATCGAGATTATTGTAGACCGTCTTGTAGTCAAACCGGGAATTGAGAAACGTCTGTCTGATTCTATTGAGACAGTCCTGGATCTGTCAGATGGGCTTCTGATGATCGATACGATGGATGGCAATATCCGTACATTCAGTCAGAGCTTTGCATGTCCGGACTGCCAGATCAGTATTGATGAGATCGAACCGAGAAGTTTTTCCTTCAATAATCCGTTCGGTGCGTGTCCGGACTGCTTCGGTCTCGGATACAAAATGGAATTTGACATTGATCTGATGATACCGGATAAATCCTTAAGCATCTCGCAGGGCGCAATCGCTGTAATGGGCTGGCAGTCCTGTACGGATAAGGGAAGCTTTACGAGAGCAATTCTGGATGCGCTGGCAAAAGAGTACAGATTCAGTCTGGATACGCCGTTTGAAGATTATCCGGACAAGATAAAAGATATCCTGATCCATGGCACAAACGGTCATGCAGTCAAGGTTTATTATAAAGGTCAGAGAGGAGAGGGAATCTATGATGTTGCTTTCCCGGGCCTGATTAAAAATGTTGAGCAGAGATACCGCGAGACAGGATCAGATGCGATGAAACAGGAATACGAAACCTTTATGCGCATTACGCCATGTAAGACCTGTAAAGGTCAGCGTCTGAAAAAGGAATCTCTGGCAGTAACTGTGGGTGACTGCAATATCTATGAGCTGACTGCACTTTCTATAGAGAAACTTAAAGCTTTTATGGAAGAACTGAAACTGACGGAGCAGCAGGAGTTGATCGGAAAACAGATTCTGAAAGAAATCCGTGCAAGAGTAGGTTTCCTTGCAGAAGTCGGACTGGATTACCTGTCTCTGAGTCGTGCGACAGCGACGCTTTCCGGTGGCGAGGCGCAACGTATCCGTCTTGCGACACAGATTGGTTCCGGACTGGTCGGAGTTGCATATATTCTGGATGAGCCGAGTATCGGTCTTCACCAGAGAGATAATGATAAACTCCTTCGCGCGCTAATGCGCCTTCGTGATCTTGGAAACAGCCTGATCGTAGTTGAGCATGATGAAGATACGATGCGTGCGGCAGACTGCGTGGTGGATATCGGACCGGGAGCCGGCGAACATGGTGGAGAACTTGTAGAAATCGGCACAGCTGAGGCACTTATGAAGAATCCGCGTTCTGTGACAGGGGCATACTTAAGTGGCAGGTGCAAGATTCCGGTACCTTCTGAACGTAAAGCGCCGACCGGATGGCTGAAGATCCGGGGAGCAGCAGAAAACAATCTGAAACAGGTAAATGTTGATATTCCGCTTGGCATTATGACGTGTGTGACAGGTGTGAGCGGCTCCGGCAAGAGTTCTCTGATCAATGAGGTTCTGTACAAGACACTGGCACGCGATCTGAACCGTGCAAGAGTGATTCCGGGTAAACACAAAGTGATTCAGGGGCTGGATCAGCTTGATAAGGTGATCAGCATCGATCAGTCACCGATCGGAAGGACACCGAGATCTAATCCGGCTACTTATACAGGTGTGTTTGATCAGATCCGTGATTTGTTTGCATCGACAGCAGATGCAAAGGCAAGAGGTTACAAGAAAGGCCGTTTCAGCTTTAATGTCAAGGGTGGACGATGCGAAGCCTGCAGTGGAGACGGCATCATCAAAATCGAGATGCATTTCCTTGCCGATGTCTATGTACCGTGCGAGGTCTGCAAGGGCAGACGCTACAACAGAGAGACACTGGAAGTCAAATATAAAGACAAGAGCATTTACGATGTGCTGAATATGACGGTAGAAGAAGCGCTGACTTTCTTTGAGAATATTCCGTCTATCCGCAGAAAGATCCAGACACTCTATGATGTGGGGCTTTCCTATATTCGTCTGGGACAGCCGTCCACGGAGCTTTCCGGCGGTGAGGCACAGCGAATCAAGCTTGCGACAGAACTGAGTAAGAGAAGCACCGGACGTACAATCTATATTCTGGATGAGCCGACGACCGGACTCCATTTTGCAGATGTACACAAATTGGTAGAAATCCTGCAGCGACTGACCGAAAATGGAAATACGGTCGTTGTCATTGAACATAATCTGGATGTTATCAAGACCGCAGATTACATTGTTGACATGGGACCGGAAGGTGGTGACCGGGGCGGCACTGTTATCGCAACCGGTACACCGGAAGAGATTGCCGTATGCCCGGATTCTTATACCGGACAGTATGTGGCTAAATATCTTAAGTAAATACAGGTTACTGTTCACAGGTAGAACAAGGGCTTTTCATTTTGATGAAAGTTGTTTATAATAATTTCTGATATAAGAATTGGAATTGTTACGGAAGGGGATTTTTATGCCTGCAAACGATATAGGAATAGATCTTGGAACGACGAACTGTCTTGTATATTCTACAGGCAAAGGTCTTGTACTGCAGGAACCGTCTGTCGTTGTATATGATAAAGATACTGAGAAGATCCGTGCGATCGGAGAAGAAGCAAAGCAGATAAGCAATCATGTGAACTCCAACATGGAAGTGATCCGACCAATCCGCCAGGGAGTGATCGTGGACTTTGTGGTGCTGGAAAAAATGCTGAAATATTTTATCACAAAGGCAATGGGACGCCGGGCGTTTCGTAAGCCGCGAATCAGTGTCTGCGTACCGAGTGGAATCACGGAGATCGAGCGCAAAGCCGTAGAAGAAGCAACATATCAGGCGGGAGCGCGTGAAGTTTATCTCGTAGAAGAACCGATCGCGGCAGCAATCGGAGCCGGAGTGGATATTACAAAACCGTTTGGAAATCTGATCGTAGACATTGGCGGAGGCACGACAGATATTGCCGTGATCTCAGTCGGTGGAGTTGTAGTTTCTTCGACAATCAAGGTGGCAGGGGATTCTTTTGATCAGGCAATCATCAGCTATATCCGTAAGACGCATGGGCTGTTTATCAGTGAAGATGCCGCGGAGACGATCAAAGTCAGAATCGGAACTGCAATCGAGGAAGTAAACCCTCAGGTCATGGAAGTAAAAGGAAGAAACGTACTTACTGGTCTTCCGAAAAAAATAAAACTTACATCAGAAGAAATCCGTGAGGCTCTTAAGGATGCTACAGGACAGATCGTAGAAGCTGTCCATGGCATTCTTGAAAAAACACCGCCGGAACTGGTCGCAGATATTGTCGATCGGGGAATCGTTCTGGCAGGTGGTGGCGCACTTCTTAAAGGCATGGACACACTGATCGAACAGAGGACAGGAGTCAATACACTGACTGTTCAGGATTCGATGCATGTTGTGGCTGTGGGTACAGGGATGTATGCGGAAATAATGAACAGAATGGATGCCTGACCGGCATTAGATAAAAGCCATGAGTATTTGTGAAGTGTATCATAAATATTCTGGCTTTTTGCTGTATTATGGTTTGAAGAGAAATTCCGAAAGAAAACAGGAAGAAAGAGGCAGGTATGAGTGAATGTGTGACCGGATATATTGATCATATCATTTTCCGGAACGAAGACAATGGATATACAGTGATGGTACTGAAAGGCGTAAAAGATGAGGATGAACTGACCTGTGTCGGTACATTTCCCGTCATTACGCAGGGAGCATCGATCGAGGCAGAGGGAAGCTTTATACAGCATCCCGTATACGGCAAACAGTTTCAGGCAGTGCGGCTGACAGAGAAGATGCCGGAAGATGCCATGGCTATGGAACGCTATCTGGGTTCCGGCGCTATTAAGGGTATAGGTGCAGCACTGGCAGGCAGGATCGTGCGGCATTTTGGATCAGATACACTTCGGATTGTTGAAGAAGAGCCGGAGCGTCTTGCAGAAATCAAGGGAATCAGTGAGAAAAAAGCACACGAGATTGCAATACAGATTGCAGAGAAATCCGAAATGCGAAAGGTCATGATGTTTTTACAGAAATATGGAATCTCTCTGAATCTCGGGGCCAGGATCTATCAGAAATACGGGGATTCCGTGTATAGTGTTTTGCAGGAAAATCCATATCGCCTGGCAGATGATATCAGTGGTGTCGGATTTAAGATCGCTGATGAGATCGCATATCGGATCGGAATTCATACAGATTCAGATTACAGGATAAAGAGTGGGTTGTCGTATACTCTTTTGCAGGCAGGTGGGGAAGGACATGTATATCTGCCCAAGGAAGAACTTTTTAAGAGAGCGGAGCAGCTTCTCGGAGTAGATGCTTCTTACATGGAGAAACATCTGGTAGACCTTTCGATGGAACGAAAGATCATTCAGAAAGAAGAAAAAGGACAGGTACTTGTTTATCCGGCACAGTATTATTATCTGGAATTAAATACAGCCAGGATGCTACGGGAACTGGATATTGACTGTCCGGAGGATGAAGAGCGTGTTGAGCGCAGGATCAGCCAGATCCAGAAAGAGACAGGTACGGTGCTGGATGAGATGCAGGAAAAAGCAGTCAAAGAAGCTGCCGGACATGGACTTCTGGTACTGACAGGAGGTCCCGGTACAGGTAAGACGACAACGATCAATGCAATCATACGCTTCTTTGAAAGTGAAGGTGCGGAGCTTCGGCTGGCAGCACCGACCGGCAGAGCTGCGAAGCGTATGACGGAGGCAACAGGATATGAGGCACAGACTATTCACCGTATGCTGGAGTTGACCGGAATGCCGGAAGATGACCGGGAAGGACAGCCGGTTCATTTTGAACGAAATGCGGAGAATCCGCTGGAAGCAGATGTGATCATCATAGATGAGATGTCTATGGTGGATATTCATCTGATGCATTCTCTTCTGATGGCAGTGACTGCAGGAACGAGACTGATTCTGGTCGGTGACGAGAACCAGCTTCCGAGTGTCGGTCCGGGAAATGTTCTGCGAGATATTATCCGAAGCGGACAGTTTCCGGTTGTAGAACTGAAGAAAATCTTCCGTCAGGCATCTGAGAGTGATATTGTCGTGAATGCACATAAGATCAATCGTGGAGAACAGGTTGAGATCAACAATAAAAGTCGGGACTTTTTCTTTTTGAAAAGATATGATGCAGATATTATCATCAGAGTAGTAATCGCACTTATCCAGGAAAAACTTCCGAAATATGTCGAAGCAAAGCCGTTTGAGATACAGGTACTCACACCGATGCGTAAAGGCCTTCTGGGTGTGGAACGGTTGAATCAGATATTACAGAGATATCTGAATCCACCGGATCCGTCTAAAAAAGAAAAAGAAATCGGACAGGGACTTTTTCGTGAAGGTGACAAAGTCATGCAGATTCGTAATAACTATCAGCTTGAGTGGGAAGTGCGTGGCAGATATGGGATTCCGGTAGACAAGGGAGTCGGTGTTTTTAACGGTGATACAGGAATTATCCGTATGATCAATGAATTTGCCGAGCTTGCAGAGGTGGAATTTGAAGATGGACGTTATGCGCAGTATACGTTTAAACAGCTTGACGAACTGGAACTTGCCTATGCGGTTACGATACATAAGTCACAGGGTTCAGAATATCCGGCTGTGATCATTCCGATTTTGTCAGGTCCGCGGATGCTGATGAACCGAAATCTTCTTTATACTGCAGTAACGAGAGCAAGAAAATGTGTTACAGTGGTCGGAAGTGAAGAGACTTTCCGCGAAATGATCAATAACGAAAAACAGCAGAGAAGATACAGTTCCCTTGACAGGAGAATTCAGGAAGCTGAATAAAGAGAGCGTGCCATCGGGGAGAAAGGCATATTCTGAATAAAAAAATAATAATTATGGGGATTTCAGAATGCCTCCAGAAAGGTAAAGAATTATTTCTGGAAGCACTGTATCCGTCGCGGTGTCCGGCATGTAACAAAATACTGCCGGGAAAAAAGGTTCATATCTGTCCGGAATGCAGAGGAAGCTTTCATCTGATAGAGGAACATTACTGTCTGAAATGCGGCAAACCTGTATCAGAGACAGAAGAATACTGCGCGGACTGTAAAAGCAGGAAGCGGGGATTTTGTCAGGGACGGGGCGTTTTTCTATACAATATGCAGATGAAACAGTCGCTTTTGCGATATAAATATTACGGCAGCCGGGAATATGGACAGTATTATGCAGAAGAAATCAGCAGATATGTCGGAACTCAGATAAAGCGCTGGAATCCGGACATTCTGGTACCTGTACCGATGACGTGTCGCAAGAAACGTATCAGAGGATTTAATCAGGCAGAAGATCTTGCGGAAAAAATCGGAGAACTTTTACAGATTCCGGTAGCTGCAGGGCTTGCTGTAAAGAAAAGAGAGACAAAATCTCAGAAAAAACTGAATGCGGCCGAGCGCATGGGAAATCTGAAGGATGCTTTTCGGATTACGGAATCAGTGAGGGGTCTTAGGATTCTGATAGTCGACGATGTCTATACGACCGGGAGCACGATTGAAACACTTGCAGAATGTCTGAAAGAAAGTGGCGCCGGGGAAATTTATTTCGTTACTTTATGCATCGGACAGCTGTAGACCGGAGAAAAAACACTTTTCATGGTTGTGGATATATGTTACAATTAATCCAAATATGATTATTTCGTAACTGTTCAGTACTTTTTTTACTGAATAGTTATATTATTTAATTCAGAAATAGAGTTTATGAGGAGCAGAATATGATCAATGAAGAAAAGGTCAAGATAATGACAAAGCTTGCCATGTATGAGCAGGGCAAGGGCAGAAAATATCTTCCTGTCAGTCGATATTACAGAAGCGATTATATTGGTCTGGCACTGATTAAGAACTTTTTCCTTGTGACGATTGGATATGTGCTGATCGTGGCAGCTGTAGCTGTTTATTTTGGGGAATATCTTCTTGAAAACATTCATAAGATGAATCTGGTGGCACTTGGTGCTTATATTATTATCGGCTATCTGGTCGTTCTGATAGTTTATTCTGTTTTGACCTATATACAATATTCGGTCAAATATCACCGCGCAAAGAAGAGTGTCCGGGAGTACTATGGTCAGTTAACTTCACTGAGTAAAATTTACGTCAGGGAAGAAAGAAAAGCATCCGGCAAAGGAGCCGCAGGAGGGTATCGCAAATGACAGCATTACTGGAATTTAAACAAAAATTAAAAGGATTATATGCACAGTATGAAATATATCTGCTGCCTCTGCTGAAATTTATTCTTGCAGCGGTTTATTTTACATGGATCAATACCAATATGGGATATATGAAAGCACTGGACAGTATGTTTGTAGTTCTGATCCTCGCACTGATTTGTTGTATCCTTCCATCCGGTATGATGATCTTTACAGGTTTTGCACTGATGGTCGGACACAGTTATGCTCTTGGAATCGAAGTTGCAGCCTTTATGCTTGTGCTGATTCTGTTTATGCTGATTCTGTTTCTCCGTTTTAGCAGCGGCAGGAACCTGGTCCTTATTTTTGCACCGCTTGCTTTTGGATTTGATCTTCCGGCACTTCTTCCGGTTGGATGCGGCCTTTTGAGCAGTGCGGTTTCTGCGCTTCCGGCAGCTGGCGGCGTAATTATTTATTATTTCGTACGTTTTATCAGAGTACAGTCTCAGGTTCTGATGGGATCTGATCTTGATATGATGGGCAAGATTACACTTCTGGCTGATGGACTTATGAAAAACGGTGAGATGTGGCTGAATGTAATTGCATTTGTTGTAGTCGTTCTTGTAGTTAATCTGATCCGTACCCGCATGATGGATTATGCATGGCGGATCGCCATAGTAGCAGGTGGTGTGCTTTATATCGTGATCATGCTTGCAGGAAGTATGAGTTTTGGTGTCGAAGTTTCCATGGTATCTCTGATCATTTATACAGTAGTTGCAGTTTTGATCGGAATCATACTGGAATTCTTTGTTTTCGGTGGAGATTATACCAGAACAGAGCGGCTCGAATACGAAGACGATGAGTATTATTACTATGTAAAAGCTGTTCCGAAAGCACTGGTTGCTACTTCTGAGAGAAGCATCAAGAAGATTAACGGTGAGACAGACAGAGAAGAACGAAGAGTATCAGAGAAAACAGCGGACTATACAGCACCGCTTTTCCAGAAGGAAACAAAATCCGAGAATCGTTCTGCAAAGAGAAAACCTGTTCAGGAAGAAGCTTCCGTTGTCGAAAAAGCTGACATTGATGATATTGATTTTGAGAAGAAGCTTGAGGAATCACTGAAGGATCTTTAAGCTCAGCCTGATTACGGCATTACATAAAAATCTGCAGCAAAAGGAGAAGAGAGTTTATGCGAAATATTACAGATATATTGGCAAGGTACTTATCAGATATCAATCTGCCGTCTGTCAGTATTATCGATGTAATTGAAATTATTCTGATCTCATTTTTTGTGTATCAGTTTATGGTATGGATCAAATTTACCCGTGCATATACTCTGCTTAAAGGTCTCCTTGTAATCGGTGCATTTCTGATCATAGCATATATTTTTAAGATGAATACGATCCTTTGGATCGTATCCCGTCTTGCCGGTGCATTGATTACGGCAATTGTTGTTATTTTTCAGCCAGAACTACGTAAGGTGGTTGAACAGCTTGGTCAGAAAAAAATCATGGCATCGATCCTTCCGTTTGATGCAGGAAAGGAAGTAAAGGAACGTTTTACAGACAAGACAGTCAATGAGCTGATCAAGGCATGTTATGATATGGCAGAGGTCAAGACCGGTGCACTGATCGTCATTGAGCAGGAGATCCGCCTGGACGAGTATATCAGAACCGGTATTAATGTCGATGCGATTCTGACAAGCCAGCTTCTGATCAACATTTTTGAGCACAACACGCCGCTTCATGATGGAGCGGTCATTGTAAGAGAAAACCGCATTGTGGCAGCTACCTGCTATCTGCCGCTTTCTGATAATATGGAACTCAGCAAACAGCTTGGAACAAGACACCGTGCCGGTGTGGGTATCAGTGAGGTAACAGATTCCGTTACGATCATTGTGTCAGAAGAAACCGGACAGGTATCTGTGGCGCAGGGAGGCAGACTGATCCGAAATATCAGCAGTACACAATTGCGGGAAGTTCTGGAAAAAGCGCAGAACAAAAAAGTTGTAGATAATAACCGATTCAGACAGTTATTGAAGGGCAGAGTGAAGCATGAAGAAAAAACTGGGAAATAATTTGGGTCTGAAAATTCTTTCTTTTGTGATTGCAATCCTGGTGTGGCTGCTTGTAGTAAACATAAACAATCCGATCGGAACGAAATCTTTTGTTATATCGGACGTGCAGCTTTTGAATGAAGCGTATATAGATGCCGATGGTAAGATGTGTATGCAGGATGAAGAGCAGGTTCCGATTCGTGTAACGATCAAGGCACAGAGGAAAATTCTTGACAAAATATCGGTGAATAACATTCGGGCAGTGGCAGATCTTCAGCAGGCGGTCAGTCTGAACACAGATCCGGTAATGGTTCCGATCACAGTATTATGTGACCATATTATGCAGGATAATATAGAAGTCAGTCCTCAGAATCTGAGCCTTCATCTGGAGGATAAGGATACACAGGAATTTGTAGTTAATGTTACAACAGATAATACAAAGCCTGACAGAGGGTATGAGATAGGAACGCTAACTTCCAATCCGGAGAAAATCAAGATTACAGGTCCGACGTCTTTGATTAATAAAATAGATAAAGTAAATGCGTCTATTGATGTAGATGGAGCAACAGAAGATATCACTACAGAAAAAGATGTCAAGATTATAGATAAAAATGGTGAAGAATTTACGGATTCAGATATGGGCTACCTGAATGTTTCAAGGGTATATGTAACTGCAAAACTCTGGAAAGTACAGGCAAACGTCAAAATCAAAGCAGGTTACAGCGGTTCTCCGAAATCCGGTTATCAGGTGGAAAGTGTAAGTACCACACCGAATGTGATAAGTGTTGCCGGAAGCGAAGAGGCACTTGCTACTTTGAAAGATCAGAATAATACGATCACAATTCCTGACTATGTAGCGGACATTTCTGACAGGGACAGTGATCTCGAAGAGAAGATCAATATTTCAGATTATCTTCCGGATGGTCTGAAACTGACCAGTGATTCCAGCGAAGATGTATTTGTAAGAGTAAATGTACTGCCGATGGGAAGCAGTGTATGCGAAGTACCTACGAAAAATATCGTGGTGAATCATGCACCGGATGGTATGCAGGTATCTTTTGATACAGCTAATATAGAAGTTCGTGTCCAGAAGACGGACAGTTCACTTGATGATCTTACAGAAGATCAGATAAAAGCATCCATAGATTTGAGTGATGTAGGAGAAGGCAGTCATGAGGTGCCGGTAAGCATTGAAATCCCGGATGGATATGAACTTGTAGATGATGTGACAACGGGCGTGGAGGTCTCTGTGATTTCCACAGCCGAAGAAAACAACTGACAGGAGACAACAGATGGTCAATCAGAAAATTATGATCAATAATCCGTCGGGTTTGCATTTACGACCAGCCGGAAATTTGTGTAATGAAGCAATGAAATATCAATCTGCAATCACATTTGAATATGATGGTGGAACTGCCAATGCAAAAAGCGTTCTGAGTGTTCTGGGTGCCTGTATAAAATGTGGTGATGAGATTGAACTGATCTGCGATGGAGCAGATGAGCAGGAAGCAATGAAAGCTTTGACTGATGCAATCAGCGGAGGTCTTGGTGAATAGATTTTTAACAAAAGGGAAATAGGAGGAGTAGTTGTGAAGAAACGAATTGTGGCAATAATGTTGAGCTTGACAATGTGTTTGTCTATGGCAGCGGAGGCGAGTGCGGCCAGCGAGGCTGAGTTTGCTGCTGAGGCAGATGCTTCCGACGTGGCAGTGATTGATGACGCAGAAGCTGAAAGTCCCTCGGACAATACAGCTGATGTTGATTCTGAAGAAGCTGCGTCCGATGATGTGCAGATCGACATGGGGGCAGATGAGGATGCGAATGCGGATGCCGTTGATATAACAGATGAGACGGAGCCGGATTTTGATGCATTCAGTGCAGAAGGTGAAGAAACTGAAATTTCGTTTGAAGAGCAGGATGTGACTGCTTGCACAGAAGATACTGCAGTTCAGACGTTAAATGAAGTGGTAAAAGGTAATGAAGCTTCCCTTTTATATACTCGGTGGAAATCTGAAAACGGTAAATGGAAACTGGAAAAACCTGTTTCTGTAAATCCTGCCGTACAGACAGCAGAGACTTCCGAAGCAGATGCGGTAACAGATGAAAATGCAGTAGAAGATGAGGCTTTTTTAGTTGATGAAGATACGCAGGACATTCAGAACGAAGAGACAGCAGATGCTTCAGAAGAAGATATAACAGAAGATACTATTGATGTACAGGATATGCCGGAAACAGCAGAACAGAAAGAAACTGCCGAAGATGTGCAGGATGGAGAGACAGCAGAACAGACAGCTTCCGACTATTTTACCGATAAAGATGGCATCGTTAAAGTTACTGCACTGAAAGACAATGGTGATGAGATTTGTACAGGGTATTATGCATTTGATGAAAATGGTTATATGCTCACCGGAAGAAGTAAAGTGTCAAATGATTACTACTACTTCAAAACGGTTAATGAGGTAAAAGTTACCGGTGATCTTGATACAGATCAGAAAACACCTTACAACTCTAAACTGGGTCAGAGAATTATCAAGACATGGACATGGAATACCGCAGATAAGGCATTTAATTATTATGGAGATGCCGGTAAACAGACAGAAATCGCCGCAAATAAAATCTATACAATTAATAAACAATCCTATTTTCTGCTTGACGGTGGTAAACCTTATGTAGGTATGCGCACAGTCAATAAAGCGGTCTATTACTTCCGCAAAGCATCTAATGCAGAGGTTGTTCCTGGCAAAATGGTGCGTAATGCGTGGGCAAGTGCAACTGATAAAAAGGGCACGATGTGGCGTTATTTCGGTTCTGACGGACGTTATCAGAAAAAGGGAACCGGAGCATACAAAGTTTTGTCAAACAGCAGTAATTCATACCTTCTTGACGCGAATGGATATCTTATTAAGGGTAAGATGGTAAAGGCTGCTAATAATTACTATTACTTATCAAATAAATATGGTGTCGTATACAAAAATAGACTTGTTAAATACGGAAACCGCAGATATTACTTTGTAAGTGACGGAAGACGTGGAACATGGAGAAACCGTTGGATAAAATGTCCAGGTGCCGGAAACAGATACTATTATTTCGGAAGAACAGCCGGCTGTGTTGATGAGAAACATGGTATTCAGAAGGTTACAGTAAATGGTAAATTTATGGGCTGGTACTATTTCTCAAGCAACGGTAACATACTTTTTGACAGATGGGTCAGTGACAGATACTACAAAGCAGATGGTTCCATGGCAAGTGGTGTCACAAAGATTGGAAACAAATATTACTTCTTCCAGAGATCCAGCGAAACGGCATACAGAGGTAAGGTTTATAAGAGTCAGTGGATTAAATTTAATAACAAGTATTACTGCGCATCCAGCAGCGGTGCACTTTATGTGAATGGCTGGAGAAGAATCAGCTGTGGTGGACAGAAATATTATTTCTATTTCAAAAATTGTGTAGCACTGACCAACCGGAGAATCAAACGTGGTGATACGTATGGTACACTGGATGAAAGAGGACGTTTCATCGAAGCAGGATGGGTTGTGGTAAACAGCTCCAGAAATCTTGTTCGTTATATGGATCCAAAGACAGGAAAATATGTATTTAATACTGTAAAAGTAATCAATGGTATCCAGTATCGTTTTGATAAAAGAGGCTACAGAGTTAACGACAGAACAGGCGAGATCAGACGCAGCAAATATTATCTGAGCTGTGATCGTGTCAATGGTGTTATGACTGTATATGCAAACAGGGATCGCACGATTCCGATCAAGACTATCCGTGTTTCTGTAGGTAACCCGGGCACCCCGACACCAAAAGGAACCTATTCGATTAAGAGAGCAGGCAGATGGCAGCCGCTGATGGGACCGTCATGGGGACAGTACGGATCATGGGTTGTCGGTGGCATTTACGTTCACTCTGTTGCATGCAGTGAGATGAATGACCATAATCTTCCGGTTGGAGAATATCTGAAACTTGGAAATCCGGCATCTCATGGATGTATCCGCTGCTGCGTAGCAGATGCAAAATGGGTATATGATAACTGCAATGGTTCTGAAATCACAATTTTTGATGGTGTATATCAGTCCAATGAAGCAAGAAAGGGACCTCTCGGAAGAAAAGCACTTACCCCACTTCGTGGTTCTAAGAACTTCGATCCGACTGATCCGGCATATAATTAATAAAATAAAATGCGCTCTCCCCGAAGGAGAGCGCTTTTCAGGAGGAAAAGAAAATATGAGAACATACCTTGTAACCGGTGGAGCAGGATTTATCGGATCCAACTATATTCATTACATGTTCCAGAAATATGACAACGAGATCCGCATCATTAATGTAGATAAGCTGACATACGCAGGAAATCTTGAGAATCTCAAGGATATCGAAAATCGCGACAACTACACTTTCGTAAAAGCAGATATCTGTGACAGTGAAGCAATCATGAAGATTTTTGATGAAAATGATATCGACCGTGTTGTTCACTTTGCGGCAGAGAGTCATGTAGACAGAAGTATTCGCAATCCTGAGGTATTTGTAAAGACAAATGTACTTGGTACACTGGTTATGCTGAATGCTGCAAAATCTGCATGGGAACTTCCTGACGGAACTTTCAAGCCGGACAAAAAATTCCTGCATGTTTCTACAGATGAAGTATATGGTTCCCTTGAGGAAGACGGTGGCTTCTTCTATGAGACTACTCCATATGATCCACACAGCCCGTACTCTGCAAGCAAGGCATCTTCCGATATGCTGGTAAAATCCTATATGGATACTTACAAATTCCCGGCAAACATTACAAACTGCAGCAATAACTATGGACCGTACCAGTTTCCGGAAAAACTGATTCCGCTGATCATCAACAATGCACTTCAGGGAAAGAAACTTCCGGTATATGGTGATGGTAAGAATGTACGTGACTGGTTGTATGTAATGGATCATGCAAAAGGAATCGACATGGTGCAGGAAAAAGGCCGTCTGTTTGAGACCTACAACATTGGCGGACACAATGAAAAGCAGAACATTCAGATCATCCATATTATTCTGGATACATTACAGGAAATGCTTCCGGATGATGATCCGCGTAAAGCTCTTGTAAGTGAGAAGCTGATCACATATGTAGAGGATCGTAAAGGGCATGACCGTCGTTATGCAATTGCGCCGGATAAGATTAAAGAAGAAGTTGGCTGGTATCCGGAGACATGTTTTGAAGATGGTATTCGCCTGACAATTCAGTGGTTCTTCGAGCATGAAGACTGGATGAAGAATGTCACCAGCGGCGACTATCAGAAATATTATGAGGAAATGTACAAAACCAAATAGTCATCTTTTATAGAGATTAAGATGCTGTAATTCCCGGGTTTAACAGGGAATTACAGCATTTTTTCTTTCAGAAGATAAGGAGGAAGACTATTTTGGCGAAAATAGGCATTGAATTTACTCTATGATTGTGCGAAAATAATATGAGATATGTCTTGCGTTAGAAGAGACTTGAATTTAGTTTAATAGTGGAGGTACACAGATGAATAAAGGAATATACCGGATTGCGGCAGGAGTAGGTGCTGTGGTGATTCTGGTGTCTTCTTGTACGGTACAGGCTTCTATGGTAACGACCAATGGCACACCGGCAGCGGTTGCTACAGATAGTATAGTGAACTGGCCGGCAGCTCCGGCTGTAACTTCCGAGACAGCTGTTCTGATGGATGCAGATACAGGAGCAATTTTGTATGATAAAGGAATGGATGAATATCGTTATCCTGCAAGTACAACAAAACTCATGACGCTTCTTGTTGCAATCGAAAACAGCTCACCGAAGGATATTGTGACGTTTACGGAAACAGGAGTTCGCGATGTGACCTGGGACAGCAGCAACATCAATGCACAGCTTGGTGAGTCCATGACTATGAAGGACTGCTGGTTCGCCGCATATATTAAGTCTGCAAATGAGGTTTGTGCGCAGATTGCAGAATACGTCGGTGGTACAGAAGCAAACTTTGTGGATATGATGAACCAGAAAGCCAGGCAGCTTGGATGTACGCATACTCATTTTGTCAATGCCAGTGGTCTTCCAGACGAAAATCATTATTCCTGTGCCGAGGATCTTGCGAAGATCATGCGAGCCGGTCTTAAGAATGCCAGATTCCGCAAAGTTCTGGAAACAGTGAACTATACAATTCCGGCAACAAACTTAAGTGCTGCGAGACCAATGCATACTCACGTACCACTTCTGGCAAAAGAGTCCAGCCTGTATTATGAAGGCTGTATTGGTGGAAAGACAGGATTTTCCACAGAAGCACAGAACTGTCTTGCTACGGTTGCAGAGCGAAATGGAAGAACTTATATCGTAGTAACTATGCGTGATGCAGATCTTGGTATCAACTGTGCGGACAGTACAGTATTGTTTGATTATGCATTTAACAGTTTTGACAGCATTGAAGTTGATGGAAAGGCAATGACAGTACCGAAAGGTGTGACGGTCGCTGATCTTACGATGAAAAGCAAAGAAAAGGGAACGAGAACACTAAATCAGTACTATTATCAGGGGCAGTTTGTAGGTTATGTGACTGTAGAAGATACACCGACTCCGGAACCGGTGCAGGAAGCGAAGGAGACGACGGTGCCGGAAAGTTCAGAAACAGAAAGCACATCAACAACAGTACAGACAGACGAAACCGATACAAATGACACTGCAGTATCTGAGCAAAAATCTGTTCAGGATCAGATCAGTGAAATGCACACAGAAGGACTTTCTTCAACTGTAAAGATGCTTCTGATCATTGGTGGTGCAATGATCGTTGTCCTGATCGGACTTCTGATCGCACTCCATTTTAAAAACAGTTAACAGACAAAAATAAATAAAGAAAAAAGGAGAAACCTTATGAAGGGAATTATCTTAGCAGGTGGTTCAGGAACCAGATTATATCCGTTAACAAAAGCTATTTCAAAACAGATCATGCCGGTCTATGACAAGCCGATGATCTATTATCCGTTATCAACTCTGATGCTTTCAGGAATCCGCGAGATCCTGATTATTTCCACACCAAGAGATCTTCCGGTCTTCCGTGACCTTCTCGGAGACGGAAGTCAGCTTGGCATGCGCTTTGAATATGCAGTTCAGGAGCAGCCGAGAGGACTTGCAGATGCATTTATCATTGGTGAAGAATTTATCGGAAACGATGCTGTTGCACTTGTACTTGGCGACAATATCTTCTATGGTCAGAGCTTTTCAAGAGTATTGCAGAATGCTTACAAACGTACCGAAGAAGAAAAAGGTGCAACTATTTTTGGCTATTATGTAAGAGATCCTCGTGAATATGGTGTAGTAGAATTCGACGAAAATGGCAGGGCTCTTTCTATCGAAGAAAAACCGGAGCATCCGAAGTCAAACTATGCAGTTCCGGGTCTGTATTTCTATGACAATGATGTTGTTGAAATTGCTAAAAATGTTAAACCATCTGCACGTGGCGAGATTGAGATTACAAGCATTAACAACGAATACCTCAACAGAGGTACACTGAAGGTTGAGACACTTGGCCGTGGATTTGCATGGCTGGATACCGGAAACCATGATTCTCTTCTTGATGCGGCAGATTTTGTAGCCGCATTCCAGAAACGTCAGGGACTCTATATTTCCTGTATTGAAGAGATTGCATACAAACGTGGATTTATTACAAAAGAACAGCTTGTAGAACTGGCACAGCCACTTCTCAAGACAGCTTACGGTAAATATCTGATAGAAGTAGCGGAGGGATTATAAAATGGGTAAGATCACAGTAGAAACCTGTCATATCGAAGGACTGAAAGTAATTACACCAACTGTATTCGGGGATGAGCGTGGTTACTTTATGGAAACATATAACTATAACGATTACAAAGCAGCAGGAATCGACATGGAGTTTGTACAGGATAATCAGTCAAGCTCCCGCAAGGGTGTACTGCGTGGACTTCATTTCCAGATCAACTATCCGCAGGATAAACTGGTGCGTGTAGTGAGCGGCGAAGTTTTTGATGTTGCCGTTGACCTGCGCGAAGGTTCTGCAACTTATGGACAGTGGTATGGTGTGCTTCTGTCAGCAGAAAACAAAAAGCAGTTTTTTATTCCGAAAAACTTTGCACATGGATTCGTAGTGCTTTCTGATACAGCGGAATTTGCATACAAGTGTACAGATTTCTATCATCCGAACGATGAAGGCGGTCTGGCATACAATGACCCGGATATTGGTGTAGAATGGCCGATCCCGGAAGGTATGGAACTGATTCTTTCTGACAAAGACCAGAAATGGGGAAGCTTCAAAGAGTACACTGCCAACAGGAGTAAAAAAGATTGAAAAACGAGACATGGCTGCCGGGAGAGATCTACAAAAACAGAAAGTTAGTCTTTTCTCTGGCAAAAAATGACTTTAAAACAAAATATGCCGGTTCTTATTTCGGAACAATCTGGGCGTTTATCCAGCCAATCGTAACGATCTGCGTATACTGGTTTGTATTCGGACTTGCACTTCGCAATGGCTCAGACAAGGGAGTCCCTTTTGTTTTGTGGCTGATCGCGGGACTGATTCCATGGTTTTTCTTTCAGGAAGGACTGATTGGAGGAACGAATGCACTTCTCGAATACAATTATCTGGTCAAAAAAGTTGTATTCAACATCCGGATCCTTCCGGTTGTGAAAGTATTTTCAGCGGTTTTTGTACATGCATTTTTTATCATTATCGTACTGCTGATCTATACTTTTATGGGATATCCACCGAGTCTGTATGCGATACAGCTTCTGTATTATAGCTTTTGCATTTTTATGCTGATCCTTGCAGTGACTTATCTGACGAGTGCAGCGGTTGTATTTTTCCGTGATCTGAGTCAGATTATCAACATCGGACTTCAGGTAGGGGTGTGGGTGACACCGATCATGTGGGATTTCAATGACCTAGGACTGGGCGGCATCCTTGCAAAAATACTGAAACTGAATCCGGTCTTTTATATTGTACAGGGATATCGTGATTCTCTGATTAACAAGGTGGCAATCTGGCAGCATCCGGTACTTACCCTTTATTTCTGGGTATTTACGATTGCCGTATTTTTCCTTGGAACCAGATTGTTTAAAAAACTTCAGGTACATTTTGCAGATGTACTGTAAACGGAGAGTAGAATGAGTGAATTTGCAATTGAAGTAAAGCATCTGGACAAGATGTATAAACTATACAACAAGCCTTCAGACCGACTGCGTGAAGCGCTTGGATTTAAAGTTCCCGTGAGAGAGCATTATGCTCTCCGGGATGTAAATTTCGAAGTAAAAAGAGGAGAGACGGTGGGAATTATCGGAACGAACGGTTCCGGTAAATCCACGATCCTCAAGATCATCACAGGTGTGTTGAATCCCACCGCAGGTGAAGTGAAAGTTGATGGAAGAATTTCCGCACTGCTTGAACTTGGCGCCGGATTTAATATGGAATATACGGGAATTGAGAACGTATATCTCAACGGTACGATGATGGGATTTTCAAAAGAAGAAATTGATGCCAGACTACAGGATATTCTGGATTTTGCAGACATCGGCGATTTTGTACATCAGCCGGTCAAGGCATATTCCAGTGGTATGTTCGTTCGTCTGGCTTTTGCTGTTGCAATCAACATTGACCCGGAGATACTGATAGTCGATGAAGCGCTTTCTGTCGGTGACGTGTTCTTCCAGGCAAAATGTTATCGTAAATTCGAAGAATTTAAAGATATGGGAAGAACCATTCTCTTTGTAAGCCACGATCTCAGCAGTATTTCCAGATACTGTGACCGTGTAGTCCTTCTCAATAAAGGTGTAAAGCTGGCGGAAGGTTCTCCGAAGAAGATGGTTGATATGTACAAACAGCTTCTGGTTGGACAGGATCCGGCGAAAGAAGCAGCCGAAAACGAAAAGAAAAAGCGTGAAAGCTGGAATGAGAAATTCCAGGTCAATCCGAATATGCTTGAATATGGCAGCAAGCTGGCAGAGATCACGGATTTTGTCGTGATGGATGAAAAGGGCAACTATACCAACACTATCGACAAAGGATCTACTTTTACGATCAAGATGCGTGTGAAATTCCATGAGAACATTCAGGAGCCGATCATGGCATATACTTTCAAGGATATCCGTGGAACAGAGATTACCGGAACGAATACCATGTTTGAGAAAATGCACGTAGAGCATTCTGACGCCGGGGATGTGTGTACTGTAACCTTCACACAGGACATGTTTCTGCAGGGTGGAGAATATCTGCTTTCTTTCGGATGTACCGGCTACAAAGACGGTGATTTTACGGTATTTCACAGACTGTATGATGCATGTAATATCACGGTTATCTCAACGCAGAATACCGTTGGTTTTTATGATATGAATTCAAAAGTAGAAATCTACTGTGGAGATGAGGATTAATGGAAAAAATCGGACAGGTTCTTCTGGATGACACACTTTATCCGGGCAAAGATTTATATACAGATGGTGCAATTGAAGACGAGATGCTGGAGATCGCGCGAAATTACCGTGAAGAAGAATGGAATCAGGTGATCGCGGAGCGTGCAAGCTGGCCGATTCTCTATCATTTTTCTCATATCAGAGAAAACATTCTGGGTTGGCTTCCGTTTACCGGGGAGGAAAATGTTCTCGAGATTGGTTCCGGATGCGGTGCGGTTACCGGTGCCCTCTGTAAGAAGGCAAAGCAGGTGACATGTATCGAGCTTTCGAGGAAACGCAGTCAGATCAACGCGTGGAGACACCGTGACTGTGACAATTTGAAAATTCTGATGGGAAATTTTCAGGATGTTGAAAAAACACTTACAGAAAAATATGATTACATTACCCTGATCGGGGTTTTTGAATATGGAGAAGCTTATATCCAGAGCGATACACCGTATGTGGATTTCTTAAAAATTATTTCAAAGCATCTGAAACCGGACGGAAAGATCGTCCTTGCAATCGAAAACCGTCTTGGGCTTAAATACTGGGCAGGATGCACGGAAGACCATTTTGGTACACTTTTTGAAGGGCTGGAAGGTTATCCGACGACCAAAGGTGTTAAAACTTTTTCCAGAAAAGAGTTTATGCAGATCCTTTCCGATGCCGGTGATCTGCAGGCAGAATGGTATTATCCATTCCCGGATTACAAGCTTCCGATGACGGTTTATTCTGACCGCCGTCTTCCGCTGAAGGGTGAGCTGAACCGTCTGGAGACGAACTACGACAGACTTCGTCTGCAGCTCTTTCAGGAGTCTTCGGTATATGATACATTGCTTGCAAATGAGATGTATCCGGATTTTGCCAATTCTTTTCTGCTTCTGATCAGTAAGGAAAAAATAGAGACCAGTACGGTCTATGCGAAGTTTTCCAATGAGCGGGCGCCTGAATTTTCAATCATCACAGAAATCTGCGAAAATAATAAGAAAGAAAGAATTGTGCGCAAGGTTCCGACAGATACCAGAGCCAAAGCGCATATAAAAACCCTTCCGAAGATTGAGGAAGAACTTTCCGGTTTCTATCGCAGGGAAGGGTTGAAACTGAATTCCTGCAGGACAGAAGCTGATGGAGTTGTACTGGAATACTTAAGTGGTGAGACGTTGGAAGCACGTCTGGACAGCCTGCTTGAGCGGGGCAAGAATGAAGAACTGGAAAAACTTCTTTTTACTTATATTGATAAAGTACGCCGTATCCATTCAGGTGAGATATTCTTTAAGACACCGGAATTTATCGAGGTATTTGGAGATGCTCCACTGGAGGAAAATTATCATTGCAGTGGTATATCCAATATCGATCTGGTTCCGGCAAATATTCTGCTTCAGGATTCTGAAGTATCGGTGATCGATTATGAATGGACATTCCGTTTCCCGGTTCCGTGCAACTTCATTCTCTATCGAATGATTCATTATTATCTGGAAAGCGATGGCAAGCGTGCAGTATTGCGCGAGTTTGATTTTTATAAAAAAGCCGGAATTTCAGAGGAAGAACTGGAAATTTATGCGGAGATGGAGCGTAATTTCCAGAAGTATATGGAAGGAAAACATGTACCGCTTCGTTCCATGTACGATGAGGTTTCACCGGGCAAGGTGGATGTGCCGGCATATTATGAGAGAATCCGTGCAGCGTTTGCACTGAGAAGGCTGCAGGTATTTTATGACAGAGGCAGTGATTTTTCGGAAGCGGATTCTGATGTTTATCCGATGGCAGGATCCGGGCTGGATCTTTGTATTGCTGTTCCGGGCGATGTACGCAGACTGCGTCTTGATCCGGGTGAGGCAGCCGGCGGACTGATTCTTAAGAAACTGACATTTGAAAACGGAAAAGAAGCTGTTTTTACTTCGAATGGGTTCCCGATGGGAGCGGACAGATATTATTTTGGAGGTGGAGATCCGCAGTTTGTTCTTGAAAATCTGCCGGAAAATGCAGGAAAACTTCACATAGAGATTGAAGTGATGAAAGAAACAGAAGCACAGGATGCATTCTGGAAGAGCTTTTCGAGGATTGCTTCTGAAAAAGATCAGGAGATACAGAGACTGCACCGCCAGATTCATGAAATGGAAAATACAAAGGCATGGAAACTGTACCGGAGTATTAAAAAGAAATAGGGGATTATTTATGGACAAACTTTGTTTCAGCATTGATGAAGAACGATATGATGACAGACATGGACATGTGCTGAGCCTTGTAGGCTGGTATATGCATACTGATAAAAAGAAATGCAGTTTTCAGCTGATTGGTGACGGGTATGAAGTGCTCGATATACCGGAAGTGGAGCGGTATGACCGACCGGATGTGGCGCAGGCTCTGGAAGTGGAGACAGAAGGCTTTCTTCCGGGATTTACAGTTACGATTCCGGAGGTCCTGAAACTTCGCCAGAAGTATGACATACTGGAACTTCTTTTGCTGGACGGAGAAGAAAAAACTGTGATCTGGGAGCATACAGGTGATGAACTGGATGAACTGGTCAAAGACAAACTGGTCGAGTTCCATATTGACCGTGTCGAAGTCCTCTATGGGCTGATGCTTGAGATTCAGGGATGGACAACAGACCAGAGAGGTGAAGTTGAAGTAACTGTTCATAAAGAAAATGCAGAACTTCTCGACTGTAAGATCACGAGAGGCCGCAGGCCGGACGTTGTAGAGCGACGCCATCTGGACGACGATTACAAGAATCAGGAGATCGGTTTCAGCATTTCCGCAGCGTTTCTTGAAATCCCGGGAAACAGGATAGTGCTTCATTTCTGCGGTGATTCTACAACCAAAACATATGAGATTGATATAAAAGCTCTTCGCAGGGAACAGAAGGAAAAAGAGAAAGCAAAAGGCTTCTGGGGACGTCTTTTCCACAAAGACAAAAACGGGGAGCACAAAGAAGATTATGAAGAATGGTTTGAGCGTCATAAAGCGGACAGAAAGACTCTTCGCAGACAGCGTCATGAACATTTTGAGCAGAATCCTCTGATCAGCATTGTGATTCCTCTGTACTGTACACCGACTCCGTATCTGAAGGAACTGATCGATTCTGTGCGTTCGCAGACTTACACAAACTGGCAGCTCTGCCTGGCGGATGGAAGCCCTGATCAGAAAGTCGAAGAATACGTTCAGAAGCGTTATGGTAAAGATAAGAGAATCCTTTATAAGCATCTAGAGGGTAATGGTGGGATTTCCGTCAATACAAACAAAGCAATCGAGATGGCGACCGGTGAATATCTGATGCTGAGTGATCATGATGATACACTGGAACCGGATGCTCTGTATGAAATTGTCAGGGCAATAAATGATCATCAGGGACCGGAGATCATTTATACAGATGAAGATAAACTGAGTATGGATGGGGAATTCTATTTTGAACCTCATTTCAAATCAGACTATAATCTGTTCCGTTTAAGGGACAATAATTATATCTGTCATATTTTTGTTGTAAAAAAAGCACTGGTCAACCAGGTGGGAGGCCTCAGACCGGAGTTTGACGGTTCGCAGGATTACGATTTTATACTGCGCTGCTGTGAGCAGGCAAAACAGGTGATTCATATTCCGAAGGTGCTGTATCACTGGAGGTGTCATATGAATTCTGTTGCGGCAAATCCGGAGAGCAAGACGTACGCATATGAAGCAGGATGCCGTGCGATTCAGGAACATTACCGCAGAGTTGGTATCGAGGCAGAGGTAGAAATGACGAAACATCCGGGCTGGTATCGAAGTCATGTAAAGATTCAGGGCGAGCCGCTTGTGTCGATCATTATTCCGAATAAAGACCATATTGATGATCTTGAGAAATGTCTTTCTTCCATTTATGAGAAATCTACATGGAAGAATTATGAAATTCTGGTAGTCGAAAACAACAGCGAAGAGCAGGAGACTTTTGATTACTACAAAAACCTTTCCTGGCGCTACCCGAAAGCACGGGTACTTACGTGGGAAGATGGATTTAATTATTCTGCAATCAACAATTTCGCTGTAAAAGAAGCAAAAGGAAGCTACCTGCTGTTTCTGAATAATGATGTGGAAGTGATCAGTCCGGGCTGGATCGAGGAGATGCTGATGATCTGTCAGCAGCCGGATGTTTCAATCGTCGGAGCGAAACTTTACTATCCGGATAACCTGATCCAGCATGCAGGAGTTGTACTTGGCATGGGCGGAATTGCAGGCCATATTATGTGCATGGCATCCTGCGAAGATAAAGGATATTTCGGAAGGGCAGTAAATGTACAGGAAATCAGCGCCGTAACTGCGGCCTGCATGCTTATGAAAGCAGAAGATTTCCAGGCAGTAGGTGGATTTGATGAAGAGTTTGTTGTTGCCTTTAATGACATTGATCTTTGCATGAAGGCGCGTGCAGCAGGCAAAAAAGTCGTATTTACACCATATGCGGAGCTTTATCACTACGAATCCAAGTCAAGGGGAATGGAAGATACTCCGGAGAAGCAGTTCCGTTTCGAAAAAGAAACGAAGCGCTTCGAGGAAAAATGGGGTGATGAGATGGCGAAGGGAGACCCTTATTACAATCCGAATCTGTCACTGAAAGAAGCAGACTGTTCCCTGAGAGAAGACTGAGAAACGAGGTTGGATATAGATTATGTCGAGAGAGATATTTGAGGTAACAAAGGATCGGTTCCATTTACAGGATCCATGCTGTTATATCCTGCAGGGAACATGGCCGAAAGAAGCAAAGATGCGTGCCATGCTGGATGGTTCCGAAATAAAATCCGAGATTCAGCGTCTGGAAGTAGTCAGTGCACTGGAACGTTTTAAAGATCCGGATTTGATGAGGGGCGAGCGTATTACGGCAGCGGTGCAGCTTCCGGAGTCACTGGAAGGATATCAGAAGCTGAGCGTTTATGCAGATATGCCGGACAAAACATTCTGCTGGTTTTCCATTACAGTAAAAAATCTGGAAAAACGCAGAGGCAAACCGCAGTTTTATATCGAAGAAGAAAAAATTCAGCAGGGATTTTTGCGTATCCGTGGGTGGGCCGTGGCAGATCAGCCGGTGCGAATTCAGATTTTCGACGAAAACAAAGAAAAGATTCAGGCAGAGATTCTTCGTACAGAACGTGTTGATGTGGAACAGATGTATGAAGAAATGAAGCACGAGGACAAGACCGGATTTTTTGCAGAGATCACCAATCTTACCGGAAAGGTTGTCTACGTAGTATTTTATGCAGGGGAGACGAAGTCTGTACATGTGGTACATTTACAGCCGGCAGTCATCCTTCGCAAAAAAATAGAAAAATATGCGCAGAAGGGTATGCGTTACTGGAAATCCCAGGGAAGTGCAGCACTGGCAGGCAAAGTTGTATCCAAAATCAGGACGGCTTCAACAAGAGAGATACCATATCAGAAATGGATTGTACGCCACCTTCCGAGTGCAAAAGAACTGGAACACCAGAGAAGAGAAAAATTCGAATACCAGCCAAAGATCAGCATTGTGATTCCGCTGTACAAAACACCGGAGAAATATCTTCGTCAGCTGGTAGAGACCGTGAAGGCACAGACTTATCCGAACTGGGAACTCTGTCTTTCTGATGGAAGCGGGGAGAACTCACCGATTGCAGAACTTTTGAAGTCTCTTGCTGCATCGGATGAGAGAATTCGTGTGATTTCCCATAAGGAACCTCTTCAGATTTCCGAAAATACCAATGCAGGAATAGAGATTGCGACAGGTGATTTCATTGCATTCGCAGATCATGACGATGAATTGACTCCACATGCGCTCTTTGAGTGTGTGAAGGCTTTAAATAATAACAGAGCAATCCGTCTTCTTTATTCTGATGAGGATAAAATGTCGATGGACGGACATAAGTTTTTCCAGCCGCATTTCAAGCCGGACTATAATCCGGATCTGCTCTGTACGGTAAACTATATCTGTCACCTGTTTGTGGTGGACAGAAAAATCATTGATCAGGTAGGTATGCTCTGCAAAGAATATGATGGGGCACAGGATTATGACTTCATTTTCCGCTGCATCGAAGCGGTGAAACCGGAGGAAATCTATCATGTACCGAAAATTCTCTATCATTGGAGATGTCATGAGGATTCCACCGCTGAAAATCCGGAAAGCAAGACGTATGCATTTGAAGCCGGAAAACGTGCGATCGAGGCGCATTATCAGAGAACAGGAATTGATGCAGAAGTTCATCAGGGTGAATTCCTTGGACTGTACCGTACGAAATTCCACAGAGATCATGATCCGCTTGTTTCAATCATCATTCCGAATAAGGATCATATCGACGATCTGAAACGCTGCATGAATTCTATTGAACAGAAATCTACGTACCGGAATTATGAATTTATCATTGTCGAAAACAACAGTACCGAAGATTCTACATTCCAGTATTATAAGGAGATCGAAGCACAGAATCCGAAGGTTCATGTCGTTTACTGGGATAAAGAATTTAATTATTCCGCAATCAACAATTATGGTGCAACATTTGCGAAGGGGGAATACATCCTTCTTCTGAATAATGATACGGAGATCATCAACGAAGACTGTCTCGAAGAATTACTGGGTTACTGTATGCGAAGTGATGTCGGAGCAGTTGGAGCGCGTATGTACTATGAAGATGATACGATCCAGCATGCCGGTGTTGTGATCGGTTTTGGTGGAATTGCAGGACACTGTTTTGTACTGCAGCCGCGAGGAACGACCGGATACTGTCACAGAATCATCTGCGCACAGGATTACAGTGCGGTGACGGCAGCCTGCATGATGGTAAAACGTTCTGCTTTTGAGGAAGTCGGCGGACTTACCGAGGAACTGGCAGTTGCATTTAATGATATTGATTTCTGTATGAAGCTGCGGACTGCCGGGTATCTGATTGTATACAATCCATATGCAGAGCTGTATCATTACGAGTCCAAATCCAGAGGTCTGGAAGACACTCCGGAAAAGGTGGCACGGTTTAATAAAGAAATTCAGGTGTTTGAAAGACGATGGCCGGATATCATGCGTGACGGAGATCCGTATTATAATCCGAACCTGACATTAAAGAGTCAGGACTTTTCGTTAAAACGCATATAGGAGGAATGAAAATGAAAGTACTGGTTACAGGTGTAAAAGGCCAGCTTGGCTATGACGTTATGAACGAACTTGCAAAAAGAGGCTACGAAGGTGTCGGTGTGGATGTTGAGGAGATGGATATCACAGACAGTGTAGCCGTTGAACAGGTGATGACAGAGGTACATCCGGATAAGGTTGTACACTGTGCGGCATGGACAGCAGTAGATGCAGCTGAGGATAATCAGGAGGTTTGCCACAAGGTAAATGTGGATGGAACAGCCAATATCGCAAAAATGTGTGGAAAACTTGATATTCCGATGGTTTATATCAGCACCGATTATGTATTTGACGGACAGGGAACCCGCCCGTGGGAGCCGGATGATCCGGTTGTAGAGCCATTGAATGTCTATGGACATTCGAAATATGAAGGCGAAGTTGCAGTTGAAAAATATGCACCGCATTATTATATTGTCCGTATCGCATGGGTATTTGGTCTGAACGGAAAGAATTTCATCAAGACCATGCTGAACCTCGGAAAGACTCATGACACACTGACCGTTGTCGATGATCAGATCGGAACACCGACCTACACATATGACCTTGCAAGACTTCTGGTTGATATGCTGGAAAAAGAAGAATATGGAAAATATCATGCAACAAATGAAGGTGGATATATTTCCTGGTGTGATTTTGCAAAAGAAATCTTCCGTCAGGCAGGAATGGATGTAAATGTCATTCCGGTAAGTTCTGCAGAGTATCCTGCAAAAGCAAAACGTCCTTCCAACAGCCGCATGGAAAAGAAAAAACTGGAAGAACATGGATTTACCCGTCTTCCGGACTGGAAAGATGCATTGGGACGTTATCTTAAAGAGATTATGTAAAAGAAAAGCAGCTGCCATAACAGACAGCTGCTTTTCTTATATATTGTAGAGTGTGTTTATAGATCTGACTGATAATATTCAAATCAGGACTTTGCAACTTTAATGATGCGAAGGAGAATCAAGAGAAGAAGCAGGATTCCAACACCGCCAATGATAAAGTATGGAAGATTGTTACGACCTTCAGTATAATTCTTGGCTGCATCAATATTCTGTACACTTGCATCGACAAGAGAAGTATCTTCTTCCTGGGTGGCTACCATGACAGATGTTCCGACAGCTGTTCCGCCAAAGAGATACTGGCGGCTGTACTGTCCGTCCTGAACTTCGCCGTCCTGGGTAGTCAGAGCATCGGCAGTGGTGCCGACTGGTACATATACATCCCCACCGGATAACATATTGAAATCATTATCCCCGAGGGAAAGCATATTGAAATTATCAAATCCGTAATTTAAAAGGCTGGCTGCCTCGGTGGCGGTGGTTCCGGATGTTCCCTGAAGGACAACTGCAATCAGGGTGATACCGTTTTTCTGTGCACTGCAGACAAGTGTACTTCCGGAGGCTTCGGTGTATCCTTCTCGTCCGCCGGTACAATACTGATAATAAGCAGCATTTGTGTTGGTCAGCATGGAAAAGTTGTTGGTCAGGACTCGTTCTCCGCCGGAAACATTGGTTGCCGGAATTGTATAAGAGGTAGTACCTGCAATTGTCTGGAATGACTCATTGTCAGCAGCAGCTTTCATGATCAGCGCCATATCGTGTGCTGTCGTATGCTGGTTCTCATCCGGAAGACCGGTTGGATTCGTAAATACAGTGTTGGTACAGCCAAGCTCTGCTGCACGGGCATTCATCATTTGAACGAAACCATCGACAGAACCACCGATATGCTCGGCGAGCTGAAGGGCAACATCGTTTGCAGATGCGAGCATGATCGCATACAGACACTGCTCTACGGTAAACACTTCATCAATCTGCGCGGAGATATTGGCACCTCCGTCTGTGACACCGGATACACCGGTTGCAGTCATGGTGACCTGATCGGAAAGCTGTGTGTTTTCCAGTGCAAGTAGTGTGGTCATAACCTTGACAGTGGCTCCCGGGTAAAGAATCTGATCCATGTTTTTTGCATAGAGTGTTGTGTTGGTGCTGTCTTCCATGATGACGGCAGCAGTGGATGTGATATCCGGTCCCTGTGGCCATCCGGCTATATCGTTTGTCGAAATCGCGGAAACGGATGCTGCATCTGCTGTTTCTTCGGCGGCCAGAACAGGTGTCTGAAGGAACAGGGAACAGCAAAGTCCGAGCGCGATCAGACCTGAATGTATCTTTTTAAATTTCATAAATCTGTACTCCCATTTCATATGTGTTTAAACTGATCTTATTGAATTTTGGTAAGTGATTCTCGAAATCTATCATATCCCATTTCGGGTGGTAATTCAAGCAGAACAGCCGAGCTTTTTGTGGCTGGGGTTATTTTACGTTACTGTTCACAGATCTGCGTGACAGAAAAGCAATGCATCTGCCCGAAAGCCATTTCAGAATGAAAGCAAAAAATGCGATAAACACAAGTTCAGCAGCAAAAAGAATGCTGACAGACCAGGAACCACGCAGATATGGTATGGAAGCCGGTGTAAGTACATATATGACAATGTGGTGTACGAGAAAAATCTCATAGGAATAATTGCTTAATAAATCCAGTAATTTCAGATTCTTTTTCTGAAGGAGCGGTTCAAGGTATGAGAAGGAAATACAAAAAGCAACAGCAAGGATTTCCACCTTTAATTCGTAATGTATCCCCAGCCTGAACGGGGAAACAAAGAAAAATATAACCAGAGGAACGGAAAGAAACGCCCACTGAGGTCTGAATGTATGCTTTGTATAGCCAAGCAGCATACCTAAGATAAAATCATATCCCTTGATCAGCAGATTCACATGCACCGGAGTACTGAATGGATAATAAAACAGCAAAAGCAGATAAATACAAGTGGAACCGACAAAAAAGAGACGGGAGTTCTTTTTCATCAGGAAACGGAGTAGGGGGAAAAGTAAATATAACAGCAGCAGAGCACCGAGGAACCACTCGCCGATGCCAAGGGAAAACGTATGAATTCCGTGCTGACTGATCCATTCATCCATGCCGAAGAATGTAAAAATGATTTTCCATGCGGATGTTTCCGGCGGGAAAAAGGATGTAAAAGAACCGGTCGTTATCACTTTATATATAAAATAGGAAATATAGGTTATATAAAATGGAATCAGGACTCTTATAAATCTTTTTTTATAGAAACGTCGAATATCAAAATTCTCTGCCGTACTGTATGCGAGGCCGGCACCGGATAAAATAAAAAATACGGCAACACCCAGCATGGCGATGTTCATATTATCATTTTCATAAAAGGGCAGGATTTTATCTAATGGAAATAATTTGGAAAAGTAAAGCTGTGATATCATATGATAAAAAATAATGAAGCAAAATGAAATACATCTTAACAGATCAAAGTATCGAATTCTTTTCATAAAGAGCCTCCTCTCAGAGAAATGATAATAGAAAAGTGATGGCAGCGCAAGCGAAATTGACTCCACCCTTGCAAAAAACAGGTCGGAATGATAAAATAAATCCTATTATAAGAGAAATAAGCTGTTTTACTCTGGAATAAGCAGGGTGAAAGCAGCGTCAGAGGATACAGACAGATTATGAGCAAAAACAAAGAAGTGACAGGACATATCCAGTGGGCA
This sequence comes from Ruminococcus sp. AF17-22AC, assembly GCF_003460065.1. Classification (NCBI taxonomy): domain Bacteria; kingdom Bacillati; phylum Bacillota; class Clostridia; order Eubacteriales; family Oscillospiraceae; genus Ruminococcus; species Ruminococcus sp. AF17-22AC. The sequence goes on from NZ_QRXT01000007.1 coordinate 66,347, forward strand.
CGAATGCTGAAAAAGCTTAATCCGTACACGATCCGTAAGGGATTGCGTTATTTCAAACATTATGGTCCGAAGGAATTCTGGGTACGTCTTCATGAACGCTTTGAACCGGAAGAAGTACCGTATGGTCCGTGGTATGAGGCCTATATTCCGGATGATACAGAACTGGAAAAACAGAGAAAACACAAGTTTTCCTACAGCCCGCTGATCAGCGTGGCTGTTCCGGCATTTCGTACACCGGAAGTTTTTTTGCGCCAGATGATTGATTCGCTGCTGGCACAGACATACAGTAACTGGGAACTCTGCATTGCGAACGGAAGTCCGGAAGATAAGAAAATGCAGGCTGTTTTGGACGAATATGCGAATAAGGACAGCAGAATCCGTGTAAAAATACTGGATCAGAATCTGGGAATTGCAGGAAATACAAATGCAGCACTTGAGATGATACAGGGAGAGTATGCAGGAATTCTTGATCACGATGACCTGCTTGCCCCAAATACTCTTTATGAGATTGCACGTTATCTGGAAAATAATCCGGATGCAGATGGAGTCTATACAGATGAAGACAAGGTAACTACCGAACTGGATGAGCATTTTCAACCCCATCTGAAACCGGATTTTAACCTTGACCTTCTGCGTTCCAATAACTATATCTGCCACTTTTTTGTTGTAAGACAGTCGATAATACGTAAAGTTGGAGGATTCCGGCAGGAGTTTGACGGAGCACAGGATCATGATTTTATTTTCCGCTGCGTAGAAGAAGCTGGAAAGATCGGACATGTGCCAGAGATTTTGTATCACTGGAGAACGCACAAAGCATCGACAGCAGATAACCCTGCCAGCAAAATGTATGCGTTCGAAGCAGGACGACGCGCTATCGAGGCACATCTTGAGAGAACGGGGCAGAAGGGAATTGTCACACATACACCGGACCTCGGATTTTTCCGTGTGCAGTATCCGGTGCAGGGCAACCCGATGGTGACCATTATCATCCCAAACAAAGATGAGAAGGAATCGCTGGAAGCATGTCTTCGTTCCATCAGAGAAAAGACAGCATATGAGAATTACGAGATACTTATTATAGAGAATAACAGTGTATCAGAGGAAATTTTTGCGTATTATAAAGAAATAGAGAAAGATCCGAAGATCCGTGTGCTTCGCTGGGAGAAAGAATTTAACTATGCAGCGATCAACAATTTCGGAGTGAAGCATGCAAAAGGTGATTATCTGCTGTTTCTGAACAACGATGTTACGGTGATCACACCGGACTGGATAGAAGAGATGCTCGGTATGTGCCAGAGAGAAGAAGTGGGAGCAGTCGGTGTGAAGCTTCTTTATCCGGATAATACGATCCAGCATGCAGGATGTGTGATCGGAATCGGTGGAATTGCTGGACATATGTTTGTTGATATGCCGGCGAACCGTACCGGTTACCTTCATAAGGCATCGATCATTCAGGACATGAGTGCGGTAACAGCGGCATGTATGATGATGAAACGTACTGCTTTTGAGGAAGCAGGCGGTTTTACAGAGAAGCTTGCAGTAGCTTTTAATGATGTTGATCTCTGTCTGAAGGTGAGAAAATCCGGCAGACTGATCGTGTATGATCCATACGTACAGCTTTATCATATGGAATCAAAGACAAGAGGTGCGGAAGACAGTGAGGCGAAGGTGCGACGTTTTCAGGAAGAAATCGAGTATATGAGAGAACACTGGATTGACATTCTGAAAAACGGTGATCCGTATTACAATAAGAATCTTTCGCTGACAAAGTGGAATTATTCACTTCGTCCTCTGAAGGGAATGGACAGTAAGGGTAAGGATAGGAGATAATATGGAAGTATCGGTGGTCATACCGAATTTTAATGGAATTGCGTTTCTGGACAGCGTGCTTGCAAGTCTGGAAGGGCAGACACTGAACAATTTTGAAGTTATACTGGTAGATAATGGATCTACAGACGGAAGCTGTTCTTTCGTGACAGCCAACTATCCGTGGGTACATCTGATCGAACTGTCGGAGAATTTCGGCTTCTGTGGAGCAGTCAATGCAGGGATACGTGCGGCAAAAGCACCGTATGTGCTGCTTTTAAATAATGATACAGAAGTAAAAGAGGATTTTGTAGAGGAAATGCTTGCTGCAATCAGACGGCATAAGAATGCATTCTCATGTGGTGCACGGATGGTGCAGTACCATGATCGCGACAAACTGGATGATGTCGGCAATTATTACTGTGCACTGGGATGGTCTTTTGCCCGCGGCAGAGGGAAAGATATCCATGCATATGAGACAGAAGACAGGATTTTTTCCGCATGTGCCGGTGCAGCAATCTACCGCAAAAAAATTCTTGAGAAGATAGGTTACTTTGATGAGGAGCATTTTGCATATCTGGAGGATACGGATATCGGCTATCGTGCAAGAATTTACGGTTACGAAAACTGGTATGCGCCGAAAGCAATTGTTTATCATGTCGGCAGTGGAACAAGTGGTTCACGCTATAATCAGTTTAAGACAAGATATTCATCCAGAAACAATATTTATCTGATCTATAAGAACATGCCACTTTTACAGATCATCTTAAATCTTCCGTTTCTTGTGGCCGGGTTTCTTGTGAAATTCCTGTTTTTCGCGGTAAAAGGAATGGGAAAAGAATATGCGGCAGGCATCAAAAACGGATTTTCAATCAGCATGAAAAATAAAAAAGTTCCGTTTCGCATGAAACATCTGCCAAATTACTGCAAGATTCAGCTGGAACTGTGGATTAATATCGTACGCAGATTTCGGGCATAATGCTGATATTACAGGACTTTATGGAATTTTAATACAATATACAGAAGATATTGTTGATTTTAGAGAGTAACTAGTATAAGATAAACGTGGCTGTCCGGGAAAATTTTTCGGACAGAAATGTGAAAAACAAAGAATTGGATTGAGGTGGGAGAGTGTGATTCAGGACAATCAGAAGAACTTCACCCGGCTGCAGATGTTGATTGATGCAATCGTCATTGCGGTATGTTATGTACTTGCGTGGATGATTCGTTTCATCGGTCCTTTTGCTTATTCCGCAGTCCGTGCACTTGCTTTTGAACAGTATATGTTTGCCCTGGTATTTATCATTCCGGGCTATTTATTGCTGTATCAGGCTTTCACTCTGTATGAGCCATTGCATATGCAGGGACGTAGGCTTGTTCTTGCAAATATCATCAAGGCAAATGTACTTGGACTTCTGTTAGTCGTATTTAGTCTTTATATGATGGGTGAGTCGGACTTCTCCAGACTGACCGTTTATATTTTCTGCGTGATCAATATTTTCGCAGAATGGATTGTACGTCTGTTCATTTTTTCGATACTGCGCAATATGCGACGTAAAGGACTGAACCAGAAACAGATGATACTGGTGGGGTACAGCCGCGCGGCTGAAGAATATATCGACAGGATACAGCAGAATCCGCAATGGGGATATGTTGTAAGAGGTATTCTGGATGACAATGTTCCGGCAGGAACAATCTATAATGGAATCAAAGTCATCGGCCGTATTGCGAATCTGTCAGTGATCTTACCGGCGAATCGTCTGGATGAGATTGCAATCACGCTTGGACTGAGTGAATATTATCGTCTGGAAGAAATCGTTGCAATGTGTGAGAAATCAGGCGTTCATACGAAGTTTATTCCGGATTACAATAAAATTATTCCGACAAAACCATATACTGAAGATATTCTGGGGCTTCCGGTAATCAATATCCGTTATGTTCCGCTGAGTAATACCTTTAATTCTATGGTGAAACGTGCAATGGATATCGTAGGCTCGATCATGGCAATCATCGTTTCGTCACCGGTTATGCTTGTGATGTGCATTCTGATCAAACTGACTTCTCCGGGACCTCTGATATACAGGCAGGAGCGGGTAGGACTTCATAATAAAACTTTCTGGATGTATAAGTTCCGCTCCATGGAAGTACAGCCGGAAGCCGAAGAAAAGAAGGCGTGGACAGTCAAAAACGATCCGCGTGTAACAGGAATAGGTAAATTTATGCGCCGGACAAGTATAGATGAGCTTCCTCAGCTTTTTAACATTCTGCGGGGCGATATGAGTCTGGTGGGACCACGTCCCGAGAGGCCTTTCTTTGTCGAAAAATTCCGGGAAGAGATTCCAAGATACATGGTCAAACATCAGGTCCGCCCGGGACTGACCGGATGGGCGCAGGTGAATGGCTACCGTGGTGATACATCAATCAAAAAACGAATCGACTGTGACCTTTACTATATAGAGAACTGGTCGATCGGTTTTGATATAAAGATACTGTTTCTTACAATCTTTAAAGGATTTGTAAACAAAAACGCATACTAAAAAGTAAGGGGAGAAAAGATGGCAAGACCAAAAAAGAGATCCAAAACCAAAAAGATACTTTTTGCAGTAGAAATCATAGTGCTTCTTGTGTTTATCGGAGGTCTGTATGTATATGGACAGCTTATGTCCCGAATGGACAAGACAAATACACAGAAACTTGATACTGAGAAGATTCAGGTCAATGAAGAAGTACAGGACGCAATTAATTCCGAAGATTCACATCTGACCGGTTATACGACCTATGCTTTGTTCGGAATTGATTCCCGAAGTGCAAATATGAAGTTTTCCGGTAACCAGAACAGCGATACCATGATTATTGCGAGTGTCAACAATGATACAAAAGAGGTAAGGCTTGTATCTATTTACCGTGATACACTTCTGAACCTTGGTGATGATACCTATTCCAAAGCAAATGCAGCATATGCATATGGTGGTCCGGAACAGGCAATCACCATGCTGAATACCAACCTCGACCTGAATATTACAGATTATGCAACTGTTAAATTCGATGCACTTGCAACGATCATTGATGATCTGGGCGGTTTGGATATGGATATGTCCTATGCAGAGATCGTGCATATGAACAACTACTGTGTAGAGACAGCCGAAGATACAGGACTCAGCTACACACCAATCGAACTTCCGGAAAAGCCGGAAGATCAGGAAAAGATTCAGTACCACTATCATCTGAACGGTGTACAGGCAACATCTTATTGCCGTATCCGTTACACAGCAAGTCTTGATATGGGACGTACAGAACGTCAGCGTAAAGTTATTCAGATGATCGTTTATAAAGCAAAACATGCCGGATTGAGTAAAATCTTTAATATTATGGACGATGTCTTCCCGATGGTAACAACATCTCTGGGCAAAGAGGATATCCTTCAGCTTCTTCCGACACTGATCGGTTACAGTATAGATGAGACGGCCGGTTTCCCGTCATCCTATAAGTTCTCAAATGTAAAGGGAAGTATTATCGTACCGACAGACCTTGTATCAAACGTACAGGAACTGCACAAATTCCTCTATGGAGATGCAAACTATACACCATCTGCAACAGTAACTGCCAACAGTGAAAAGATTCTTGAGATCGTCGGTGGTGCAGGTAATCTGGATGATGTACAGAAAAACATCGGTGAAGAGAACACAGAAAATGATAGCGTTATATTCGAAAACGACGGTTCCGGATGGACAGACACAAGCGGCAGTGGCGAGCAGTACGATCCTGACAACAGTGGAGATAATACCGGTGGGGATAATAATTATGTGCCGGATGATACTACCGGCGGCGATACGACTGGTGGAGATACTACTGGCGGTGATTATGTGCCGGATGACACAACCGGAGGAGATACGTCCGGAGGAGATACGTCCGGAGGAGATACGTCCGGAGGAGATATGTCTGGAGGAGATACGTCCGGAGGAGATACGTCTGGAGGAGATATGTCCGGAGGAGATACGTCCGGTGGTGATATCGGCGGCGGAGAAGATGTCGGCGGTGGTGACATTGATGCCGGTGGAGATGCAAGTGATGCTGTAGAAGCTTATGATCAGAGTGCATCTGCCGGAGCGGATGCTGCATAAGTGCAGTAACATATAACAATATAAGATAAAGATCAGAAGGGAATTTCTTGTTGAAGAAGTTCCCTTCTTCTGTTACCATACATCCATAAGGATATAATAAATATCAGGTATGTGAAATGCCGATAAGGAGATACTATGGAAAACAAAACAGTGGATGTGATCATTCCGGCCTATCATCCGGGAAAGGAATTTGCCACACTTATCAAAAGACTGGAAAAACAGTCTGTTCCGATCCACAGGATCATTGTAATGAATACAGAGGAATCCATGTGGAATAAAGAATGGGAAAAATTATCTGATGTAATGGAAATTCATCATCTTGCAAAATCGGAGTTTGACCATGGTGGTACGAGAGCGCAGGCAGCGGAACTTTCAGATGCGGATGTGATGATATTTATGACACAGGATGCCATGCCGGCGGACCGGGAGCTGCTTGCAGAGCTTCTGAAAGCACTTGAGCAGGACGAAAATATTGCAGCAGCTTATGCAAGACAGCTTCCGAATGCGGAGTGCAGCTTTGTGGAGCGGTATACAAGAGCATTTAATTATTCGGACAGATCCGTAGTTAAGACAAAAAAAGATATGGACCAATACGGAATTAAAACTTTTTTCTGTTCCAACGTCTGTGCCGCATACAAAAAAGATATTTATCAGAAACAGGGGGGCTTTGTACGCCGTACTATTTTTAATGAGGATATGATCTATGCGGGAGGACTGATCCAGGCTGGATATGGAATTGCCTATGCAGCAGAAGCAAAAGTAATACATTCTCATAATTATAATTGTATGCAGCAGTTCCACAGGAATTTTGATCTCGGTGTGTCACAGGCGGAGCATCCTGAAATATTCGAAGGAGTACCGTCCGAAGGGGAAGGCATGCGCCTTGTTAAAAAAACACTTTCCCATCTCGTTCGGTCAGGAAAAATATGGTTGATACCGGGCTTTGTTATGCAGTGCGCAGGTAAGTATGCAGGATATCTGGCAGGAAAAAACTTCCGTAGACTGCCGAAAAAATTTGTTTTGTGGTGTACGATGAGTCCGAATTACTGGAAATGAGCGGAAACACGCTTTTTTAAAGGAGTTGTCACACTTTCAACACAATTGACTGATACACTGTTTTCATGATAAGAAATAAGAAGAAAACAGAAAGGAGCACAGCATGAACGACGAAGAAAAATGGAATTCGGGAAATGCTCCGCAGAATGATAGAGATACTGAACGGTTCGGGGAACCGCCGAGATATGAACATTACAATATGCATCAGATATATGTGAATGAAACAGGGCATGAACCGGAGAGAAAGAAACGTAAAAAGAAAAGCAGAGGTAAGAAACTGGCTTCAACAATTTCCCTTGCGGTAGTTTTTGGACTGGTTGCAGGAGTTGTGTTTCAGGGCGTGAGTTTTTTAGCAGACCGCTATGTGTTTACAACGACAGATGAGACAGAACCACAGATAGAGACAGCAGGGCTTGCCGTGAGTGCATCATCAGATGATGCAGCTCCAGATAGTGCAGATGCTTCCAAAGACAGCACTGCTGATGCGGAACAGAGTACTCAGGCTCAGACAGGAAGCGTTTCCGATGTGGCGAAAGCAGCAATGCCGACCGTTGTTGCAATTACATCTGTCAGTATACAGGAGATTCCGAATTATTTCCGTGCATTTGGATTTGGATATGGAAGTACACAGCAGTATTCCAGCGAAGGCAGTGGTTCTGGTATCATTGTAGGCGAAAATGATGATGAACTTCTGATTGCAACAAATAATCACGTTGTAGACGGTGCGACGACACTCAGTGTATGTTTTGCCGGAAGTGATGTAGTCAATGCAGAGGCAGAGACTGTGGACATGTCCTCAGAGAGTGATGGCGATGTCAATGTGGAGGATGCTGTCAGTGCGAAGATAAAAGGTACAGATGAAAAAAATGATCTGGCGGTAGTTGCCGTACAGAAATCAGACATTCCGGAGGATACATTATCACAGATCAAGATTGCGCAGCTTGGGGATTCTGATTCAGTGGAAGTCGGAGAACAGGTTGTTGCGATCGGTAACGCACTTGGATATGGACAGTCTGTAACATCCGGATGGATCAGTGCTTTAAACAGAAGTATTTCGACAAGTGACGGTACGACAAGTGATGGACTGATCCAGACAGATACAGCGATCAACCCGGGCAACAGTGGAGGTGCACTTCTTAATATGCAGGGAGAAGTGATTGGTATCAATTCTGCGAAGTATGCCGACAGTGCGGTGGAAGGTATGGGTTATGCGATTCCAATCTCTAAAGCACAGCCGATACTGGAAGACCTTATGAACCGTCAGACAAGGGATAAAGTAGAGGATGATTCAAAGGCAGCATATCTTGGAATTACTTCTGCAGATCTTTCAATGGAAGCAATCCAGATGTATGATATGCCTGAAGGTGCCTTTGTGATCCGTGTCGATAAAGATTCTGCAGCAGACGAGGCTGGTATTCAGAAGGGCGATATTATTGTAAGCTTTGACGGACAGACAGTAAGTGGCAGAGAAGATCTGGAAAATAAACTGGCTTATTATGAAGCCGGTGAATCAGTGGATGTTATTGTTTCCAGAGCGGATAACGGAGAATATGTACAGAAAACAATTTACGTGACACTTGGAAACCGTTCAGATTACACAGGCTGATCGAATTTATAAAAACTTTAGTTTACAGTGTGATAGGTTATGTTATAATGAACGCATAGGCAAATGGGCCGGGACAGGAGCCATTAGCCTGTGCGTTTTGCATATGAGAGCAGTTGCGAAGCGCCGTAAATGAAAGGAGTTTATATGACAGATAAATACAATGATGAAATCATAGAGGAAGAAAATCAGGATACAGACGATCAGACCGATGATTATGAACCGGAGAAGTTCTGTACCCTCTGTCACCGTTCCGAGCGTCAGGCAGGAAAGATGATCGATCTTCCGAATAATATACATATATGTCCGGACTGTATGCAGAGAAGTTTCGACAGCATGAATACACAGATGCAGAGTGGTAATTTTAATTATGGTGATCTGTTTAACATGCCGAATATCAGTATGATCGATCTGAGCAGCTTCCAGAACCAGATGGGACAGCAGCCAAAACCAAAGAAGAAAAAAAGTGAAAAGAAAGCTCCGGTCCTCGATCTGAAAAAAATTCCTGCACCACACAAGATCAAGGCAACACTTGATGAATATGTGATAGGACAGGAGCATGCGAAAAAGGTTATGTCTGTTGCCGTTTATAATCATTATAAACGTGTTGCGACCGATACAATGGATGAGATCGCAATCGAGAAATCCAATATGCTGATGATCGGACCGACCGGATGTGGCAAGACTTATCTGGTTAAGACGCTGGCGAAACTGCTGGATGTACCGCTTGCGATTGCAGATGCGACATCCCTTACAGAGGCAGGCTATATCGGTGATGATATTGAGAGCGTTGTTTCGAAGCTCCTTGCGGCTGCAGATAATGACGTCGAGAAGGCCGAGCATGGAATTATTTTTATTGATGAAATCGATAAGATCGCGAAGAAGAAAAATACGAATCAGAGAGATGTCAGCGGTGAGGCGGTCCAGCAGGGGATGCTGAAACTCCTTGAAGGCAGTGATGTCGAGGTGCCGATTGGGGCCAACAGCAAAAATGCAATGGTTCCGCTGACTACAGTGAATACAAGAAATATTTTGTTTATCTGTGGAGGTGCTTTTCCGGATCTTGAGAATATCATCAAAGAGCGTCTGAACAAACAGGCATCAATAGGATTTTACGCAGATCTGAAAGATAAATACGATGATGATCCGAATCTTCTTGAGAAGGTTACTGTGGACGATCTTCGAAATTTTGGTATGATTCCGGAATTTATCGGACGACTTCCGATTATATTTACAATGAATGGTCTTACGGAAGATATGATGGTGCAGATTCTGCGCGAGCCGCGAAATGCGATCCTTAAACAGTATCAGAAGCTTCTGGCACTGGACGAAGTCAAGCTGGAATTTGAGGAGGATGCACTTCGCGCAATCGCTGCAAAAGCAATGGAGAAACACACCGGAGCCAGAGCGCTTCGCGCAATTCTTGAGGAATATATGCTGGATATCATGTATGAGATTCCGAAGGATGACAATATAGGTGAGGTAGTAATTACCAGAGGTTATATTGAGGGAAACGGCGGACCGAAGATTCTGCTTCGCGGACAGGAAGTACCGCTTCTCGAAAGTGGAAAGTAATTTTGCAACATAGATTTCACATGGATCAAGAAAGAGAGGAAATGTATTATGGCAAAGGATTTTTTGGGTAATCTTGGACAGGCACTTTCAAAAACTGCAAAAGAATTAAGCGGACGTGCAGAGGATGCTTATGAGACACAGCGTCTTAAAAATAAGATTTCCGCAGAAGAACGTCAGATTGATAAGATCATGGCAGATCTGGGCAAAATCGTGTACCGGCATTACAAAGAAGAAGTACCTGTGGACGATGCACAGAAAGCACTCTGTGAGCAGATTGATCAGCGTATGGAACAGATTGAACAGTTACGTACAGATATCAACGATCTGAAAATCAGGAGCAGACGAATCTGTCCATCCTGTGGTAAAGAAGTTGAGAAGAATGCTGCATTCTGCAAATTCTGTGGTGCGGCATGTCCGACACAGGAAGATGAAGAGGATGCCGGTGATGTGATCGAGGGCACTGCTGAGGAGGTAGAGGAAGAAAAAAAGTCGGAAGAAGCCGCAGAAGAAGTAGCAGAGACAGAGGAAGACACAGAAGCAGCAGATACTGCAGAGGTTACCGAAGAACCGACAGCAGACGAAGCTGGAGAGGAAATTACAGAAGCTGAAGCGGAAGAAAAAGCGAAAGAAGCTACAGAAGAAGCAACGACAGAAGAATAAACAGAGCAGACAGCAGGGCAGCATAAACTGCACAGATAGAAACGGACAGATGGGAAAGGTTCTCATCTGTCCGTTTCTATCCATAAGATATTTTGTTTTCAGGTAATTGCTAGAATCAATTACAGTGTATAAACAATGATTCCGGCAATGATGATCAGATTGCCGATAAATTTACCCCGGGTGATTTTTTCTTTCAGGATTACCTTTGAGAGCAGCAGGACAAATACATAGGCGGCGGTATCAATGACCGGACCGTAGCGCATATCGACTTTTGTGTAACACCAGGTATTCAGAAGGAGAATACCGAAAAAAAGAAAATACGCTAAAATGACACGCCAGTTCAGGTATTCCCGAAGGGGATTACTGTATTGGATGTTTGCACTCTGCTTTAAAAGAATCTGGGAGATCGCAGAGAAAAAAGTTCCTCCCAGCATGATAAAAAGAAATGTTCTATTCATAACGCTGCACCGTCCATACTCCAAATAATACGATCAGGATTCCGAGAATATTCTGTGGAGAAAGCTGCTCGTGAAAGATGATCACTGCCCAGATCTGCGACCACAGAAGGTAAACGCTTTTGTTGGCATAGGCAGTCGACAGGGAAAATTTCTTGATGACCTGCTGCCAGGCAATTGCATAAATGCCGCAGTTGGCGATCATAAGAAAAAGAAATACATAGAGAAGCGGTGCATGCAGCCCGTTTCGGTTATACTGGATGGATGCAAGCTTCGAAAAAACGCTTGTCAGTGAAAACAGCAGGATGTTTAAATGAAGCTGTAGATAATTACGGAAATTTTTCATGGTTCCTCCGAAAAATATAAATGGTTTTCTGACATTGTACAACAAATACCATGGATTTAAAATAGGAATCGACAGGAATTTTTTGATTGCTTTACAAGACATATCGAAAATGATATGATAAAAAAGAATGCTAAATTAGAAAGAACGAGGGAAACATATGAGTTTGTATTCCGTTGTGGTTCCTGTGTACAATTCAGAACATACACTTGAGGAACTTTACCGCCGGCTGGAAAAGGTTTTCCGGGAGGTCATAAAAGAAGATTTTGAGCTGATTCTTGTTGATGACGGATCGAAAGACCGTTCTTTCGAAGTAATGAGAGAGCTTCGAAACAAAGATCAGAGAGTCAGAATTATACAGATGGCAAGAAACTTCGGCCAGCATCCTGCACTCCTGTGCGGCTTTGCGCATGTCCGTGGAGATTTTGTTGTAACAATGGACGATGATCTGCAGCATCAGCCAGAGGAACTGCCGAAGATGGTTAATGTGATGAGAGAACGTGATGATGTGGACGCGATCATTGCAAGTTATGAAGGCAGAAAGCATGGATTTATTCGCAGACTCGGCACGAAGTTTTCTGTGTGGGCGACATCCAAAATGCTTGGTAAGGATCCGAATCTTCAGATCACCAGTTATCGCCTGATTCGTCGTTTCCTTGTAGATGCGATGGTAAAGACGAATACATACCTGCCACAGATCGGTAACCTTCTGGTTCTGACATCGAACCGTATCATCAACGTGCCGGTACAGCATGCCGCCAGAGCTTACGGAAAGAGCGGCTACTCCTTCAAGAGACTTCTGAAGGATCTGATCTATGATATTACCGCACACACTGCATTTCCGCTTCTTATGGTTCGAAATATCGGAATCGTAAGTTTTCTGGTGAGTATGGTGATGGCAGTTTACTTCCTGATCCGATATTTTGCTTTTGGAATTTCGGTAGAAGGCTGGACCTCCTTAATGCTGGTAATGCTCGCTTTTTTTGGACTGATTTTGTTGTCGATCGGAATTATGGGAATTTATCTGATGAATATTTTAAATGAGGCGAAAAAGATGCCTCACTACGTGATTCGTCGGGAGGACACAGACTGATGAAAAAAGAAATCGGCGGTTATTTTGAGCTGGAGGAAATGGCGGGAGAAGAGTATTATCCGGATCTGTATAAAGTAAATCTCGGAAGAACTGCATTGTTGTGGCTTCTTGAGTCGCATCAGTATAAGAAGATATATCTTCCGGTATTTCTTTGCCAGTCAGTCATTGATATCTGCAGAGATCATGATATTGAAGTGGAATTCTACCATCTTGATGCGGATTTAAACATTCTTCTGGAAGAAAGGGAACTTCCGGCAGAGGAATGCCTCTATCTGGTCAGTTATTATGGTCAGCTTACAGACGAAAAAATCCTGTACTGTCAGAAAGTTTATGGCAATGTGATCGTGGATCATACACATGCATTTTTTCAGAAACCGCTTAAGGGAGTGGATACCCTGTATTCCTGCCGGAAATTCTGGGGCGTCAGTGATGGGGCATATGTATCAACGGATATTGCTTTATCCGGGGAGAAGCCGGAGGACAGATCCGGTGGACGTATGAGTCACATTCTGGGGCGTTACGAAGAAAATGCAGGAAAATATTATCAGGCAATGCTTGACAATGCAGCTGGTTATGAGGGCATGGAGATCCGAAAGATGTCAAGGTTGACGAGTAACCTTCTGAAAGCCATTGATTATGAGAAAGGCAAAAAGCAGAGAGAAGCGAATTATGCGCTGCTGGCAGAACTGCTTCCGTCAGATTCTGTATTTAACCGTGTGATTCCGGAAGGTCCATTTGCATATCCGTATTATCATAAGAATGGGATGGCGCTTCGCAGATGGCTGGCGGGACACAAAATTTTTGTGCCGACATACTGGAAAAACATATTTGAGCAGTGCAGTGAAGATTCACTGGAATACCAGTGGACAGCAGAGATACTTCCTCTGCCGTGCGATCAGCGCTACGGTGAAGAGGAAATGAGATATATAGCAGCAAGGATCAGAGAATGGGAGGCATCCGCAGAATGAACCACAGATTATTGATTCTGGGAACGCTTGGAGAATTTGTACAGCTTGTACAGAAAGCAAAACAAAGAGGATATTATACGATTGTCTGTGATGGCTATCCGGATGGAGAAGCGAGGGCATATGCTGATGCATCGTATGTTTTGCCAGTAACAGATACAGATGCGATTGCGGAGCTCTGTAAGAAAGAAAGGGTCGATGGAATCATTACTTCATTTTCTGACCTTTTGATGGAATGCATGGTCAAAATCGCGGCGAAGGCAGATCTTCCGTGTTATCTGAAACCAGAGCAGATTCCGTGGTACCGCGACAAATCCGTGTGCCGTCAGACACTCTCGAAGCTTGGGCTTCCGACACCGGGCTATGTGAAAATACAGGTAAGTCTGTCCTGCGAACCGGATAAAATAAAACAGCTGGTTCACTCCCTTTCTTATCCGCTGATCAGTAAGCCGATGGACAAATATGGATCAAGAGGAATCTATATTATCCACGATGAAAGTGAACTGGCAGAGCAGGTTATACGTACCGCAGAATTTACAGATCTGGACGAGGTATTGGTAGAAGAATACAACGATGGATTTGAGTTTAATATGATGACCTGGGTTTCTGATGGCAAAGTGAATGTGATCAGTATTGCGGACAGAGAGAAGACGCAGCCGGAGGCAGACATGCTTCCGATCAGTACGCGAAATGTCTATCCATCCCGCCTTCTTTCTCATGTGTATGAGCCGGCAAAGGACTTGTTACAGTCTTACATTGCACATACCGGACAGATGGACGGACCTCTTTCTATGCAGTTTTTCTGGAAGCCGGGTAAAGGTATTCAGGTCTGCGAGATCGCAGCAAGATTTTTTGGATATGAACATGAACTGACCGATATGGTCTATGGCTTTAATATAGAAGAACTCCTGCTGGCTGGTGTATATCAGAAGGAAAAAATATCAGAGATGTTTGCCGGACATGATGTTTTTCATCCGCTGCATCATGGGGCGGTTGTATATTTTCATGGAAAACTTCGCAAGATTGCTGATCAGACAAAGGCATATGAGCTTGCCGGAAACGAAGCTGTGGTCAAACCGTGGATCTTTTATAAGACAGGTGAGACTGTGGTAGAATATGGACCAAATCCGTATCTGGCACTGTATTATATGGAAACAGAGAGCAGAGAAAAGCTGGATGAGGTTACCGAATATTTCTTTGACAAGATGAGCATGACTGATCCGGACGGGCAGGAGATCGCATATCGAAACCAGATACCGGATTATTTTATAACAGAAGAGTAGAGGAGACAGATGATCGATTTTAACAGACCGGCACTTGTCGGAAAAGAATTAAATTATATTCAGGATGCTGTTGCACAGGGAATGCTCTGCGGTGATGGCAAATACACAAAGCTGTGTTCTGAATGGATGAAGAAACGTTTTGATGTCAATCAGGTATTTCTGACAACATCGTGCACGCATGCGTTGGAAATGGCGGCATTTTTAAGTGATATCCAGCCGGGAGACGAAGTGATCATGCCGTCTTATACCTTTGTTTCGACGGCGGATGCTTTTGTGCTCCGTGGTGCAAAAATCGTATTTGTGGATATCAGACCGGATACGATGAATATTGATGAGAATCTTATTGAACAGGCAATTACCGACAAAACCAGGGCAATTGTTCCGGTTCACTATGCCGGTGTTGCATGTGAGATGAATAAGATTATGGAAATTGCACAGAAATACAATCTGAAAGTTGTAGAAGATGCTGCGCAGGGTGTAGATGCCTATTATCATGGAAAAGCTCTGGGAACGATCGGTGATTTTGGATGTTACAGTTTCCACGAAACCAAAAACTTCACGATGGGTGAGGGCGGTGCACTTGTTTTCCAGAAAAATGAATATCAGGAAAAGGCAGAAGTCCTCAGGGAAAAGGGTACGGACAGAAGCAAGTTTTTTCGTGGTCAGGTAGACAAGTACCGTTGGATCGATTATGGTTCGTCCTATCTTCCAAGTGAGATGAATGCAGCATACCTGTATGCCCAGCTGGAAGAATGTGACAAGATCAACCGGAAACGTCATCAGGTTTATGACGGCTATCATGAGAGACTGGCAGATCTGGAGGCACAGGGCAAACTTGATCGTCCATTTGTACCGGATGGCTGTGCGCATAATGCCCATATGTATTATATTAAGGTAAAGGATTTGGCTACCCGTACCAGACTGATCGCATATCTTCGTGAAAACGGCATTGCACCGGCATTTCATTATGTTCCGCTCCACAGTTCTCCGGCAGGAGAAAAGTTCGGAAGATTCTGCGGGGAAGATGTATACACGACAAAAGAGAGTGAACGTCTTCTGAGACTTCCGATGTTTTATGATCTTTCTATGGAAAATGTGGATTATATTGCAGAAAAGATCCATCAGTTTGAATTTTGAGTGCAGTGGAGGAAAGGGTATTGAAACATAAAAAAATCAGTACAGAAACGGTAGTAGAAATTTTGTTTTTCCTGTTTCTTCTGGTATTTTATCTGATGTGGGCGAGGGTTCAGCCAAATGGCGCCGGACCGGATGAACCGATGCGTTATCAGATTGCATATTATATTTATGAGCATGGAAGTCTTCCGGTAGGGGATGATCCTGCAGTCCGAAATATCGTATGGGGAATTTCATATGCATTTTCTCCGATTCTGGACTATATGATCGCGGCAGTGTTTATGAAACTGGTAAGCTTCATAACAACAGTACCGTTTGCGCTTCTTATGGCGGCACGTTTTGTCAATATCCTTCTGGGACTTGGTACGGTATGGCTGGCCCTGGATATGGGAAAGCGCCTGTTTGACCGCAGAAAAGCATGGATTTTTGCAGCATTTGTCGGTCTGCTTCCAGGTTCGTTGTTTGTATTTACTTATGTCAACTGCGATGCACTGGCGGTATTTTCCACAGCAGTGATCGTTTATGCGTGGGTGCGTTATCTCACGGAAGGCTGGACATATAAGAACTGTATCATTCTGGCAATTGGTGTGGCAGTGTGTACGCTGTCTTATTATAATGCATATGGATTTATTTTATGCAGTATTTTTTTCTTTGGCATAACACTGTTTATGGAAGCAAAACAGAAAGGGAATTACGGAGATTTTGCAAAAAAAGGACTTCTGGTCTGCGTAATTGTTATGATTCTGGCGGCATGGTGGTTTGTCCGAAATGCTATCCTCTATGACGGGGATTTCCTTGGCATGAATGCTTCTTCTATTTGTGCCGAGAAGTATGCAAAACCGGCTTATAAACCATCTGAGAAACAGACACCACAGATGGCAGGTTATACCTTATGGGATATGCTGAATCAGGGATTCCCGAAATCCGAAGGATTTTCGTGGGTGGAACTTGTCAGTCAAAGTTTTGTGGGAAGATTCGGAAATATGAATGTGTTCATGCCGAAGTGGCTG
The DNA here is from genome assembly GCF_003460065.1 of Ruminococcus sp. AF17-22AC. Classification (NCBI taxonomy): domain Bacteria; kingdom Bacillati; phylum Bacillota; class Clostridia; order Eubacteriales; family Oscillospiraceae; genus Ruminococcus; species Ruminococcus sp. AF17-22AC. The sequence continues at coordinate 83,451 of NZ_QRXT01000007.1, forward strand.
ATCAACAATTATATGGACTTTATTAAAGCAGGATTTCTGCTGATCTTCCTGCATCCGGTTAAGACATTTACACTTCGCGTAAAGAAGCAGTGGAGCGTGAAGGGGATGTTCAACTGGTTCATGTTGATCGCAATGATCATCCCGAATATTTTGAATGCGTACTATTCTTACGCATCTGACTACCAGCCGCAGGGACGTTACAGTTTGCCGATGCTGATCCCGATGACCTACTTTATGGTAATTGGATATGGAAACCTTTTTGACGTGACGGTTAAGAATGAAAAAGTACGAAAAGGTGTATATGCGGCCATCTGCGTGGCACTGATGGTGCTGGCGCTGTTTGTGTTCTTTGCTGTGATCTGGCCTGAGTACAGAGATGTGCCGTTCAGCATACGGGCATTTATAGCAGGAATGTGAGAGGAAGAGAGTGATAAAGGATTCCCGGTGTGGGGATATAATAAGAAAATCAGAAGGAAATTTCCGGCAGGTATCATCTGATACTGGCCCAAATCGGAACTTCTAAGATATCATGGTGTACAGAACTTTGCTAAAAGCGATACAGAAAATGCAGAACTCGCTGGCGCTCAGACAGCAGCATTTTCTGCATCAACGCAAAACCTGTACAACCAGATACCTTCACGAAGTTCCTCAAGCGAGCCGATACCAGATGATACCTGCCGGGAATTTTTCTGAGGTTTCCAGATATCCCACACCGGACTTTATACGGGATAGCGCGGAGCGTGAGCGGTGCCCACATGTAAAACTAAAGAAAAGCTCTGAATATAAAGATACCCGGTCCGGTAACCTCTGGAGGAATTTATGGTAACACTTAGGTTATTCGCAGGCTGTGTTATGGAACAAAAGCACATTGTCTGAGCGATAGCGAGTTATGTGCTTTTGGTTCATGGTTTTAACAGACTGAGAATAGCCATAGTGTTTCCAAATTCCGAAGCTGTTACCGGACCGGGTATCTGTTATATCAGAGCATATCCTTTATTTTACGCTTTTTGTTTTAAGATAAAAAAATAATGCAGGAGATGGGACTTGAACCCACACGATCTTGCGACCACAGGCACCTGAAGCCTGCGCGTCTGCCAATTCCGCCACTCCTGCATTTCATTATGAATCAGTCGCTCTCGTCGACTGCCTGTTTATAATAACGCAACAAAACCCAAATGTCAATAGAAAAAATAAAAAAAAATTAATTTTTTTAATAATACTTGCAAAAGCAACAATTTACCCAGCCAATCACCAGAACAAAGTTTTTTTGAACAACTTAATTATTTTTAGTACTTTAACCTGTTGAAAAACAAAAGCTCTTGTGATACAATCTTGAAGATTTAGGATAAAACAAGAGAAAGGGAGATTATATGAAAGCATTTCTGATATTAGAAGACGGCCATGTTTTTAAAGGAACAAGCATCGGTTCGACAAGAGAAGTCATCAGCGAAATCGTGTTTAACACATCCATGACCGGATATCTTGAAGTAATGACCGACCCGTCGTATGCAGGACAAGCTGTCTGCATGACCTACCCTCTGATTGGTAACTATGGTATTTGTTATGAGGACCAGGAATCCAGAAAACCATGGATTGATGGTTTTATCGTTCGTGAATTATCACGTGTCCCAAGCAATTTCAGAAGCGTGGACACAATTCAGCATTTTCTTGAAAAACATGATATTCCGGGTATTGCCGGTATTGATACCCGTGCTCTTACCAAAATTCTTCGTGAAAAAGGTACCATGAATGGTATGATCACTGTCAATGAAAATTATGATTTAGACGAAATAATCCCCCGCTTAAAAGCATATACAACAGGAAAAGTAGTTGAAAAAGTTACCTGCAAAGAAAAAGAAGTACTCAAAGGTAACGGACCAAAAGTGGCACTCATGGACTTTGGAGCAAAACGTAACATCGCCCGTTCTTTGAATGAAAGAGGATGCCAGGTGACAATCTATCCGGCACTGACACCGGCAGAAGAGATCCTGAAAGATGCTCCGGACGGAATCATGCTGAGCAATGGTCCTGGAGATCCGAAAGAATGTACCACTATTATAGAAGAAATCCGTAAACTCTACGAATCCGATGTACCGATTTTTGCAATCTGCCTCGGACATCAGCTCATGGCACTTGCAACAGGCGGTGACACACACAAGATGAAATACGGACACCGCGGCGGCAACCATCCGGTAAAAGACCTTGAGACAGGACGTGTTTACATTTCTTCACAGAACCACGGCTATGTGGTAGATGCAGAAGCACTTGAGAAAAAAGGCATTGCCAAACCTGCATTTATCAACGTAAATGATGGTACAAACGAAGGAATGGCTTACGAAGGGAAGAACATCTTTACCGTTCAGTTCCATCCGGAAGCATGCCCCGGACCGCAGGATTCCAGCTACCTGTTTGACAGATTTATGAAAATGATGGGAGGAACAGATCATGCCGAGAAATAAAGATATACATAAAGTTCTTGTAATTGGATCCGGTCCGATTATCATCGGTCAGGCAGCAGAGTTTGACTACGCAGGTACACAGGCATGCCGTTCTCTGAAAGAAGAAGGCATGGAGGTAGTTCTCCTGAACTCCAACCCTGCGACGATCATGACAGATAAGGATATTGCAGATAAAGTTTACATCGAGCCACTGACAGTAGAAGTTGTAGAGCAGCTCATCCTGAAAGAACAGCCGGACAGCGTACTTCCGACACTTGGTGGACAGGCAGGCCTGAACCTTGCTATGGAACTGGAAGAAAAAGGCTTCCTCAAAGAACACAACGTACGCCTGATCGGTACTACTGCAGAAACAATCAAGAAAGCAGAAGACCGTCAGGAATTTAAAGATACCATGGAAAAGATCGGTGAGCCGGTTGCGGCATCCAAAGTCGTAACAACCGTAGAAGACGGCGTGGCATTCACCAGAACCATAGGATATCCGGTCGTTCTTCGTCCTGCTTACACACTTGGCGGAAGTGGCGGCGGTATCGCCAACAATGAATTCGAACTCAGAGAAATCCTTGAAAACGGTCTCCGTCTTTCACGAGTAGGAGAAGTTCTGGTAGAACGCTGCATCGCAGGATGGAAAGAAATCGAATACGAAGTTATGCGTGACAGCGCAGGCAACTGTATCACAGTCTGCAACATGGAAAATATTGACCCGGTTGGTGTACATACCGGTGACTCCATCGTAGTTGCTCCGTCCCAGACACTGGGAGACAAAGAATACCAGATGCTTCGTACTTCCGCGCTGAATATTATCACAGAGCTTGGAATCACAGGCGGATGTAACGTACAGTACGCTCTTCATCCGGAGAGTTTTGAATACTGTGTTATCGAGGTAAACCCGCGTGTAAGTCGTTCTTCCGCACTGGCAAGTAAAGCTACAGGTTATCCGATTGCCAAAGTTGCTGCAAAGATTGCTCTGGGCTATACACTGGATGAGATTCCGAACGCTATTACAGGAAAAACATATGCAAGTTTCGAGCCGATGCTTGACTACTGTGTAGTTAAGATCCCGAGACTTCCGTTTGATAAATTTATTACTGCAAAGAGAACTCTGACAACTCAGATGAAAGCAACCGGTGAAGTTATGAGTATCTGCCACAACTTCGAAGGTGCTCTCATGAAAGCCATCCGTTCTCTGGAACAGCATGTAGACAGTCTTATGTCCTATGACTTTACAGGTCTTGATGAGGATGAGTTGATCGAAGAACTGGCAGTTGTAGATGACCGTCGTATCTGGAAGATAGCAGAAGCAATCCGAAGAGATATCTCCAAAGAATACATCCACAGAATTACAAAGATCGACCGCTGGTTTATCGACAAGATTGCAATCCTTGTAGAGATGGAACAGGCGCTTAAGACTCAGCCGCTTACAGAAGAACTTCTTCTGGAAGCAAAACGTATGGAATTTCCGGATTACGTGATCGCAAACCTCTGCGGAAGAACAGAAGCCGATATCAAGGCACTCCGTCAGGTATACAAGATCACAGCCGCTTACAAGATGGTAGATACCTGTGCAGCAGAGTTTGCTGCCGCAACACCATATTATTATTCTGTATATGGTGGACCGGATACAGAAAATGAAGCAGTAGCTGCTCATGATAAAAAGAAAGTCCTGGTTCTTGGTTCCGGTCCGATCCGTATCGGACAGGGTATCGAATTTGACTTCTGCTCTGTACATTGTACATGGGCATTCAAAAAAGAGGGCTACGAAACAATTATCGTAAACAACAACCCGGAAACTGTCAGCACCGATTTTGATATTGCAGATAAACTGTATTTCGAACCACTGACACCGGAAGATGTAGAAAACATTGTAAATATTGAGAAACCAGACGGAGCAGTCGTACAGTTTGGTGGACAGACCGCAATCAAACTTACCGAAGCACTTATGAAAATGGGTGTAAAAATCCTCGGAACATCTGCAGAAGACGTAGATGCAGCCGAAGACCGTGAACTGTTCGATGAGATTCTGGAACAGTGCCAGATCCCGAGACCGAAGGGACATACTGTCTTTACTGCCGAAGAAGCAAAAAAAGCAGCCAATGAGCTTGGCTATCCGGTACTTGTACGTCCTTCCTACGTTCTTGGCGGACAGGGCATGCGTATTGCAGTCAGTGATGAAGATGTAGAAGAATACATCGGAATCATCAATCAGATTGCGCAGGAACACCCGATCCTTGTAGATAAATATCTGATGGGTAAAGAAATCGAGGTCGATGCCGTATGTGATGGCGATGACATCTTGATTCCTGGTATCATGGAGCATATCGAACGTGCAGGTATCCATTCCGGAGACAGTATCTCCGTATATCCGGCACAGACGATCAGCCAGAAAGCAAAAGACACGATTGCAGAGTACACACGCCGTCTGGCAAAAGCACTCCACGTAATCGGTATGATCAATATTCAGTTCATCGTATGCGGTGAAGAAGTATATGTTATCGAAGTAAACCCACGTTCCAGCCGTACCGTACCGTACATCAGTAAGGTAACTGGAATTCCGATCGTGCCGCTGGCAACAAAGGTCATTCTCGGATACAAACTGAAAGACATGGGATATGAGCCGGGACTTCAGCCGGAAGCAAAACATATCGCGATCAAAATGCCAGTATTTTCCTTCGAGAAGATCCGTGGTGCAGACATCAGCCTCGGACCTGAAATGAAGTCTACAGGTGAGTGCCTTGGTATCGCAGAGAACTTTAATGAAGCTCTGTACAAAGCCTTCATCGGTGCCGGAATCAAACTTCCGAAGTACAAAAATATGATCATCACTGTCAAAGATGAGGATCAGCAGGAAGTTGTTCCGATCGCAAGACGTTTTGAAGCGCTCGGATATCGTATCTACGCAACAAGAGGAACGGCAAGAGTTCTCAAAGAAAATGGAATCAAGGCGATTCGTACCAATAAACTGGAACAGCCGGCACCAAACCTTATGGATCTCATCCTCGGACATAAGATCGACGTTGTTATTGATACACCGCCGCAGGGTGTGGAACATCAGAAAGATGGTTTCGTGATCCGCCGAAATGCAATTGAGACAGGTGTCAATGTTCTTACCAGTCTGGATACAGCAGAAGCACTTGTAACCAGCCTTGAGAACACAGACCTTCACAACCTGACACTGATCGATATTGCAACGATCGCAGACAGATAAAAAATAAAAAGAATTTTATGACCGGAGAGACGAACATGTTTCTCCGGTTTTTACTTTAGAAGAAATTACAGATATTACAGCAAATAGCTAAACAAAAGTTAAACTTTATATGAAAACCTGCGGAGAGGTTTACGAAGCATGTAAACTGTAATATACTGATAATGTATGAATTGTAGAAGTGCAGTGCACGGACAGTTCGAAGATATCATAAAGAAAATAAGAAAGAGAAAGGAAAGAAAAATGAGTGTTCTGGAATTTATAAAAGTTGTGATACTCGGAATCGTCGAGGGTATTACGGAATGGCTTCCAATCAGCAGTACCGGACATATGATTCTTGTTGATGAATTTATCAAGATGGAAATGACACCGCAGTTTAAGGAATTTTTCCTTGTTGTGATTCAGCTTGGTGCGATTCTTGCAGTTGTTGTTTTATACTGGAGTAAATTGTGGCCATTTTATATAAGAGAGATTTCCACGAAAAAACGTAAAGAACTTAATCGCATGAATCCGGTATCTCGTGTGGCGATGACGTTTGTCGAAAAATTCTGTGACAAAACCAAATGGATCCTGTGGTTCAAGATTCTTGTGGCATGCATTCCGACAATCGTGATCGCACTTCCGTTTAATGATATTATCGAAGAAAAATTCAACAATTATATAGTGGTTGCAATTGCCCTGATCGTATATGGTGTAATCTTCATTCTGGTAGAGAACTACAATAAAAGAAGAAAACCGGTATGTACTTCCCTTGAAGATTTAAGTTTTGGTACCGCATTCAAGATCGGTATCTTTCAGGTACTTTCTGTTATTCCGGGAACTTCACGTTCAGGCTCCACGATCATCGGAGGAATCCTTGTGGGAACTTCAAGAACTGTAGCAGCAGAGTTTACCTTTTTCCTGGCGATTCCGGTAATGTTTGGTGCGAGCCTTCTGAAACTTGTAAAATTTGGTTTCGCTTTCACACCGGCAGAGATTTTGACACTGGTGACAGGCGTTGTTGTTGCATTTTTTGTATCCATTATCGCAATCAAATTCCTGATGGGTTACATTAAGAAACATGACTTTAAAGCATTTGGCTGGTATCGAATTGTCCTTGGTATCCTTGTGCTGGGTTATTTTGCGGTTGCTGTTCACAGGTAATATTCCGCGAGGTGTCTTGTCATGAATATGACAAAATCCCGAGACATACTTCCTCTGATAAAACCGGAAATTTGACTTTTTGCGGATTACGTGGGATAATGTCTGTGATTTTATAAACAAGAAAATGTATCAACGGTCTAGCATAGACCGGAAAGGATGGAAATAATGAAAGCAAAACATATCATCGCCGTTCTTGGAATGACAATGATCCTTGCTCTTGCAGGATGCGGCTCAAAGGGATCTGTCGTTGAGGTAACTCCGACACCGGCAGCAACTCCGACACCTACAGAAGTTCCGGTAACAGTCACACCGGTACCGACCTCTACACCGGCACCGAAGGTAATTGGTGTAAAAACATCTCAGGCAAAATATATCTACCTGACCAACAGTCTTCAGAACGATATCAGAGAAATCTATCTGATGACATCCGGCGGAGAAGACTGGGGCAAAAACCTGATTCCGTCAGAATCTTCTGTAAAGGCGGCAGAACAGGTGCAGATGTATTACACAGCAGATTCTTCTTCCGCATCAGACAGCAGTGAAGAAAGCACAGATTCAACAACAGATACTTCCGGTGCATCTGCTATGTATGATATGAAGATTGTGACTGCATCCGGTGATGCATACCAGATCTACAGTGTAAACCTTGGCGATATGGAAAAAGCTTCTCTTGCTTACGACGAAGAGAGTTCCGTTGCATATCTTCGTTATATGAGTCTTTCTGAAAAGAAAGAAAAAGATACAAAGGAAAATTCACAGCAGACATCTTCCTCTGACGATAGTTCTGAGGATACAAGTTATGATGACAGCAGCTATGATGACAGTTATGACGACAGCAGCTATGACAGTTCTGATGACAGTTCTGATGACGGAAGCTACGATGACGGCAGCTATGACGACAGTAATTACGATGATGGCAGTTATGACGATTCCTCCTATGATGATGGAAGCTCTGACGGTTCTTCCTACGATGATTATGTAGACGAAGGTTATGACACCGATGAAGAGGGCGGCGACTGGAATTATTAATCTATAAAAATTTCTTTAAGATTTATTGGTAAGTTCTATTGCAAAATAAGTCGGATAAATTGACGGAAATTTTCTGTACCGTTAAAATATTATCAACGCAGTAATGAAATTATTGGAAAGAGTACAGAAAAGAAGGGAGATTTATCATGAAGAAAAAAAATTTAACGATCATGCTGGCAGGTGCTATGGCGGCAGGTATGAGTGCAGGCAGCGTACAGGCAGCAGCCGCAGAGGATGCAAGTGGTGATCTTTATGTATTTATCGCAGCAAGCTTAAGCAATGCAATGGAAGATATCCAGAAGGATTTCAATAAGGAATATCCGGATGTAAATATTCTCTTCAATGCAGACAGTTCAGGAACACTTCAGACACAGATTGAAGAAGGCTCAAGATGTGACGTCTTCTTTTCCGCAGCTACCAAGCAGATGGATGCGCTTGTAGACGAAGAACTTGCAGACAAAGATTCAGTTGTAGATCTTCTTGAAAACAAAGTCGTTCTGATCAAACCAAAGGATGGCGAGACAAAGGTTACCGGATTCGAAAACATCACAGATGCAGAGAATATCGCTCTTGCAGGAGAGGATGTTCCGGTTGGGCAGTACTCCCGTGAAATCTTTAAGAATCTTGGTATTGAAGATGATATCAACAAGATGGAGATCAATGAAGGAAAGAACGTTACGGAAGTACTTGCATCTGTAAGTGAGGGAAGCAACGAGATCGGTGTTGTTTATGCAACAGATGCAGCTTCCGTTGCCGACAAAGTAGATATTATCGCAGAAGCGCCGGCTGGTTCTCTGGAAACACCGGTTCTCTATCCGGCAGGGCTTATCGTTGATTCTGAAGCATCTGATTCCGAATCTGCAGCAGCAAAAGCTTTCTTAGAATATCTTCAGACAGATGGTGCAATGAAAGTATTCGAAGAATATGGATTTGCACAGTACAAAGCAGAGGAAATTGATACAACAGAAGAAGTAAAATAAGAAAAAATTAAATACAAAAGGGGCGGCAGATATGTCAGCCCCTTTTGGTGCATACAGGGGAATTAGAAAGAATGATGGAATTTATACAGGAAATTAACTGGAGTCCACTGTGGATCTCCTTAAAAACCGGTTTTGTGGCGACGGTTATTGCCTTTTTTCTGGGGATTTTCTGTGCAAGAAAAATCATGAAACTGAAACCGGTATCAAGAGCAATTCTGGATGGTATTTTTACGATGCCACTTGTCCTTCCACCAACAGTGGCAGGATTTTTTCTTCTGCTGATCTTCAGTCTGCGCAGACCGTTCGGTAAGTTGCTACTGGAAAGCTTTGATTTCAAGGTCATTCAGACATGGAAAGGCTGCGTGATCGCAGCAGCAGTCATTGCTTTTCCACTGATGTACCGCAACGCACGTGCCGCATTTGAGCAGGTGGATGTAAACCTCATTTATGCAGGTCAGACTCTTGGTATGAGTGACCGCAGAATTTTCTGGAAGGTTATCGTTCCGGCAGCAGCACCTGGCATTGCATCCGGTACCGTTCTTGCCTTTGCGAGAGCAATCGGTGAATATGGTGCAACTTCTATGCTGGCGGGGAATATCCTCGGTAAGACACGTACCGTATCCGTTGCGATTGCGGCGGAAACAGCAGCAGGAAATTATGATGTGGCAGGTTTCTGGGTTGTGGTGATTGTTCTGATATCGTTTGTGATCGTGGCACTGATAAATATTGTCTCAGGCAGAGGCATGAAGAGTAGAAGGTGGATCTGATGGCAATACAGGTAAATATAGAAAAAAATTTCAAAGGATTTTCTCTTAAGACTGCGTTTGAGAGCACTACTTCGTCAACCGGAATCCTCGGAGCTTCCGGAAGCGGAAAAAGTATGACGCTCCGCTGTATCGCCGGGATCGAAACTCCGGATAAGGGAAAAATTGTAATCAATGGAAGAACGGTGTTTGACTCTGAGAAGAAAATAAATCTGAAACCACAGGAGCGGCGGATCGGTTATCTATTTCAGAATTATGCATTGTTTCCGACAATGACGGTCAAAGACAATATTCTCTGCGGCTATCGTGGAGAAAAATCACAAAAAGAAGAAAAGGTACGTGACTATCTGAAGAGATATCAGCTTGATGGGCTGGATAACCGTTATCCGGCACAGCTTTCCGGAGGGCAGCAGCAGCGAGTAGCACTTGCCCGAATGATGATCGGAGAACCGGAAATGATCCTTTTGGATGAGCCATTTTCGGCTTTGGATGGATATCTGAAGGATGTTTTACAGAAAGATATGCAGGAATTTCTGCAACAGTATCAGGGAGATATGCTGATGGTGACGCACAGCAGAGATGAGGCATTTCGTTTTTGTAGTGAATTGATGCTTTTAAGAGAAGGAAAGACATTGATTTTCGGAAATACAAGAGATTTATTTGAACAGCCACAGCTTCTGGAAGCCTCCAGACTGACCGGCTGCAAAAACAGTTCAAGGATTGAGAGAATGGGAGATCATGAAGTGTTTGCACTTGACTGGGGTGTATCACTCCATACTGCACAGAAGGTGGAAGCAGATATGACGCATGTTGCCATCCGCGGACACTGGATCCAACCGGTGCAGGAAGCAGGTAAAAACTGCATTGCCTTTGAGGCAGCGGAATATGTGGAAACAACATTTGAACATCAGTACCTGGTCAGAAATCCGGGAATGGAAGAAGGAGCAGCCCTCTGGTGGATGCGCCCGAAAGAAAACTTCCGGGATCCACATGAAAAAAATCTGCCGCCATATCTGTATCTGCCGCCGGAGCATCTGATGTTACTGAAGTGATTTTGATTTCAGATAACCGGCAACAAGCATAGCCAGTTTGAAGGTCATGGCATCTTCGAAAGTACGGAGGTCGAGACCGAATTTTTTCTGAATCTTTTCGAAGCGGTAGACAAGCGTGTTGCGATGTACGTAGAGCTGTCTGGATGTTTCGGAGAGATTCAGGTTATTTTCAAAGAAAGTGCGGATGATCGCCAGCGTCTCACCGTCGATGGAATCAAGTGACTCATCACCGAAGATTTCTTCGATGAACATCTCACAGATGGAGACAGGGAGCTGGTAGATCAGACGCCCGATACCAAGGGTACGATATCCGAATACAGCACGTTCAGCATAAAAAATCTTACCGATTTCGAGTGCTGTGCGTGCTTCTTTATATGCACTGGAAAGTTCACGGAGATCGTCGGCGGTATTGCTGTAGGCAACCCATGCCTGTGTCATGGCCTCTGCGCCGAGCATATCAACCAGCATATGAGCGGTATCTTCGAGATTTTCATAAGTTTCCGTAGAAGAAAGTTCACGAACAATGATGATGCCACTGTCATCGATCGCAGTGATAAAATCGTGCGTGCGTGCAGAAAAGATATTTTTGATTGTTGCAAGGGCATGTTCATCCTGCGACTGTCTGGTTGTAACGAGGAAGACTGCCCTGCGTGCAGTGGTGGAAATGTGCAGTTTGCGCGCACGGTTAAAAGCCTCTACTTCTGTATAGTTTCCCAGAAGCAGTTTCTGCATAAAAGAGTTTTTGTCATTTTTTTCGGAAAAACCTTCCAGGATGCTTTGAATCTGGCAGACAGCCAGTTCACCAATCGTTGAGACAGAAGCAGCGCTTCCCCATACGACGAGAAGATAGGGAACATCGCTCTTTTCGGTAATTTTGTACAGGCAGCAGGTTGTATTGGCCAGACAGAGTGCGGTGCTCTGGCGGAAGTCATCAAGTTTTGCTGCGGATGGGAGTCTTTTTTCGCAGGTCGTAACGAAAACGGAATTGTCCTCCAGAAGCAGGCAGAAGTCGAGATGGCTGATGCGTTTCCAGTTATCCATATATTTTTGAAGTGTACGTTGTACAGACATGAAATCAAATCATCCTTTCTGAAAAAAAGACCCGGGGTAAACTGCCCCGGGTCTGATATTCTGATTGAATCTTAGTTAGTGATAACCAGTTCTGTATCTTTATCAAAGAAATGTGTTTTTTCCATGTTGAAATCGAATTTAACCGGATCACCTGTTTTTGCTTTTGTACCTGGATCAACACGAGCTGTGATCTGTGTACCGTTCACATCGAAGTACAGGAATACTTCTGCACCAAGAAGCTCGTAAACTTTAACGGTAGAAGACATGGAGCCGTTCGGTGTATCTGCAACGTCTTCCGGACGGATACCCATAACAACGGTCTTTCCTACATAACCGCCATCTTTGAGTGCTTTAGCTTTAGCTGCCGGGATAACGAGTTCATCACTTCCGATAACTGCAACAATGTCGGAACCTTTTTCTTTGATCTGGGCATCAAGGAAGTTCATCTGCGGAGATCCCATGAATCCTGCAACAAAGAGGTTGCCCGGTTTCTGATAGAGGTTCTGAGGTGTATCAACCTGCTGAACAACACCGTCTTTCATAACAACGATTCTAGTACCAAGAGTCATAGCCTCTGTCTGGTCATGTGTTACGTAGATGATAGTAGCACCCAGTCTCTGATGGATTTTGGAAATCTCGATACGCATCTGTACACGAAGTTTTGCATCCAGGTTGGAGAGCGGTTCATCCATAAGGAATACCTTAGGATTACGAACGATTGCACGTCCCATAGCAACACGCTGTCTCTGTCCACCGGAAAGAGCCTTCGGTTTACGATCAAGAAGTTTCTCAAGGTCAAGGATTCTTGCAGCTTCACGAACTGCTTTGTCGATCTCAGCTTTCGGAACTTTACGAAGTTTCAGTCCGAATGCCATGTTATCATATACGGTCATATGAGGATACAGAGCGTAGTTCTGGAATACCATTGCGATGTCACGGTCTTTCGGCTCTACATCGTTCATAACTTTGTCACCGATCTTTAAGGTACCGCTGGTGATTTCTTCCAGTCCGGCTACCATACGAAGTGTAGTAGATTTACCACATCCGGAAGGTCCTACGAAAATGATGAATTCTTTGTCTTCGATTTCAAGGTTGAAGTCTTTAACGGCTTCGAAACCGTTTGGATATGTTTTATTAATGTGCTGTAAAGATAAACTTGCCATTATTTTTCCCTCCAAAATATTAAGTAAGTTTTGCTCATGTTTTGAACTGTTATTAGTATACTGGAATTTCCCGGAGGAATCCAGAGTTGAACCTTACAAAGATTTCGGAGGTTTCTTGACAGATTGACGAAAAGCCCGGGTAGGTTTGTCACTCTGCCGAAACCAGATGGGAGTTATCATAAAGATATTATAGAAGATAAGGCTTTGGCTGGCAAGTGATGATATGGAATGGATTTTAACCAAGTTTGCTGTGAACGGAGCGAACAATAACAATTATTACGAAATAAAATATATTGTCTAACTTGCAGATGCTAATGGCCTTTTCATCATCCGATAGTATACGGGAATCAGAAGTGCGCAGGCACCGAACCACGCAAGTGGGCTGGCAATGCATACGGAGGTATAGCCGATGATACCGGAAAGTCCGACGGTCGCTGCAATACGCATGACGAGTTCGATCATACATGCCGCGAAAGGAGCGCGTCCATTCTGCATACTCTGGATCGAGGTTCGGTAAACTGCCAGCAGCCCCAGGATAAAATAGAAAGGAGCCACGATCGTCAGATACGCATCGGAGTAATGATAGATTTCGACTGTCGGATCAGAGAGGAACATCCGCACGATCGGGTGGCGAAGAAGCAGGATGCCGATACACATAAGAAGGTTGAAGCCTTCGGTCTGGATCAGAGATGCGCGAACGCCCTGACGGATACGGTCCTTTTTGCCTGCACCGAAGTTCTGGGCAACATAGTTGGAGATGGCTGTCATCATTGCGTTATTTACAAGTACGGAAAGCTGATCTGCTTTAGAGGCAGCAGTATATCCGGCTACGGCAGCAGTTCCGAGGGAGTTTACGACAGTCTGCATTGCGAGCTGTCCGATACACATGACAGACATCTGGAAGCCCATAGGAAATCCGGTTTTCAGATGAAGACTGATCGTGTCGTTCAGATCATGGAAATCTTCACGGCGCAGATGCAGTATCGGGAAATTTTTCAGTCCGACGATGAGACTGAGTACTGCTGAGAGAAACTGGGACAAAATTGTAGCCCATGCAGCACCTGCTACTCCCATGTGTAAAGGTACAATAAACAGAACATCAAGAAAAATGTTCAATACAGAGGAGAATACCAGGAAGTAGAGCGGTGTTTTGCTGTCGCCCAGTGCACGTAGCATGTTGGAAATCATATTGTAAAAAACAGTTGCACCTGTTCCGAGAAGTACCACAAACATATAGTCATAGGCTTCACCGGAAATATCAGAAGGAATCTGCATCCACCGAAGAATCTGATGAGCCAGGAGGCAGCAGATCAGCGTCAGCACAATTGTAAAAATGATGCTGAGCAGCGTGGAAGCGGCAACGCTTTTTCGCATTCCTTTTTCATCTTTTGCGCCACAGCGCTGGCCGAGACAGATGCCGAAACCACCTGTAAAACCATTGATAAAACAAAAGACAAAATAAATGATAATGCTGGTGGAGCCGACTGCCGCAAGGGAATTTGCCCCCAGTGTTTTACCGACGATCACAGAGTCAGCAAGTGTATAAAAGAGCTGAAATAGATTACCCAGAATTACGGGAATTGCGAATTTTAGTAAAGACCAGAATGGACTTCCAACGGTAAGATCCATTTCTTTAGACTTTGTTCCGGACATAATATTAAGAACCTCCTTAGTAGTACATGCTTTTTTACTGCACGCCTCATTATAAAGAAAATGAAATCAAAATACGATTCCGGTATTGTTGTATATGATACAGATATTGATTTTGTGTGGAGGATAAAAAGAAGAGATTTGGGGATGCAGAGGAATGAAAATCTTTACAAAATTTGGAAAGTTGAGTATGATAATTAAAAAATATTGCAGATAAAATTATACATAAATTGCAAAATTCGGAGAAATATAAAATGGCAAAAAGAAAAATCCTGATGGATGATACCAGAAGAGAACTCTCAAAACATGGAACAGAAACTTTTCCCATGACGGTAAGCCATGATGATCTGTGGGCGTTTGAGGGAAAGACTGTACCGATCCACTGGCATGATGATCTGGAAATAAATCTTCTGAGAGAGGGTATGGCTGTTTTTCAGGTTTATCAGAAAAGCTACAGCGTCAGGCCGGGTGACGGCTTCCTTCTGAACAGAAACGTACCTCATAGCTGCAATTCACCAGTAAATGAACATGTTAGATATAATACGATTCTTGTGAGGCCGGATTTTCTGTATGGGGACTTTGGAAGTGATATTGAGAGAAACTGTTTCAGGCCTTTTTTGCAGAACTCTGCAGTGCCCTGTATTCACCTGACTGCTTCGGACGAAAATGGAAAAGAAATCCTTGAGAAACTGAATCAGGTAGAAGAAGTGTTTGACCGGAAACCATTTTGCTATGAACTGAAGATCAGAGGACTTCTGTGTGAAGCATTCAGTATGATTCTGTCTGATCATCAGAGGGAGCTGACAAAATTTGTTCCGCCGAATCAGCAGGAGCTGGAACGGCTGGAAAAAATGCTGAGTTATCTTAATACACATTTTGAATCTGTGATCTCCCTGCAGGAACTGGCAGATCAGATACATCTGTCCAGAGAAGTATGCTGTCGTCTGTTCAAAAAAATGACAGGAAAAACAATTACCGGATATCTGGAAGAATACCGGGCGGACAAAAGCTTACCACTGGTACAGAGCGGCCAGTACTCCATGACACAGATCGCAGAGATGGTGGGTTTCAGTAATCCCAGCCGATTCGCCAGCGCCTTCCGGAAAAGATTCGGGTGTAATCCGAAAACATACAATCAGAGATAGAAGACTCAATCATCATCCTTTCAAAATAAATCATTCAGGTCTGTGTAATGAAATATTGTATCGAGAACGTTTCTCTGTTTTCTGCATATGCTAACAGAAGAAGTCTGTAAAGGAGTCTCCACATGAAAAATAAGAAATGGATCTCACTGGCGGCAGCGATTGTTCTTGCCGTAACAGCACTGCCGATAACGGCTTTTGCGGCAAAGAAGGACGGAGCTGAAGAGAAACTTACAAAAGTTACTTTAAATGAGGTGGCGCATTCGATTTTTTACGCACCTCAATATGTAGCAATCGAAGAAGGATATTTTGCAGAGGAAGGCCTGGATCTGACACTCGTGACAGGATTTGGAGCAGATAAAGTTCTGACGGCGCTGATTTCCGGTGAAGCAGATATCGGATTCATGGGAGCGGAAGCGTCGATTTATGCATATCAGGAAGGGGCAAACGACCCGGCGGTGAACTTCGCACAGCTTACTCAGCGTGCAGGAAATTTCCTTGTGGCAAGAGAGAAAATGCAGGACTTTAAGTGGGAAGATTTGAAGGGAAGGAAAGTTCTCGGCGGACGTAAGGGTGGCGTACATATATCAATGTAAATTATAAGACGATTGTGATTTTATGTAATTGGGTGGATGGATTGAACAGTGCGAGGAAGTCACAGAAAATAGAATAGCTTCAAGTATGCAATTACTTTAAATCGGGGCTATACGCCCCGATTATTCATTATACTTGTTAAAATCCTGTGAGAAAAATGCATTATAAAGGAGGAAGAACCGGAAACATTAAAGTAATTTCACAGTCATAGAATTGATACTTATGCCATGGTTTGTGTGACTTTACAATACATCTTATTGTGTGATTTTGAGATACATCTACTTCTTTAAACGTAATAACAAAATTTTTACAATTATTAAACTCGTTAATTTGAATATTTTGATTTTCCCATATAATATCATACTCATCTGTTGAAAATGAAGAATCAATATCTATATTCACTGAGTATGTGTCCCCATAGCGAATCTCTTGTAAAGGTTGAAAAATAGATCCACCAACATTTTTATCTGTTGGGTTATCATAAACATTCCCCAAAGAGTCTTTAATTTTTAGAATTCTTGGTATAGTCCACACTTGCTCCAGCCCCTTTTCTTTATAGTATTCTTTAATACCTTCAATAAAGTCATGCGAATAACAAATAGCTTGCTCCGCTTGTCGAACAGAAATTGGATTCGAATGAGAAAGAGCATTTCGAATTGGAATTAATCTTTCTAAAAACTCTCGTGCTTCTTCGAGACCTTGCGGATAAGCATATTTTAATACGGCTTTAAACAAATCACGGTAAAAAGCAGGATTACAGAGAAAATAAATGATATGTTCAAAAAATAGTGTATCCACAGCTCTCGAAAAACGTCCTGATTCTTTTTTTAGCATACATTGAATATGTTCACGAACTTCTTTTTTAATCAAATAATTCTCGTTAGAAATTTTATAATTAAAGAAATCTGTTCCATATTTTTGAGTAAACTGGTCATGTATAATCCGGCGAGCCCACATTTCTAATGATTCAATATTTTGGCGACATAAAGAACGAAGTTCTTCATCTGTATACATATAATACATTTTTACCTCCAACATTTTGGGTTAATATGTACAAAGTATTCGTTAATCTTTCAAAACTTTATATATCAAATTATTGATGATTTATTTGTAATTCAAAATTCAAACGGATTTCATTAATGGAGAATTTCTTATCTATGATGCCTGTTTGTAATCAGTCGCAGCAATTTCTAGCATCAGTTTCTTTTCCATATTTATAATCACTTCAAATTGTTCCATGACTTCATCAGTATAATATTTTTCTCGACACTGCTCACATTCAAACCATAGAACATTTTTTTACAATAATGTAATTATTATAATTTACGACGTGCATTGTACTATTTTTGCAATACATGCACATATCCATCACCGTTTTCTTCAATTCTTTAAATCATCTTTAAATTTCTTTGTATCTGGATAATAGGCGGTTATGATATACATTTATATTATCACAACCTGCAGCAATATGCAAAATCATTCTATTTACATTATATCTTCAAATTAAACAATTTGAATTGGGAATGCTAATATCTCCACTTATATTTTACGAAATTTTGTTAGCTCTTTCCAGTTACTCGGAAATCCCATATATGCAAAAAGATCATTCAACTTCAAATTTGAATTCTGTTTTTCATATCGGTCAAAAATATGCAATAATTGCTTTTTAAACAGTAAAAAATCGGTCTTTGGAAGTAGATAACGAAAAGTAATGACTACACTAAACAAATCATTTTTTCCATATGTGTATTTTGAACCATTTTTAGAAATGCTCAATTTTTTATGTAACAATGTATCTGGAATATCAATATATGTGTGATAGGAAAACAATCTTTCGTTATGAGCACATACATTTCGGTACAGTGTTAATACCTTTAAATATTTTATCATCTCATTTTTCTTGACATCTCCAAAATCTTGGCAAATTGTTCCTTGCATATTTTGAGGTAAAAATTCAAACATTTTAGATATTTGACCAAATGTAAGTGCATTCATAATCACCCATAACGGAATATTGTGATATTTATTACGCTGGTAAACAAGATATTCATGATCCTTGTTTTTATTCGCCATCATATCTAGCATTTTGATTAATTTGGTAATTCCATTTTTATTTTTAGGAATATTGCCGTAATTATTGGAGTTGAGATATTCTTCCTGACGTTCGCCATGTTTTTTACAGAAATGATAAGAAATAGACGAACGCATTTTTCTTTCTACGCGGCATAAATATTTAAAGAATATTCCACGTAACTCTTCATCAAATTCATAAAGAGCAACTATGTCTTCAAAACATGCTTCATTAATGTATTTGCGGGTATGAATATCAATAAAGGGATGTTTATATCCACCAATTAATGCATAGTAACTGATATTCTGCAGGGATTCTACCGCAAAATCATCATCTGTAATAACTAGATTTTTTTCATTTTTCAGTTTTTCAACTTGTGCGGTATATGTAATAAATGGTTTGCTCATATGTACCTCACTGCAAAATGTTCCAGATAAAGAAAAAAGGAGAGGGGCCTCGGCACCCTCCCCCGATCGCAGGCTTCTCAAGTTTCTGCAATCTGATCACTAAAGATAATATAACTGATATAACTAAGAAAGTCAATCAGAAATTACCTCTATCGTAGTATATGATATGATTTATATTTTATGTTTAAAGTAGATTATTTTGTATAGTTTGTTAATTAATCATGTTGAATACCTGCATATTTGTTTTGACGAAGCTTGAAAGCAGGATGTCCCCCCTCTAAAATATCGCAAATCTGAGTTTGAATACCATTTTGATTTAGAATACCTTTTAATGGAACTCCAGTATCATCGGTTAATATCTCATCATTTTCTATCGCTCCACTACGATATTCAAATCTCTTTTCTGCATTTTCAGTTCCAATCCCATCTTGATTTGCAATAATAATTTCTTCTGCGTCAGCGCCTAAAACAACATTAGCATTATGAGTAACAATAATTATTTGACGTTCTTTCTTTTTTCGTCTAATGTATTGAACGAGGTCGTTATAAATAGATCGATTATCTAAGTCATCCTCTGGCTGATCAATTAATATTGGACATTTGCTATCCTCAAGACTGATTAACATTTCAAGAAGAACCAACGCCTTTTTACCAGGAGACATACTTTCAATAGAATCATTTCCGCTTTTTACTATGTAATGAATGTTATACCAATTTTTGAAAATATAAGATAAAACATCGGTTAGTGTGTTTCCTGCTTTAAATGATAATCCACCATATTTTTCTGGCTCTTCCCATGCATTCCAAAGAGTTGAAAGGAACTGCTTCCCATAGTCCTCTGGTTTTAAATCTGTAAGATCATAGTTATGTTTAGTTCTAAAAGGTGTAAAGTTCTTGTTGTTAAAAATTCGAGCTAAACATTCCATAAATTCTGTTTGTTTCCAAACAATCTCGGCATCAAATATCAAAGAAGTATTTCTTGAAGTTCCTGTGGATCTTATGATTTTACCAAAAGTAGTATATATATCCAAATAATCTGATTGAGATGCAATAATTTTTTCTTTTATTTGATTAATACTTTTGAGAAGATCTTCTTTTTGTGTCTCTCGTTCGATTGCAGATTGTAATAATTTACGTTCAGCATTAATGCGAGTTGTTAATTTTCCGAGCTGTTCACTTTGAGCAACTTTTTCCTTTAAAGATTCATATTCTTCTTTTAATAAGTTCAAATTATGATTATTTTGACTAATGGATGATTGCAAATTCTTACAATTTAAATTGATAATAGTTTCCCATTTAGGCAAAATTTCTTGATTTAAAGCTGTCAATGCAGAATTTAAAGTATTTTCAGTAACTGGAAAATCCTTAGAAAAATCATGTTCTATCGATAATCCATCTAGGCAAGAAAAATATCCAGGAACTACAACAGATACCTTAAAAATCTTTTTTTGATTTTCTAATTCATAGTGTAGTTTTTCATTTTTTAAAACAATAGACTCAATATTTTTTTCAACTTCGTTAAAACGATTAATTTCTTCCGGAGTAACATTTACTTTTTGTGCCAGTACCTCTCTCTCTGATTCTAACTGCTGAATAGTTGAATTGTAGGTCGATGAAGAACCGTCTTTCTTTATCAATTCATTTAAATCCGTCAATTTCGTTTTATCAGCAATTAATTCATCAATTAATAATTGAACTTTCTTTTGAATTTTGTCAGTATCTGCTTTTAAATTTTCATAAGCTTTTTTAATATCTGGTTCTTGTAACAATACATCAAAAATAATTTTATTGATAGCAGTCATCTCTTCTGGATTATCAATAGTACTGTTCAAAAAAGTTTGAGGGATATAGACTATTTTTCTTCCATTACTTGTACCATCTTTCCATGTGACGGTGGTCTTAACACTGGGAAATGTGTTATGCGGTAAACGTCCTTCTTGTTGTAGAGCATAATCATTATCAATGGCTCTTGCCATTTGACGTAGTAACATTGATTTTCCAGTAGATTTTCCACCGATTATGCATGTTAATGAACTATTAAAATATATAGGAGCTTCTTGAAAAGCTTCATTTTCAAATCTTACCGAATCAATTATTTGGTGAATATCTCCAATATCAGGTTGTTCATTTTGAATACAAACTCGTTCGGATGGTTCATAAACAACTTGCAGTAGTCCTTCAAAAGTCAGTTCAGATTTCACCCAACAATGTCGGTCTTCAGCAGGCTTAAACATTTTCTGATACTCATGTGCATCTGAGCCCCATATACAAGGTTTAATTGAGCCAAATTCTTTAATTTGGGTATCTTCTCTGCCGGCTGCCAATGCCCATTTTATTGTTTTTTCATTAGATGTAAGCAAACAATGACATTGTTTATATATATTTCTTCTAGTAGAATAATCACGTCCATTCCAACTAATCTGGGACAGATCTTCATCAACAGGCACAGTAATAAGATATTTATTCCTAAATGTAGGATTATTCTCAAGTACTTTTTGTATATCAGCATAATTTACAGTTACATGATTTAGGCCTACTAATAAGTCGGAACCAGAATCATTATTATTGTTCTTTATTTGACTTCCTAATTCTTTTATATTTGAAAGGGTTAATGATCGCGTATTTCCACTATCATAGTTAAAAGTCAATTGATGTAAAAAATTTTCTTCGATATCTTGTATTGTTATATCATTAGAAAAAATAACATGATAATTCACCGAATTTGCATTTCGACCAACAAAATTTTCTAAACGTAACTCAATATTAGGAAAAATAAAAATTTTTTCTATTTTACGGCGTAGCTCATCATCTGGAAAACATTGGAGCATTTTAGAAGGAGAAGAAAGATATTTTTCTTTTATGCGTTTGTATCCTTCTAACATAAAATAATCTGTAATTCCGATTGCAGCAACATTATTTTCAACAGCTAATGTGAAAAGTTTTTTTACATATTCATCAAATTCCGTTTCTAAATCACTTTCAGTCAATTCAAATGGATTAAATCCATAATTATTATTTAAAATGGAATATGGGGTGTGAACGTGAAAATCCCATTTACGCCATATAGAACCATAAGAGCATTGCATACAAAATACCTCCTTTGTAATTGCTATCTTTTTTATAAATTATCTCATTAAGTATTACTCTGGGTCATCCAATAGGGGCGAGTAGCATCCCTGTTGGCACACGATTTTCCAACAGGAAAGTCTAGTGTGTTATACCTTTATGAAATTGTGGCTGCCGGAAAGAAATTCTATATCCTTGCGATTATCTCCAATTTCCGGCATTCTGTGCTGAAAGGTACTCCGTAAAGGAGTTACCTGAAAGTACAGAACTGAGTCTGAATATTAGCATGACGATGCTGTTATTCAGACGATGCCACATTTGAAGAAAGGTATATCCATGCTTACGTCAGCTATTCTCTGAATTCTTTTCTTGCACGCTATTATCACAAATATATTTTGCCAAATTCTGTACCATTGCAAGTCCTTCGTCATTCAGATCTGTTGTCTGTCCCATATAAAAAGCTACTGCATTTGCTACGTCAGTACTTGTAATATCAGAAACCGGTTTATCAGGCAATGCGTCCCGAATTATCTGTATCGCTTCGGCTGTAGCAACCGCTTTTATTGGTTCTTTTCTCTGTATACCAGATTTAACATCACGTAATATTGCCATAAACTGAATCTTGATTTTTTCGATGTCCGCTTCATTCGCACCTAATTTTTGTGAGCTTAAAAACTGCTTATCTTTTATAATCTCTTTTCTTTTTGAGGGTTCTACAGTCATCAAATCAGTCAGTTGATCAACAGCCAAATCAATGACCTTATTTCGTGCCATGATACCATCAGCAATGGTATCATCAAAATAATTCCGAATCATAATACATAATTTGGGAAAATGTTCATGTTCCAATAATCGGTTTAAAATATCTACATCTATTCTTGTGGTAATCAGTCTCGTTACTGCTTCTTCCGACAGTCCAAGTTCCGATATATCATAACTTTTGGGTGAAGTAATCTGAGTGATTCCAAGCAGATAATCAGTAGAAACATGAAAAAACCTGGCGGCATCTATTACAATGCTTATATTAGGATTTTTTGTTTCACCGCTCTCAATACGACTGATTTGTGAATGAGTCACATGAAGCTGATCAGCCAACTGTTTTTGGCTTAAATCATGGTCTTTCCGCAAATTACTCAATCGGTATGCAAGACTTGTTTCATCTTCTATTAAATCAGATTTTCCCATTGTTTCGTCACCTCCTAAACTACTTCCATTATATCTGTGCCTGTGCAAATTTGCAATTTTTTATCAAATCGTATTCGTGATTTTCATTGTACGTGAATAAATCAAGGGTGCGATTTTTTCATGCTAAACTGTCAACATGATCGATCAGACAGAACCTTGAAAACTAAATGACCGTTCCGGAGCTTTATAAACCGCCACGATTTTCTGATCAGAAAAGAGCGCTCACAAAAAGACGACACAGCGCCGAGAAGGGTTGCCTGTCAGGAAAGGATCTGGATAAAACGGCACAGCTTTAAATTCAAACTTAAATTAGGAGGAAAATAGAATGAGATTATTTGAAACAATAAAAGAAACTGTAACAGTCGAACAGGCTGCAGAATATTATGGCATGAAAATTGGAAGAAACAACATGATCTGTTGTCCATTTCATAATGACCATCATCCAAGTATGAAACTGAATACCACTTATTACTACTGCTTTGGTTGTGGTGCTACCGGAGATGTGATTCAATTTGTTGCAAATCTATTCGGACTGAGTAACTATGAAGCCGCCAAGAAAATTGCTGTAGATTTTGGTATTACACCAGATAATCCGCCAGTAATAGCAGCTCTGAAAAAGCCAGAGTACATGGAAACAAAGAACAGACAGAAAGAATTATGTAAATGTCAGAAAATGGTTTGCGAATATCTTCATCGTTTGGAAAAATGGAAAGCACTGTATGCACCAGAACGACCAGATTTACCTATGGACGAACGATTTGAAGAAGCATGTGAAAATCTGAGTTATATCGAATATCTGGCAGACTATCTGACCTTTGCAGATGAGGAGGAAGGTTTTGAAGTTGTAAAATCCATGAAAGAAACCGGCTATCTGGAAGATTTGAAATATCTTTTAGGGACTCGTGATGAGGAGGATGCATATGCAGAAGAAGCAGCTTAGTAACTATCCAGTTTGGTTTGACGGAACCAATATCAATGAAGCAGCCTTTTGTGAGGAATTTCTCCATACGCACAAAATACTCTTTGCCAACAATGCATTTTTTACTCCAGAAGGGCGGATCACAGATGATCTGCCCCTTCGTGGAGAAATATTTGAAAGTCTGAAACATTATGCCATCAACAACGTTCCACGCAAAGTAACAAATATTCTGGAAGTTATGAAACTGGCAGCTTATGTAGAGGATTTTCCACCAGAAGCCAATAAAGTCCATCTTGCAAATGGAACGCTATATATAGGTGGCACATTTATACCTGAAAAACCGGATATTGTGCGAATGCGTCTTCCGGTCAACTATAATCCAGATGCACCAGAAGCTGCCACATGGCTGGCATTTTTAGAACAACTACTCTACCCGGAAGATATTCCAACTTTGCAAGAGTTTATTGGGTATTGTCTGATTCCAAGCAATAAGGGACAACGCATGATGATTATAAAAGGCAATGGTGGCGAGGGAAAATCACAAATTGGTGCTGTTTTGAACAGCTTGTTAGGCACGAATACGAAAGACGGAAGTATCGGTAAAATTTCTGAAAACCGCTTTGCCAGAGCTGACCTTGAGCACATTTTATTGTGTGTAGATGATGATATGCGAATGGAAGCCTTGAAACAGACCAGTTATGTGAAATCTATCGTTACTGCTCAGGGGAAAATGGACTTGGAACGTAAAGGAAAGCAAAGTTACCAGGGATGGCTTTTTTCCAGATTACTTGCATTCAGCAATGGAGATCTACAGGCATTGTATGACCGTAGCGATGGATTTTACCGAAGACAATTAGTACTGACAACCAAAGAGAAACCTGTTGATCGTGTAGATGATCCCTATCTGGCAGAAAAAATGAAAAATGAAGCCGAAAGTATTTTTCTCTGGGCATTTGAAGGGTTACAAAGGTTAGTCCGTCAGAATTTTAAATTTACAGAAAGTCCCCGTATCAAGGCGAATCGTGAAAATGTGAAACGAGATAATAACAATGTACTGGAGTTTTTAGAATCAGAAGGATATATTCGCTTTCAGGCAGAGGCAAGTGCAAGTTCCAAAGAATTGTATGAAAGCTATCGTCTCTGGTGTGAAGAAAATTCCATGACCGCATTAAAAAATCGAAGTTTCTCAGATGCTATGATTGCTGTTCAAGCAAAATATAATCTGGAACATTGCAATACAATAAAAAATTCTGCAGGGAGACGAGTATGGGGATTTACGGGAGTAAAGGTTATTACAAAGCCGTCCTATACAGATGGTTTTATGGACGCTTCCCAGTGTACGTACGTACCGAAAGAATGGACAAATTAATCTGGTACGTATGTACGTAGTGATTCAATGTAAGTTACACATTATATATTTTTCAGGTTGGCTGTCAAAATAATATGACAGTTAGCCTGTTTTTGGGAAAGGAGGAAGTACAAATGCAAAAAGCACAATACGGTATTTTAAGATTTGCAAAATACAAAGGACCTGAAATCAGCAATATTGAAGCTCACAATGAACGGAAAAAAGAAAAATATGCCAGTAATCCGGATATAGACAACAATCGAAGAAATTTGAATTATCATTTCATTGAACCAGTCGGGAAGTACCGGGCAGAGTCGAATCGACTGATTGAAGAATACGGATGCCGGACACGCAAAGACAGTGTACGTGTTGTTGAAGTTCTAATTACCGCTACACCAGAATTTTTCAAAGGTAAGAAAAAGAGTGAAATCAGAGCGTATTTCCAAACAGCTTTGGAATTTATAGAGAAATATCAGGATTCAGAGACAATCCTTTCGGCTGTGGTGCATATGGACGAGAAAACTCCACATATGCACCTTTCTTTTGTCCCGATAACTCAGGATGGAAGACTTTGTGCAAAAGAGATTCTTGGAAATAAGAAAAAGCTGACCTGGTGGCAGGATGAGTTCTGGAAATATATGGTAGAAAAATATCCAGATTTGGAACGAGGAGAAGCTGCCAGCATGACCGGACGTGAACATATTCCACCACGACTTTTTAAAGAAGCAGCGCATCTTACCCGGCAGGCTAAGCAAATCACTGATCTGTTGGAAAGTACAAATATTTTTAATGCTGGTAAAAATACAGATAAAGCTGTGGAACTATTGCAGAAATTTTTTCCTGCAATAGAGAACTTTCAGACGCAGGTTCGGAAATATGATAAGACGATTAGTTCCTTAAAGTCAGATAATGTATCATTAAAAAGGCAGACACAGGATTTAAGCAGACAGGTAAAAGAAGCAACGTCCAGCAGTATACGAAAGAAAATGGATGATGCCAGACTCAGAGCCGATTATGAAAATCTCCAGAAGCTGATGGGACGTATTCCACCAGAAATACGGGACCTGGCAAAACGAGGACAATTAAACCATTCAGATCGTGAACGGTAAAATTATTTTAAAGTGGACAGACACGAAAACTGTCCACTTTTTATATGATAGTTATAGAAAAATTAACAGAAAGGATGTGATAGCCTTGCGTAAGCCAACGTATTATCTCTGGCGTGATGATTTTTCTTCACAGGAAGAATTTGAAGCTGAACGCAAGAAATATGCGAATATCGGCTTTCGAGTTGTCACATTTCTGGATGGGAATTCAAACATCAATATTCATGATGGAATCAAAGCACTGATTAAAAATCACTGGGATAGTGTATAATTTAACCTGTGTTTTAATTATACGAACTGGAAGTTATCTAAATCTTTCTTATAGGATGTCTAATAACAGTTTTCCATTTTTCCGGAGCAACCTTTCTTGCATCAGACAGATATATTTCATGATGTAATCTTTCCATATTCATATCATTAACATATCCATTCTGCTCCAAATACGTATCCATAAGTGCAACAGTTGCAGGTTCATCATCAAATGCTCCCAAATGCATTATTTGAACACACAATCCCTCATCAATAGTCAAAAACTCTGCCGATGAACAATCGATTTTTTTCTTTTTAGTCGCTGTTTCAACTGCCCATTCAAAATTTTTTTGATTTATAAAATCAGGCAGTCGAATAACTGAAATCCAATTAAATGAATCTTTATCAGCATAGTTTATACCATGTATATTTTCCTGCCACCAAAATCCTTCGAGTGGTGGAACTACATATTCAAAAAAACCTTCAATTTTATAATCTGTTTTGTAACTCATTCTCAAAGTATATGCAACTGCATATAATACACTAATTGCCTGCTGGTATGCCCCACCTTCTTCGTTTGGATTACCCGTTCCTCTGACTGCAATATAATTTGCTTTAGGAACAGTTACAATCGCTGGTTTATTTTTAGGCATATAAAACTCTTTATATTCTTTCTTAAAATCAAAAGCCATAACTATCTCCTTAAATTGCTATTTTTAAAATTATATCAAATTCTACATGTTTCCGCAATCAAACAAACGCATCTAACACTATCTGTTTCTAAGAATCTTAAAATTTTGTTATATACATTTTTTAATTTTAGATATATAATATAATTACATAATGCTTAATAAATATATTTACATTCAAAGAAAGGAACGTCTATGAATGCAGGATACGTCCGTCTCTCCAGAGACGATGATAAAAGGAATTATGTTTCCATAGAAAATCAAAAGCTGATTATCAACCAGTATGCAACAGATCATGGTGTGGTTATTGACCGCTGGTATGAAGATGATGGCATTTCCGGCTATATCTTTGACAGACCGGGATTTCAGCAGATGATGGCTGATCTGGATAAAGATATTGATACCGTATATGTTAAAGACTTTTCACGTCTTGGCAGACACAATGCAAAGGTTCTTTTGCTTCTGGACGAATTTCAGGAACGTGGAAAGCATCTAGTGGTGATTGACGATAATTATGATTCTATGGATTCCAGTGACGATACGATTGGCATTAAAACATGGTTTAATGAGCGATATGTAAAAGACACCAGTAAGAAAATCAAACGTGCCATTGGAGCCAGACAAAAAGAAGGAACACTGATTACCAGACCACCGTTTGGGTATTGCCGTAATGAAAAAGATAAAACTGTTCTGGAAATTGTACCGAAAGAAGCGGAATATATTAAAAAGATTTACGACTTATATTTATCTGGTTCGGGATATCGTAAAATTGCCACATATTTGACTGAGCAGGGGGCACCGACTCCATCTATGATACAGCGTGAACGTGAAATAGAAGAAGGTAGATTGTCCAAAAGACAGGTAGCTTCTAAATGGTCTGATGCTATGATAAAAGAAATACTGGATAATGATTTTTACATTGGTACTTTTCGTTTGAAAAAACGTGCAAGAAATACGGTTCATGGAAAAGATAAACGTGTGCCAAAGGAAGAACAATGTATTTTTGAGAATCATCACCCAGCAATTATTGATAAGGCTACCTTTGCGTTGGTACAGGAATTAAAGGGAAAACGTAACCGTACCAATTATCGGGGAAGCCGGGGGCAGTGGCTTGGCTCAGAGATTCCGAATCCTTTTGGCAGTTGCCTGTTCTGTAAAGACTGTGGCAGCCGCCTTACACCAATTAAACGCAAAACTTCCAGCAAGGAACGGAAATATTACATCTGTACCACTTATAACACCAAAGGCAGACGTTATTGCTCCAAGGCACATTTAATTGAAGAAGATGATCTGATGGAAGATGTTCTGACTTATATCAAGATGTGTCGAAATGCTCTCTGTGAAGTTATTTCCACTTATGATTTAAAGGATTTTGAAGCAGAGAAAAAAACAATAGCGGAAAAACGGCAGGAACTGCACACAACTATCAATGAGCGAAAAAGTCAACTGAAAGTTCTGCTTACCCAAAAAGTAAAAGATCTGGCTGTCGCTGCAGGAAATGAAGATTTAATCAACGAAACGTATGATTCCATGCAGAAAGACTTATTTGCTCAGATTCATGGTCTGGAAATGCAGATAAAAGAACTGAATGAAACTGCCATAGAAACGCCTGATGTAAAGGATAAACTAAAAAATGCTCTTGAGGTGGTAGATAAAATCATTGCAGGAGGCAGCCTTGACCGAAGAGACATTGAACTTCTGATTGAAAAAATCGTAGTGGACGAAGACGGGATGCCGGAAATTACACTGAAATACGGCTTGTCTAATCTGATTAGTTACAGTCCTGCTGATGAAATGAACCGAAGAGAAAATACCATGATTGCGATTGTGATGAAACTGATTGCTGAGGATGAACGTGGATTTTCTTCTGCAAAATATCTGTCAGAGCATATTACTGATCTGGGATTCAAGAAAACAAAACAGAGTATCCTTCCATATATTGAGCTGATGAAGGAACTTGGAATTCTTGAAGCCACAGATAATCCATTGAAGCCATACAATATTGTAAAGTCAAAAGAAGAAATCACGCAGCTTACCAAAGACTATCTGCCGGATGTATCAGCAGAAACCACTGCGAAACAGCTAGCAGATGATTATTTACATGGTATTAGTGACGACAGGTGGCATGCCGGAAATGGTATTTGAATACATTCTCCGCAAAAACGGTCTTGATCCGCAGAAAGATTTGACGATTGATCAGAGCATTGATTTCGGATCTACAGCGGCAGCCTTTACAGGAGATAAATCTGCTGATTTCACAGTAGAATTTGAGCCATCAGCGACGGCTCTGGAGAAAGAGGGGGCAGGATATGTCGTTGCCTCGCTGGGAGTGGATTCCGGCTATGTGCCATACACTTCCTACAGTGCAAAGACCAGCTACATGGAAAAAAATCCGGAGATTATCCAGAAGTTCACCAATGCGCTCCAAAAAGGCATGGAATATGTGCAGAGTCATACACCAGAAGAAATCGCAGAGGTGATTGCAGCGCAGTTTGCAGAAACAGATCTCGACACAGTCACGACGATCGTGAAACGTTATTATGAGCAGGATACCTGGAAAGCTGACCTGATTTTTGAAAAAGAAAGCTTCGAACTTCTGGAGGATATTCTTGAAGATTCTGGAGAACTGAACGAGCGTGTATTATACGAAGATCTTGTGACAACTGAATACGCTGCAAAAGCAGCAGAAAAATAAGTTTATTCTTTTGTGGTCGAGATAAGATGATTCCAATACGGAGAGGATACTTTTTTAATAAAGTAGATTTTTTTCAGGACAGAGAAAATCAGAAATCATTCGGATTTCTTTATGCCGACTTTGGGTGGCTGGTAATGATATACAGCTTCATAAGATTTCAGTTCTTCTTCATCCACTGGTCCTGCCGGGATCAGTCCGGTACAGTCCTGAGAGGATGCGGCATTTGACATAAAATCATAAGAGTCAATGACCTCCTGATTTGCAGAGCTGTCAGATTTTGAATGAGCATTTTTTTTCATAACAAACCTCCGTGTATATATTGATTTTAAGATTTACGGAAAACCTTAAAGTTAATGTATACAGGAGGTTTGTTTATTATACATCTGGATGTAAAATGCATTTGATATTTCTTTATTGCCGGAGGATTCCTTACTGTGCATCGGGAGGCTTGACAGCCTCGTTGCTGTGCCATTCTCTGCGGAATTTTAAGGGAGTACATCCTTCATGCTTTTTGAAGAGATTGATGTAATGACTTACCTGATGGAAGCCACAGGAATATGCAATTTCTTCGATTGTAAGGTCTTCATATTTTAAAAGGGTTTTAGAATGATTCAGACGGGTGACAATCAGATATTCATTAGGTGGCATACCGAGGTATTTTTTGAATTCGCGGGCAAGGTGATATTTGCTGACACCTGCTGTGATGGCGAGGAACTCAAGAGATAAGGGTTCCTGAAAATGCTGATCAATTTCCTTTAAAACTGTTTTCAGGTATGCAGGCATAAAACCCAGACTGAGATTTTCAGTGTCATTTTCAATCAGAATACGCGTCAGTATATCGGTAATCAGACATGACGAGAGTATTTCTGAATGAATATCTTTTCGCTGCGTAATAGAAAGGATTCTGCGCATGGTACTTTCCATAAAAAAAGGATCAAGAGAATCCAGAATATGAAAATTATTCCGCATAAATTCTTCATAGTAGCCGAGTGCGGAGGGACCATTAAAATGAAGCCACAAAAATTCCCAGTTCTGGTTTTGCAGACATTCATAGTGATGATGTTCCATGCAGTTTATGTATGCGGTAGTTCCCGGATGCAGAGAATACTTACTGCCGTGATATTTCAGTAATCCCTTACCATTAAGCGTGTAGATGATGAGGAAACTGTTCAGGTTTTCTCTTTCCGTGAAATAGGGGGAGGAAGTACAGAAATCCCCCACTTCCTGCACATAGAAAAAAGTCTGGCGCGCTCTGGGTGTAGCCGTATTAATAAAACGAATCGAGTCATCGCTCCAGGTCAGATTCAGCTTTTCCATATATTTATGAGTCGATATATTTTGCATAAAAACTCCTTCAAACATATAGCAAGATATTGATATTTTGTGCCAATATAAACTAATGTAGTTTAGATTATATCAGCTTATAATAAGCATGTAAACAAAAAGAAACAAGATAAATTGAGAACAAGATATTTATATAAGGAGTATGCAAAATGAGCGGATTGGCAAAAATCAAACCACCGAAAAAAGCACGCATCGGACTATACAGTGCGGGATTAAATACTTATTGGGGACAGTTTGAAGGATTGTATGACTGCCTCATGGGGTATAACAGATTTATTGAGAAAAGACTCAGCGAATGGGGCGAAGTGTTCAATTTCGGAATGGTAGATACAGAGGAAAAAGGCCGCGAAGCAGGTGAATTTTTCAATAAGAATAATGTTGATATTGTATTCTCACATGCGGCAACCTATTACGCAAGTGCAACAGTACTTCCGGTTCATCAGATCAACAATGCGCCTGTTATTATATTAAATCTGCAGCCAACTGCGGAAATGGCATATGATACTACCGGCACAGACCGATGGTTGGCACAGTGTGTCGGATGTTCCATTCCGGAAATTTCCAATGCCTTTAACCGTTCGGGCATTCCATTCCGTGCAGTAAACGGACTTCTTGGTCTTACAGAAACACCTGATTTTGCAAAGGCAGATGAAGTAACCAGTGAAAGACCGGAAGCAGTCAGAGCATGGAAACAAATTGAGGAATGGTGCAGGGCGGCCGCTGTAAAACGAAATCTCAGATGGGCGAGATTTGGCTTTCTGGGAGGATATTACAGTGGAATGCTGGATATGTACAGCGATTTCACGATGCTGCAGGCACAGACGGGAATGGATATAGAAGTTCTGGAAATGAGCGATCTTGACGCATATCTCAAAACGGTTACAGATGCAGAAGTGCAGAACAAACTGAAAGAGATACAGGATTTCTTTGAAATTTCAGGAGATTCGCCATCAGATCCGATTGCAAAAAAACCTACAAAAGAGCAGCTTACATGGTCAGCAAAGGTTGCAATCGCACAGGAAAAAATGGTGCGAGACAGAGATCTGGACAGTGTTTCTTATTATTATCATGGAAGAGATGATTATCTGGAAGAAGTTCAGAGTGGATTTATTGTAGGATTTTCACTGTTGAATGCGCAGGGAATTGCCTGTGCAGGTGAAGGAGATATCAAAACAGCACTGGCAATGAAGATTGCAGACATCTGTGGAACAGGGGGAAGCTTCTGCGAAATAGTTGCGGCAGATTTTAACCGGGATACTATGATCCTCGGACACGATGGACCGTTCCACTTTGCAATTTCCAACGGAAAACCAATCCTGCGTGGAATGGGTGTATACCATGGAAAAAGAGGAAGTGGAGTATCTGTTGAAGCAAAAGTAAGACCGGGAGCAGTTACGACTCTTGGGGTGACACAGACCGGAGATGGCAGGTTGAAATTTAATATCAGCGAAGGTGAGGCAATCGATGCTCCGATTTTGTTAAATGGAAATACATCGACACATATTCGATTCAGTCAGAAACCGGCAGAATATATGGACCGGTGGTTTGTGGAAGCACCAACACATCATCTGGCCCTATCGATTGGACACAATGCAGGACTTTTTAAGAAAATAGCGGAACTTATGGATATTCCGTATGCAGTCTATTAAAGAAATACTTACACGAGCGTGTTTAAGTATATAATTTCACTTTAAAGGAGGAAGAAGAAATGAATAAAAAAGTGATCAGTGCGCTTCTCTGCGGAGCAATGGTTCTCGGAACCGTATCACCTGTAATGGCAGCGGGGGCTGCAGAAGGAAAGACATTTGCAATTGTTACAAAAGCAGCCGGTAATCCGTACAATGAAAAAGAGGCACAGGGATTTAAGGAAATTATCGAGGCAGAAGGTGGCACAGCAATCATAAAACACCCGGAAACGGCAACTGCTGATGCACAGATTTCTGTAATCCAGTCACTGATTTCACAGCAGGTTGATGGAATCTGTATTGCAGGAAATGATGAGAATGCACTTCAGGCTGCACTGGAAGATGCTATGAATGAAGGCATCAAAGTTTCCTGTCTTGATGCTAAAGTCAACCCGGACAGCCGTATGACATTTGTAAATCAGGCTGGTGTAAAAGAAATCGGTGAAGCACTTATGGATGCAGTTCTGGATATTTCCGGTGGAGAAGGCCAGTGGGCAATCGTGTCTGCGACATCTCAGGCAACAAATCAGAATGCATGGATCGATGCAATGAAAGAAGTTATGAAAGATGACAAATACAGTAAACTGGAGCTTGTAGAAGTGGCATATGGAGATGATGAACCTCAGAAATCTACAGATGTTACACAGGCATTACTGCAGACATATCCGGATCTGAAAGTTATCTGCGCGCCGACAACTGTAGGTATTGCAGCAGCTGCAAAAGTCCTTCAGGATAATAGTTCTTCCTGCAAACTGACAGGGCTCGGACTTCCTTCTGAAATGTCAGAGTACATTGGTGATGATGATGCACATTCCTGCCCGTATATGTTCCTGTGGAATCCGGAAGATGTAGGACGTCTGGGTGCATACACATCCATAGCTCTTGTAAATGAAGAGATTACAGGTGCAGCAGGTGATAAATTTACAGCAGGAGATCTCGGTGAGTATGAAGTTACAGAGGCATCTGACGGCGGTACAGAAGTTATTCTCGGTTCTCCGTTCAAATTTGAGCCATCCAATATCGATGAATGGAAAGATGTTTATTAATCAGGCGCTAATTACAATTTAAATAACCCTTGGAAACAGGACTGCTGTACTGCTACTACGGCAGTCCTGAACTTTATGCCAAAGTATGCGAGAGAAGCTGCCAGTGGCAGGTTCTCTGTATGGTGGAAAATGCAGGAGGTACGGATATGATCAAAGCATTTACAATGAAATTGTATGAAGGACAGGAACAGGAATACGAGAGACGTCATAATCTGCTCTGGCCGGAAATGAAAGATATGATACATGAATATGGCGGAAAAAATTATTCCATTTTTCTGGATAAAGAAACACTCACATTGTTTGGATATATAGAAATAGAAGATGAAAAAAAATGGAGTGAGAGTGCAGATACAGAGATAAACCGCAAATGGTGGGATTTCATGGCAGATATTATGGAAACTAATCCGGATAACAGTCCGGTATGCAAGGATCTTCATCCTGTTTTTCATCTGGATTAAGAGGAAATCTTCAAAATTTAACATAAACCCTCGATTATGAATATTGACGATTTACCTTCCTATATGACAAAATAACTATAACGGATAATGAAGGATTACCGGGCGTGAAACATCGCCTGGTTTTCCTCGTTTACAAAAAACATATGGGAGGAATGAGAATGGCAAAGAAAAGAAAATGCGGTGTGCTGCTTCCGGTCAGCAGTCTGCCGTCAAAATATGGAATCGGCTGCTTTGACAAAAAAGCATATGAGTTTGTGGATGCGCTGAAAGAAGCAGGACAGAGTTACTGGCAGATCCTGCCGCTTGGTCCGACAAGCTACGGCGATTCTCCGTATCAGTCATTTTCCACATTTGCAGGAAATCCCTATTTTATCAGTCTGGAAGAACTGATAAAAGAAGGCGTCCTGACAAAAAAAGAATGTGAGAGCATGGATTTCGGAACAGACGAGACAAGTGTAGATTATGCAAAATTATATGAAGGACGTATGATTTTGCTCCGTAAAGCATATGAACGCAGTAACGTATACATGGATTCGGAATTTCGCAGATTTCAGGAAGAAGAGGCATGGTGGCTGAAAGATTATGCACTTTTTATGGCAGTGAAGAAACGCTTCGGCGGTATTCCGTGGAGTGAATGGGCTGAGGACATCCGTCTCCGCTGGCAGAATGCGCTCGATTATTACAGAGAAGAAATGTATTTTGAAATCGAATTTCAGGAGTATATGCAGTTCAAATTCCGCCAGCAGTGGATGAAACTCAAATCTTATGCAAATGAAAAAGGCATCCAGATCATCGGTGACATTCCGATCTATGTGGCAATGGACAGTGCTGACACATGGGCAAATCCATGGCTCTTTAAACTCGATGAAAAAAACTGTCCGACACAGGTCGCAGGCTGCCCGCCGGACGGATTTTCTGCAACAGGACAGCTCTGGGGAAATCCACTGTACAACTGGGAAGTGCATCGCAATTCCGGATATGAATGGTGGGTAAAACGAATTGCAAACTGTTTCCGTCTGTATGATGTAGTGCGTATTGATCATTTCCGCGGATTTGATGAATATTATGCAATCCCGTACGGTGATAAGACAGCGGAGAACGGCTGGTGGGAAAAAGGCCCGGGAATCGAGTTGTTCCGCACGATTTCAGAAAAACTTGGACATCGTGAGATCATTGCAGAAGATCTTGGTTATATGACCGACACGGTTAAGCGGCTGGTCGAAGAAAGCGGCTACCCGAATATGAAGGTTATCGAGTTTGCATTTGACGAGCGCGATACGGGTAATGCAAGTGATTATCTGCCGCATAATTATCCGAGAAACTGCGTGGTTTATACAGGAACTCATGACAATGAGACGCTGATCTCCTGGCTTGAGGATATTACACCACAGGAGCGCAGACAGGTTCGTAAATATCTGAATAATTTCCATGATTCCGGTAAAGAACTGTGCGATGATCTCATCTGCCTTGTAATGCAGAGTGTAGCTGATCTTTGTATCATACCGATGCAGGACTATCTGGGACTTGATAATTCCGCACGAATGAATCAGCCGTCCACACTTGGAAAGAACTGGAAATGGCGTTTGAAAGAAGGACAATTTTCTAAAGAACTGCGGGGAGAAATGCTGGAACTTGCAGGACGCTACGGAAGATTATAAGAAAAATATAATAAATTATATAAAACAGCCCCCGGTATTGTGCCGGGGGCTCAAATTTATTCCGCAAGATAATATACAGAGGAATATGGTGCCAGGGTCAGAAGGATTCTGCCGTCTTTGATTGTTTTGGCGGTGCTTTTGCGTTTCTGTGTGCCGCCATAAACAGCAAGGTTACTGTTAAGGAGTTCTTTTAATTTCTGCGCATCAGGAAGTTTCAGCTCGTAGACCTGCTCCTGATCGGAGAAATTAAACAGAGAAAGGATGCGCTCTTTTTTGCTGTTTCGCTCGAAGACATAAATGCAGCGTCCCTCCTGATGACAGTCGATCCATCTGAAACCGTCGGCCTCATAATCTTTTTCCCAGAGAGCAGAATGTTCCAGATACAGTTTATTCAGATCTTTCATAAAGTGTGCGAATGCATCATGCGCCGGATAATCAAGAAGCATCCAGTCCTGTTCTCTTTTTTCGTCCCATTCGCGGAACTGTCCGATTTCGTTTCCCATGAAATTCAGCTTTTTACCCGGATGTGCATACATGTACATATATAAAGAACGTGCCTGCGGAAATTTGTTTTCATAATCACCGCTCATTTTCTGCATGATCGTTGCCTTACCGTGGACGACTTCATCGTGAGAGAGAGGAAGCAGGAAACGGGCATCATAATAATACATCATGGAAAATGTGAGTTTGTGGTAATTTTCCGGACGGTATTCGGGTGCAGTACGGAAATAATTGAGTGTATCATTCATCCATCCCATATCCCATTTATAATCGAAACCAAGACCGCCCTGATCGACCGGATCGGTTACTTTCGGGAAAGAAGTGGAATCTTCGGCGGCGAGAATGACTGATGGATGCATTCCCTTCAGGCCCTGGTTCATATACTGGAGAAACTCTACGGCATTCAGATTGACACCACGAGCCGGGTCACCCTGCCAGTAGATCGCACGGCTGATTGCATCCATGCGGATACCGTCCATATGAAATTCGCTGATCCAGTAATTGGCGCAGGACTGCAGAAAACTTCTTGTCTCGCCGCGGGAGTGCATGAAGTTACAGCTTCCCCATTCGCTGACACCGACAGCGGAATTCGGATATTCAAAAAGAGAAGTTCCGTCATAATTGGCAAGTCCGTAGGAATCTACGGCAAAATGTACCGGAACAAAATCCATCAGAACACCGATGCCGTGTTTGTGGCAGGCATCAACAAAAGCTTTAAGCTGATCCGCAGTTCCGTAGCGGGAAGTCGGGCTGAAAAATCCGGTTGCCTGATAGCCCCATGATTCGTCACATGGATATTCATTCAGCGGCATGATCTCAAGATAGTTGTAGCCATTTTTGGTGAGATATGGGATCAGAATATCGATCATTTCTTCATAGTTGTACCAGGCGTCTGTTTTGTCAGAAGGCTTGCGGAAAGAACCGAAATGGATTTCATAAATGTTGAGAGGTTTTTTGCGGCAGTCACTGCGGTTCTGCATCCACTGGCTGTCTTTAAATTTGTATTCGTTCATATCACGGATGATGGAGGCGCTGTTCGGACGGAGTTCCATACCGAAACCATATGGATCGCAGTGATCCACAGCATTTCCACTTCGGTCATAAATGCGGTATTTGTACATCTGTCCGGCTTTTGCCTGTGGAACATAACATTCCCAGAAATTTCCGTCAGATACTTTGTTCATATCCCATTCCTGCCATTCATTAAATTCCCCGATCAGGGTAATGCGTGAAGCAGAAGGTGCAAACGTACGAAAAGTTACCCCCTGTTTTTCTGTGTGGGCACCGAGATATTTGTAGGCATCAAAAATTTTTCCTGTATAAAATCCGTAAAAATCCATAGTACTCTCCTTGCAGATAATAGACATTGGTTGTGTAGTTTAGTATACTATAAAAAGAAAACTCCCGCCTGTCCACCGACGATTTCGGACAAATGGCGGATAACCGACGATTTAAAAAAAATGTCGGAAAAGGAGAATAGTCATATGGATATCAGAATAGAAAAAACAGAAAAAGCAATTCGAAATGCATTTCTGGAACTACGCGCGGCGAAACCGCTGGAAAAAATCACCGTAAGGGAGCTGTGCAGTCTGGCATGCATTAACAAGTCAACATTTTACAGTCATTATGAGGATATTTATGCATTGTCACAGACACTTGAATCCGAGACGATCACGGCTGTTCTGACCAATATTTCCAGACAGCAGGAGGCACCATTTAAAGATCCGGATGTGTTTACGAGAAATCTGTATATCGCGCTGGTATCCAATCATTCGCTGATCAATATTCTGTTTTCCGGTACAGAAAAAAGCCATCTGGGAGACTGTCTGGAGGCGGAATTGAAGCGTCTGATCAAAGAAAATTTTCCAGAATACCAAAATGATCCGGAAAAAGATATTATGCTGTCGTTCTGCATTCAGGGATGCTTCCATGCATATCTGAACAATCAGGATAAGGAGCTGGATATGCTGATCCGCGTCAGCGAAGTGATCGTGCAGAAACTGGCACCTTTGTACATCAAAGAATAAACAAATTGAAAGAAGAATCATAAATGAAAAAACTGGTTATTGGAATGCTGGCACATGTATGAGCCGACAGACGGTAACAACCTATCAAAATCTTATAAAATAGGACCTTTTTCCATGTCGGTAATTCATCAGATGATGGGCTGTCGTAAGCCTCCATCAAAGCTGTCCGTTTCATCTTTTTATCTGCCCATGCGTAGATTTCAGTTGTTGAAATGCCAGAATGACCCAGTAAATCTCTGATATAAACAAGAAATACGAAAAAGAAACAATCGTCCTGTTCAACGAGGGCGAGGACACAGCACACATCCAGACCTACAATGTCGGATTGAGAACCAGACTGGCGGTATTCTCCAAGAAGTATCCTAATCTCTGCCGACTGGACAAGACCTATGAGCAGGGTGGCATGTCCTATGTTCTGGACAAGTCCTGATTGTCTATCCGTCTGCAAACGCTATGCAGCGAAAAACGCAGACGAAAAGCAAGTACATATGGTTGAAAATTCCTATTTATTAATATAAACCATTGTAAAATGGTAACGGATAATCGTTTTCGTAATCTTTGCATAATGCGATAAATTTCTTTGCCGAAGCTGTTAAAAACTTATCTTTATGATAAATTATATGGAAATTTCGGCTGAAACTCAACCCCTCTGCTTTGACAGTACAAATCAAGCCTTGTTGCAGAGCCGGAAGAATCATTCGATGCGATAATACAGCAATTCCTAATCCATTGATTGTAGCATTGACAAGTGCCGTTGTGCTCATTGCTTCCCATACTGGGGTAATGTGGATGCCAGCCTGTTCAACCACACGGTTAAACACCTCTCGTGTGCCACTGCCTTTTTCTCGCAAGAGAAATCGTTGTCTTTGAAAATCTTCTATGGATATAACTTGCCCCTGTGTCCAGCCCTTATCCGTACCGCATATAACACTCAGATGATCTTCCATGTAGGCTTCCGAAACGATATTTGGATTATGTGCAATGCCTTCGATCAACGCACAATCCAATTCATTTGCCAAAATTTTTTGTTCCAGACGTTCTGATTGCTCAACGGTAACTCTGACATCAAGTCCTGGGCAAAGTTCAGAGAATGCCTTTACATAGTTAGGTAAAAACTGCGAGCCGATGGTGATGCTTGCACCAATACGGAGGACTCCTTTAGAATCCCAATCACGCAACCCTGTTTCCATATCTGAAAACAAGTCGGATATATGTATCGCATATTGAAGAAAATGCTGCCCTGCATCGGTGATTTGCAGTCGTCTGCCGATTCTGTCAAACAGGTGTACTCCGTAATATTGCTCCAATTCCTTAATGGCAAGGCTGACTGCTGGCTGTGTCATGTGTAAAACTTTCGCTGCTTTGGTGGAATTATATCCGTTTTCGCATACGGTACGAAATATTATCATGTGTCGTATCGTCATAACAATCTCCTTATATAAAAATACTTATACTTTCTGTAAAATTATATTATTTCCGCTATCAGAAATCAAGCGGTATAATGTTAGTAAATATAGAAAGGACGGCATTTTTAGAAGTGAATAGTTTGCAAAAATACAAAAAATTGTTTTTCTCTACTTTTAAACTGAGTGCTTGCACTTTTGGCGGTGGATTTGTAATCATTCCGTTGATGCGAAAGAAATTTGT
Organism: Ruminococcus sp. AF17-22AC; assembly: GCF_003460065.1. Classification (NCBI taxonomy): domain Bacteria; kingdom Bacillati; phylum Bacillota; class Clostridia; order Eubacteriales; family Oscillospiraceae; genus Ruminococcus; species Ruminococcus sp. AF17-22AC. Next base: position 123,798 of record NZ_QRXT01000007.1, read on the forward strand.
GGAGGAACTTGGTTGGATTGAAGAAGATGAGATGATGGATCTGACCGCAATCGCACAGTCTTCTCCGGGCGCAATAGCAGTTAATGCTTCCATTTTGGTAGGTTATCATGTGGCGGGGTTCTCCGGTGCAATGCTCACGGTATTGGGAACTATATTGCCGCCATTGATAATTATTTCTATTATTTCCATGTCTTATCAGGCATTTCGAGATAATGCCATTGTAAATATGGCAATGGCAGGAATGCTCTGCGGAGTGGCGGCAGTAATCTGTGATGTTGTGATCAATATGGCAAAAACCATTTTTCAGAAAAAACGACTACTGCCTGTTATTGTTATGTTTGGTTCTTTTGTAGCCGTTCGCTTTTTCTCTGTGAATATCATAGCCATTATTCTTGTCTGTGGCGTGATCGGGGCAGCGGATACGTGGCATCAAGGAAAAATGCGGAAAGTAGGTGATAAACGGTGATATACCTTGAATTGTTCTGGAGCTTCTTTCAGATTGGATTATTCAGCATTGGTGGTGGATATGCTGCCATGCCTTTGATTCAGAATCAAGTGGTGGATATTTACCCGTGGCTGACAATGACACAATTTGCGGATATTATGACCATCGCTGAAATGACACCCGGCCCCATAGCCATCAACTCAGCAACATTTGTTGGTATCCAAGTCGCAGGTTTTCCTGGTGCTGTCATCGCAACGGTTGGCTGTGTGTTTCCATCCTGTGTTATTGTAATGACCCTTGCCTATATCTATTATCGTTTCCGTGGATTGAATATGGTGCAGGGCATTCTTGCCGGACTTCGCCCTGCTGTCATCGCAATGATCGCATCAGCGGGTATCTCACTGTTGATTATGGCACTCTACGGACAGAGAACGCTTCCGAATGATTTGGCATCGTTGGATTTGATTGCTGCGATTATTTTTGTTATTGGCATTTTTGTTTTAAAAAAGTGGAAACCAAATCCGCTTTGGGTTATGGCAGGTTCGGGATTTGCAGGAATCATCCTGTATTCACTCGTATAAGAGAGGAGGCGCAGTTATGAAATACACGATAAAGGCAGGAGCCCTTTATAAAAATGAATCTCAGCTTGCCTTAGCAAGAATAGAAAGTGCGTTGCTCGGTCCGCAAAGAAAGATTCTCAGCATCGCAGGTGAGCTGCTTTTGACGGCGGACACCCGTTATCTCGATGAATCAAAAGCAAGTTCCGGTGATGTAAGAAATCGGGAATATTTAGTGACCGACAACGAAAATCAGGTAGTCGGTTCTGCTCGCCCCGGATATGCAGATGGTAATGATCCCGATGTGGCAGGATGGCCAATTTGCAGAATGCCAAGAGTTGACCATGCCAATATTGTTGTGAACGGCGAGGAATATCTTTTGACTATGCACAATTGCCAGAATTATTCTCTGTTAAACACCCACAATTCAGAGGTTCTTCGTATTATGCACAAGGGCATTGCAGGAGGATGGATTGTGGAAGATATTTGCGGTTTCGTTCCGGAAATTATTTGCGGTATATTTATCTTTTGCAGATATATAGAACAAGAAAATGAATTTCTGATTGTGTAGCAAAGGTAAGTATTTGATTGAAAATTTATTTGGCACAGAGGGATGGAGCATTGCTTGGTATGGTGTAATTATTGTCGTTGGTATGGTTTTAGGTGTAACACCTACAATTTACCTATATTGAACCGAGTGCAACAGAATCTCGACCAACGCCTCCTTTTGTGGTATAATTCGATATTATGCCATCGCGAAGGGAGGCGTTTTTATGGGCGAACAGAAGCCTGAAAAAACGAAAAAACATATATGTGCTGGTTTGTTGGCCCATGTCGATTCCGGAAAGACAACTTTATCGGAAGGGCTTCTGTATCTGTGCGGCGAGATCCGAAAAATCGGGCGAGTGGATCACGGAGATGCTTTTCTGGATACGTATGAACTGGAAAAAGAAAGAGGAATCACGATTTTTTCCAAGCAGGCACTGCTGAAAACAGACGATATGGAAGTGTCACTTCTTGATACTCCGGGACATGTTGATTTCTCGGCGGAGATGGAGCGTACGCTGCAGGTGCTTGATTATGCGATCCTTGTGATCAATGGAATGGATGGAGTACAGAGCCATACGATGACATTGTGGCGGCTTCTGGAAAGATACCAGATTCCGACATTTTTATTTGTAAATAAAATGGATCAGCAGGGGACGGATCACGATGCACTCCTCGCAGATCTGAAAAATCATCTGCATGAAAACTGTGTGGATTTCGGAAAGACAGAAGGCGCAGAGGAGGGATTTTCATCGGAGCAGATGGAAAACATCGCAGTCTGTGATGAGAAGCTTCTGGAAAAATATCTGGAAACCGGCGAAGTGACTGTAGCGGAGAGTGCGGCACTCATCGCACAGAGAACAGTTTTTCCGTGTTTTTTTGGTTCCGCACTGAAAATGGAAGGCGTGGAAGAATTTCTGAACGGATTTCGCACGTATACGAAAGAACCGAAGCGCCGGGAAACTTTTGGTGCAAAAGTTTTCAAGATTGCCCGGGATGAGCAGGGAAACCGTCTTACGTATATGAAGATCACCGGCGGAAGCCTGAAGGTAAAGACATTGCTCTCATCGGAAGGTGTGGGGCAAAGTCTGCCGGGTAGAAAAGTGGAAGAATCTTCGTGGGAAGAAAAAGTGGATCAGATCCGTCTGTATTCCGGGGCAAAATATGAGACAACGCAGGAAGCAGAGGCTGGTCTTGTCTGTGCGGTGACAGGTCTCACAAAAACTTATCCGGGTGAGGGACTTGGAGTAGAAAGTGAATCAGAACTCCCTGTACTGGAACCGGTTCTCAACTATCAGATCATCCTTCCGGATGAATGTGATCCACATCAGATGCTGCAGAAGCTGAGAATGCTCGAGGAGGAAGAACCGCAGCTTCATCTCCTGTGGGACAGTCAGCTTGGAGAAATCCATGCACAACTGATGGGAGAAGTACAGATAGAGATTCTGAAAAAAATGATCTGGGACCGTTTTCATGTGGCAGTGGAATTCGGAGCCGGAAGTATTGTTTATAAAGAGACGATTGCAGAACCGGTTGTGGGCGTGGGACATTTTGAACCGCTTCGTCATTATGCAGAAGTGCATCTTTTGATAGAACCGGGAGAGCCGGGCAGTGGATGTCAGTTTTTTACAGCATGCAGTGAAGATATACTGGCGCGTAACTGGCAGAGACTGATTCTTACACACCTTGAAGAAAAAGAACATATCGGTGTTCTGACCGGCTCACCGATTACGGACGTGCAGATCACGCTTCTGACAGGAAGGGCACATGCCAAACATACAGAGGGCGGCGATTTCCGTCAGGCGACATACCGTGCAGTACGCCAGGGACTGCGGAAGGCAAAAAGTATTTTGCTGGAGCCGTATTATGAATTCCGACTGGAAGTACCGGCGGAAATGATCGGCCGTGCAATGACCGATGTACAGAAGATGCAGGGAACATTCGAATCACCGGAGACGGATGGTGAAGTGGCAATTCTGAAAGGCACAGCAGCCGTTTCACAGATGCGGGATTATCAGAAAGAAGTGATCGCATACACACATGGAACAGGCAAACTTTTCTGTAATCTAAAAGGTTATGCGCCGTGCAGAAATCAGGATGAGATTGTACTGAATACGGGCTATGACCCGGAGGCCGATCTGGAGAATCCGACCGGTTCTGTTTTCTGTGCACACGGGGCTGGATTTGTTGTGCCATGGGATCAGGTGGAAGACTATATGCATCTGCAGAGTAGTGTGGATATGGATGCACTGGACAGTGAGAACTGGTATGAAGATGTGGAAAATGAGGATGCAGGATTTTCGCAGGTGGATAACCCGGCGCAGACCAGAAGAAATGGTGGAAAATCCGGCAAAAAATCCGAGAGTTTTTCCTATAGCGGCAGCTATGCAGAGGAGGAAGAACTGCAGGCGATTTTTGAACGTACTTTCGGACCGGTGAAACGTGACCGTGGTGCTTTTCAGAAAAAGACCGTTCATGCATCTGTATCGACGACACACTATAAAGCCGGCAAGCCGCGTAAAGAAGAATACCTGCTGGTTGATGGTTACAATATCATCTTTTCATGGGAAGAATTAAATGAGCTTGCAAAAGAAAATATTCATGCGGCATGTGATAAGCTGATGGATATTCTGAGCAATTATCAGGGATATCGAAAATGTACACTGATTCTTGTACTGGATGCTTACAAGGTGGAAGGACACAGGGAAGAAGTCATCCCATATCATAATATTTATGTGGTTTATACGAAGGAAGCCGAGACAGCCGATCAGTATATCGAAAAAACTGTCCATAAAATCGGACGACAGTATCAGGTGACGGTGGCAACTTCGGATGGCCTGGAGCAAGTCATAATCATGGGCCAGGGTGCACACAGAATCTCAGCGCAGGGACTGAAAAAAGAAATCGAAGATACGGAAAAGGCTGCACGTGCAGAATGGCATCAGCGCCGACAGAGCAGCAAAACCTATCTTTTTGATCATATGTCAGAGGAGATGCAGAAGCAGATGGAGAAAATCCGTCTGGGAGAAAAAGAATGATTTATTTATATGAAAGAAATAAGACAGGAATTTGCGTCAATCGTGTATTCGGATATGACGGGATTGTTGAGATTCCGGATACACTGAACGGATTTCCGGTGACAGAACTTGGCGCCTATATTTTTTCAGATCATATAGATGTGTCAGAATTAAATAAAAAGAAAGAAACAGGTACTTACTGCACGGAAAACGGGACAGAAGAAACACCGGCAGATGATATGCCACAGGCAGCAGGCAATCAGGTGGAGGAAATCTGCCTTCCGCGCTTCCTGCGTAAAATTGGCAGATATGCGTTTTATAATTGTTTTAAGCTTCGCCGTCTGAAATTCTGCGGCGAAATGAAAGATCTTGGTGCCGGTGCGCTGACAGGATGCCATAAGATGGAACAGATTATAGTGGAAACAGATGAAAACGGGCAGTCTGCACTACGTGATTTCCTTACGGAATTGCCGGAGACACTGCGCGTAGATATGAAAACAGATGGGGAACTGGGGCGTTTCTGGTTCCCGGAATTTTTTGAGGAAGGTGTTGAAAATACACCGGCAAGAATCCTCGAAAATCATGTTCATGGAAGTGGCATCCGTTATCGGAACAGTTTTGTGAACAAAAAGCTTCACACACTGGAATATGATAAACTGTTTCCGTATGCCGTTGCATGGGAACAGGAACGTATCGTGCTGAATCTTGCACTTGACCGGATCTTATATCCAATGAGTATGACCGGGGAGGCACGCGAAAAATATCTTATCTATATCAAAGAACACAGTCAGCAGGCGGTCGCGCTTCTGGGAGAAAAGAAAGAATACGAAGCCATGCAGAATATATTAAAAGAAATTGCTCCTGACAGGGAGACGACAGAAAAGATGCTGGAGACGGCACAGAGTTCCGGTGATTCCAGATGGGTAAGTATTCTGATGAATGAACTCGGCAAGCATGGCAGGAAACAGAGAAAGGCATTTGAACTGTGAAAAAAGAGTACAGGGACAAGTTTGGAAATTTTGTTCATGAGGAAAGAAAAAAAGAAGAAGAGACACTGGCAATCTGCGAAGATATCCTGAAAAATTCCAGAAACGAAATGGCGGTTGCGATGCGGTTTCTGCAAAGTGCATTTGGTGCGCTGAAACCGATCATTTCCGGTGAGACAGGTGCGATGGGAACTGACGGAAAACTTCTGTATGCAGCCCCGGGATGGCTGATAGAGATTTTTATGAAAGACCGGGTGCGCCTTAATCATATGTATCTTCATGAGGTGTTGCATTGTCTGTTCTGCCATCTTTGGAGCAGGAAAGAACGTGATCAGAGGATATGGGATCTTGCAGCGGATATTGCAGTAGAAAACATCATGGATGACCTCTATGAAAAGGCTGTTTACATTCGCCCGAACAGTCTGCGAAGAGAAAAGTACCGGCAGTGGAAAGAACAACAGAATGTTCTGACAGCAGAGGCACTTTATTATCTTCTGACATCATGTGAGGAAGATGAAATCGTCCATCTGGAGCAGGAATTTCGGATGGATGACCATCATTTCTGGTATACACCGCAGAATAAGAGCGGGATGGCAAGCCGCCAGAAAGAATGGGAAGATATGCGTCGTAAGATGCAGACAGAAATCGAGCTTTTTTCGAAAGAGGCGGCAGGGGATTCACCGGGACTGGTCGAACATCTGCAGGCCGAAAACCGGAAACGCTATGATTATAAAGAATTTCTGAGGAAGTTTTCGGTGCTGAAAGAGGAGATGCAGGTAGATATGGATTCCTTTGATCCGATTTATTACCATCTCGGTACAGAGCTTTACGGAAATATGCCGTTGATCGAACCGCTGGAAACGAAGGAAATGAAAAAAATCGAAGACTTTGTGATCGTGCTGGATACTTCGATGTCCTGTAATGGCAGTCTGATCCACAGGTTTCTCGAGGAGACTTACAGTGTTTTGTCAGAGTCGGAGAGTTTTTTCCGGAAGATACAGGTACACATCATCCAGTGTGACGAAAAGATACAGGATGATCAGGTAATCCATAATGAGAAAGAGATGGAGGCATATCTGTCTGATTTTACGATCCGTGGATTCGGCGGGACAGATTTTCGACCGGCATTTTCTTATGTAGATAAACTTCTGAATATGGGAGCTTTTCAGAGATTGCGCGGGCTTTTGTATTTTACGGATGGTTACGGAACATTTCCGGCAAAGATGCCACCGTATGATACCGCGTTTATTTTTATGAAAGATGATTACCGGGATGTGGATGTGCCGCCATGGGCGATTAAACTGATTCTGGATACACAGGCACTGGAAAGAGAGAGGACAGCTGAGCATGATGAATATTAAACAGGCAAAACAGGAAATTGTAGATACGGTGCAGGCGTATCTTTTGAAAAACGAATACGGGGAATACGTGATACCGAGGGTTCATCAGAGACCGGTACTTCTTCTGGGTGCACCGGGAATCGGAAAGACGCAGATCATGGAACAGGCGGCAAGAGAGTGTAAAGTCGCGCTTGTGGCTTATACGATTACGCACCATACGAGACAGAGCGCGATCGGACTTCCTTTTATTTCAAAGAAGGAATATGGTGGAAAAGAGTATTCTGCGACAGAGTATACGATGAGTGAGATCGTAGCGAGTATTTACGACCGTATGCGCGAGACAGGACTTACCGAGGGAATCCTGTTTATCGATGAGATCAACTGCGTTTCGGAGACCCTGGCACCGGCAATGCTTCAGTTTCTGCAGTGCAAAACTTTCGGAAACCATGAGATTCCGGAAGGCTGGGTGATCGTGGCGGCAGGAAACCCGCCGGAATATAACAAATCAGTGCGTGATTTTGATGTCGTGACGCTCGACCGTGTAAAGAAGATCATGGTGGAGCCGGATTACCGGATCTGGAAAGAATATGCTTACAAAGAAAATATCCATCCGGCGATTCTGGCTTATCTGGAACTTCGCAGTAACTGCTTTTATCAGATGGAAACGACGATTGACGGCAAACAGTTTGCAACACCACGTGGCTGGGAAGATCTGTCGCGCATGATGGAAGTTTATGAACGGCTGAATAAAAATATCACGAAAGAAGTGGTGGGGCAGTATATCCAGCATGATCGGATTTCTGTAGAATTTGCTGAATATTACGAATTATATCAAAAATACCAACAGGATTACCTGATTGCAGAGATCCTGAAAGGAAAACCATCCGAGGCAATGGTGAAGAAAGTTTCGCATGCACCGTTTGATGAGCGAGTCAGTGTTGTCAATCTGCTGTTCTCCGGGGTACGTCAGGCTGTTCGTGAAGTGGTTTTGCAGGAAGAAGTTCTGGAAAAAGTATTTGAGATACTGAAATTGTTGAAAGAGCCACAGGAAGGTGGAAAGCTTTTGGAACGTTTGGGAGACTATGTGGATAATCTTCGAATGGAGCGGGAGCAGAAACAGAAAGAAGGTCTTCTTGAGAGAAGGGAAGACCGTACGATCCGAAAGGCACTTGATCTTTTGGAAAATTACAGACTACTTCTGAAAAAAGAGAGTGGAGAGAGCTGGGAAGAGGCTTTCGATATTTTGAGATCCGCTTTTGGAGAAATACGCGGAGAATGGGAAGAAGCGTGGGATCAGGCAGCGGCATCTCTGGAATACGCATTTGATTTTATGGAGGCGGCTTTTTATAACACTCAGGAAATGGTTATTTTTGTATCCGGGATCAATACAGACTATTCCTGTGTACGTTTCCTTGAAACATACGAGTGTGAGCGCTACATCCGTTACAACAAAGATCTGTTGTTTGAGGATGCAGGAGCGCAGATACGAAAACGGATCGAAGAACTGTAAAATAATCTGAGACAGAAATCACAGGTTTTGTGCAGTTAGATTATGAGAGGGATAAAATACATGAAAAAACAAAACAAATTTATGACGTTTATACTGTCCATGATACTGGCATTGACCCTTGTTTTACCGGGAAATGCTGTTACTGCGAAGGCAGACGGGCAGGGCGATATGGCTGTTCATTTTATTGATGTGGGCCAGGGACTGGCGATCCTTGTACAGTCGGGAGGAGAAAATCTTCTTTATGATGGTGGAAACAGATCTCATGCAGATGAAGTGGTACAGTATCTGAAAAATCAGCAGGTGGAAACCATCAATTACATGATCTCATCTCATTACGATGAAGATCATCTGGGCGGTCTTGTGAAATGTCTGGATACTTTTGAAGTGGAGCATGTACTGGGATCTGATTATGTGCATACGTCAGATTTATTCAATACGTTTATGAATACGGCGACAGCACATGCGATCATTGTAGAATATCCGTCGGTTGGTGACACTTATGAGTTTGGAACCGGAAGTTTTACAGTGATGGCACCGGATGGAATTTCTCAGAACAGTAACGATAACTCCGTGGTTATCCGGCTGGTAAACGGAAACAACAGCTTTATGTTTATGGGAGATGCGGAAGAGACGAGTGAACAGGATATGATCAGTACGGGAATGAATCTGGACTGTGACGTATTAAGCCTCGGACACCACGGTTCGGCATCCTCAACATCGTGGGATCTTCTGGAAGCAACTTCACCGTCATGGGCAGTGATAAGCTGCGGACTGAACAATACCTACGGTCATCCGGCAGCGGAGACCATGGGAAAACTTTCTGATATGGATATTCCAGTCTTTCGTACAGACGATCAGGGAACGGTCATCGCTCTTTCAGACGGAAATACGATAAGCTGGACTCAGGAACCGTGTAACGATTATACATCGGGAAGCGAAAAACAGAGTACAGACAGTTCTGCGGATCAGAGTGAGCAGTATACAAATGATGCAGCCGCAACGGAATCCTATGCGGCAGAAACCGATACTTCTGACACGCAGGGACGCATGGTCTGGATCTCCGCAACCGGAAGCAAATATCACAGCATCCCGGATTGTGGAAATATGAATCCGAACAAAGCTACGCAGGAGACAGAATCACAGGCACTTTCACAGGGGTATGAAGCATGCAAAAAATGCTGGTGATTCAGAAAGTCCTGTAAAAATTCTGGATGAACTGGATAAACTGCCTTACGTGCGGTTTCAGGATACGGTTTTTGCTGTAAACAATATAAAATGTTCTTTTATGAGCAGATTCTTCTAATGGAAAGAGAAGGATCTGCTTTGTTTTTTGCAGATCGATCGCAGAGCGGGCAGAAAGAATGGAAATACCCAGACCGTTGACGATGGATTTTTTGATACCTTCGAGATCGTTCATGCGGGCAATGACATTGAGGTCACTGGGAGTAATACCGATCCGTTCGAGAAAAAGATCCATTTCTTTCTTAGTGCCGGAGCCTTTTTCACGGATAATGATCGGATCTTTGATAAAATCTTCGAAAGACACAGTTTTGTTCTGTAAGCTGAGATAATGATTGGTGATCGGTGTGGCAATGACCAGTTTATCCTGACAGAATGGAAGAAAGACACAGGTCTCATCGCGAGTATTTTGTCCGACCAGAGCGAGATCTACCGTTCCGTCAAGGACACGGTTGATGGATTCGGCGCTGTCTGCCTGAATCGAATGAAAATAGATATCCGGATGCGTTTTGCCGAAGGCTGCCAGAATTTCAGGCAGCAGATAAGAAGACGGGATAGTTGAAGCTGAGAGATCAATCATGTGTTTCTGCACACCGGTGAAATTTTCCAGAAGATTGTTACGGATTTCCAGCATACGGACAGCACTGTCATAAAGCTGATATCCTCTGGTCGTGATAGTTGTTTTTTTCGTAGTGCGCAGGATCAGCCTGGTATGCAGTTCTTCCTCAAGGGAACGCACATGTGCACTGATCGTAGGCTGTGTGAGATAAAGCTTGCGGGCTGCTTCCGAAAAGCTTCCATAATCAACAACAGCAACAAAAGCTTCCAATTGTTTAAATTCCATGATGTAATCTCCTGAATAAAATATGATGCAAATATTATAAAGTATGAGGTGTTCCAGTGATTTCTGCAAGTGCATGCAGTGCCTGATCTACGTCATGCCGCGTATTTTCCGGGCCAAAGGAAAAACGAATCGTTCCTTCCGGGTAGGTGCCAAGTGTTTTGTGGGCACTCGGGGCGCAGTGGAGTCCGACGCGTGTCATTATCCCATAAGTACTGTCCAGCTCATATGCTGCCCGTGCCATATCAAGCTGCAGCGTCTGAATGGAGACAACGGCGCACCGGTCGCTGGTATCTTTTTTTCCGATCACGCGAAGCTGCATTTCAGATGGGTCCATCGCAAAGATCCCATCGATAAAATATCTGGTCAGATCCAGTTCGTGCTGAAACATTTCTTCTATAGATATATGCTCCAGATCGGAAAGTGCAGCGTGCAGACCCAGAATTCCCGGGATATTCGGTGTGCCGGGTTCGAATCGGTCAGGAAGAAAAGCAGGAACTTCTTCTGTGTGGGAAATACTTCCGGTGCCGCCGCTGATCAGAGGTTCGATCTGCGCCGCCAGTTCATTTGTGATCAGGAAACCACCGATTCCCTGTGGGCCGCGTAAACCTTTATGGCCGGTAAATGCAAGTGCATCCAGATGTAGAGCGTCCATATCAATGGGAATGGTTCCGGCTGTCTGGGCAGTATCGAGAATAAACAGTAAATGATGTTTTTGACAAAAGTCACTCAGTTTCTGAATCGGCATCATCGTTCCGCAGACATTGGAGGCATGCAGACATACCAGGAGCCGTGTTTGGGGACGAAGAAGTGATTCAGCCTTGTCTATAAGAAGTGATCCGTCTTTCCGGCAGGGGATGCGGTCAAAAGTCACTCCGTTCCCGGCAAGCTGCACGAGGGGGCGCATAATGGCATTGTGCTCCATGGAGGAGACGAGTACGTGATCACCGGGTTTTAGTAATCCTTTGAGGAGGATGTTCAGGCTCGTGGTGATATTCGGAGTAAAGATCACGTTTTTGCCTTTTCCAGAAGTGAAATGAAAAAGTCGGAGAAGCTGTTCTCTTGTCTCAAAAATCTGCTCTTCCACAGAATAAGCGGCCTGATAACCACCGCGGTTTACGTTCACGGCAGAACCGCTCAGATAATTGTATACTGCCCGGGCAACAGAGGGCGCTTTGGGATAAGAAGTACTTGCCTGATCCAGATATATTTTTTTCATAAAAATCCACCTCACAATGTCAGAGTTAAATTGATTTATAAAAATTATCTATAAATAACCATAAAATAAGACTATATTGAATTAGTGATTTTGTCAATAAGATGTTATGATTTATACAAAGAAAGTGTGCAAATTACAAAAAAATTCAGCACAAGAGGGAAAGGGAGGTAACAAACAAATGAAAAAAGAGAAAACAACAATTGTTGCGGCCGGAATCCTGATCGGTGTGATCTCGGCAATGCTGGTATTCTTCGGAAATCCGGCAAACATGGGATTCTGTATTGCATGTTTCCTGCGAGATACGACAGGAGCACTTGGTCTTCATTCCGCAGCAGCCGTACAGTATATCCGTCCGGAGATCATCGGTCTGGTGTTGGGGGCATGTATTGTGTCACTAATCACAAAAGAATTTCGTCCACGCGGTGGTTCTGCACCGATCACGAGATTTACACTGGGTGCATTTGCTATGATCGGATGTCTGATGTTCCTTGGATGCCCGTTCCGTATGATCCTGCGTCTGGCAGGTGGTGACGGAAATGCTATCTTCGGTCTGGTTGGTTTTGTATGTGGTATTCTGACAGGAACATTTTTCCTGAAAAAAGGCTACACTCTGAAACGTTCTTATAAGATGCCGAAACTGGAAGGTGCTGTTTATCCGGCTTTCCAGATCGTAATGCTGATTCTTCTGGTGGCTGCTCCGGCATTTATCCACTTTACAGAGCCGGAAGGCGGTCCGGGAGCAAAACATGCGGCAATCCTGATTTCTCTGGCAGCAGGTGTGATCGTTGGTATTGTTGCACAGAGAACCCGTCTCTGTATGGTTGGCGGTATCCGCGATGCAGTTCTGTTTGGTGAGTACAAACTGCTCTTCGGATTTGTGGCAATTCTTATAAGTGCACTTGTCATGAACCTGATTCTTGGTGCTGTGACAGGTACCGCATTCTTTAATCCGGGATTTGCAGGTCAGCCGATCGCACACACCGACGGACTGTGGAATGCACTTGGTATGTATCTTGCCGGTTTTGCCTGCATTCTTCTCGGTGGTTGCCCGATGCGCCAGCTCATTCTTTCCGGAGAGGGAAATACTGACTCTGTTGTAGCTGTTCTCGGACTGATGGCAGGTGCAGCTTTTTCACATAACTTTGGTCTGGCATCTTCAGCCGATGGTCCGACAGCAAACGGTAAGATCGCAGTTGTGATCGGCATTGTGGTTGTGGCAGTGATCGCGGTTGTGAATTCCACGAGAAAAGCAGAAGCCTGAAAGGAGAAAAAATATGAAAAGAGTAGATGCAAGAGGGCTTTCCTGTCCGGAACCGGTAATTCAGACAAAAAATGCGATGGCATCAAAAGAGGCCGAATATGAAGTACTTGTCGACAATGTCGTTGCAAAAGAAAACGTTTCCCGTTTTGTGCTGCATCAGGGCTATCAGGTACAGGTAGAAGAGCAGGGCGATGATTTCCTGCTTAAGATCATGAAATGATGACTTATATTGCAACTTTTTATTCGCATTATGGTGCCATCCAGTTCCGCAAAAACTGTGAAAAAATGAACCTGAAAGCAGTGGTCATGCCGGTTCCACGGAACTTAAGTTCCTCCTGCGGAACCTGTGTGCAGTTTGAGGCGAACGGGATATTTCCGGACAGTACCGAGGAAACAGAGCAGATCGTCCGTGTGGAAGAAAGAGGATATGTAAGTATCTATCAGGCGGATGAGGAATAAAAAGAATATATAATAAGAAAAAGGAGAGTTCAACGTGGCGCATTCTGATCTTTATGGATGGGAAATGTCATGAAGGGCTCTCTGTTTGTTTTTATAAAGAAGTTTTGTGAGAAATTCTATAAGAAACGCCGGATGCTGACGGGTGTACAATTTCGATAAATTCGTGTATACTGATAGGCAATACAGAGAACCTGCCGCTGGCAGCTTCTCTCGCATACTTTGGCATAAAAAGGCTGTCAGAGGAAACACGGTGACAGCCGAATCATTGAATTCAGCAGGAGTGAATAAAAATGGGAGAAAAACTCACAAAAAGAGACGTAGAAAAAATTGAGGAAGAGATCGAGCACCGCAAGCTTGTCATAAGAAAAGAAGCAATCGAGGCGGTCAAAGAGGCCCGTGCGCAGGGCGACCTCAGTGAAAACTTTGAATATTATGCAGCAAAGAAACACAAAAACCAGAATGAAAGCCGCATCCGTTATCTGGAGAGAATGTTAAAAACAGCGACAGTAGTGGATGATTCTTCGAAATCTGACGAGGTCGGAATGGATGATATCGTTGAGGTGGAATTTGAAGAAGACGGTGAAGTAGAAAAATACAAACTGGTCACATCCATTCGTGGAAATTCCATGGAGAACCGTGTCAGCATCGAATCACCGATCGGCAAAGCCCTCAAGGGACACAGGGTCGGAGACCGAGTACTGGTAAAAGTCAACGAGAATGTCAGTTATTATCTGATCATCCGTTCCATTGACAAAACAGGCGATGAGGATGAAAATATCCGCAGTTTTTAGAATGTAAAATCCGACAAATTTATGTAAAATTCGATTTTACAAAGATTTAACATAAAACTGGTGAGAACTTTACAAGCCGCAAATATGATGAAGCCATATGAAATCTATGTAAAGGAGAATAATATGGACTTTTTCAGCATATTAACATTACTTGGAGGTCTCGCCATGTTCCTGTACGGAATGCAGGTTATGGGAGACGGGCTTGCCAAAGTATCAGGAGGAAAACTCGAGCAGATTCTTGAAAACCTGACTTCCAGCAAATGGAAGGCGGTACTGCTCGGTATGTGTGTGACTGCTGTGATCCAGTCGTCTTCTGCGACGACAGTTATGGTTGTCGGCTTTGTAAACTCCGGCATCATGAAACTTACACAGGCAGTTGGTATCATTATGGGTGCCAATATCGGTACGACGATCACATCATGGATCTTAAGCCTTACCGGTATCGAGAGCAGCAATTTTTTTATCAGCCTCCTCAAGCCGAGCTCATTTTCACCGATTCTTGCACTGGTCGGAATTGTACTTCTGACTTTTACAAAAAGCTCCCGTAAAAAGGATGTCGGAACGATTCTTCTTGGTTTTGCGGTACTGATGTTTGGTATGGAAAGCATGAGCGGCGCAGTGAAACCTCTGGCAGATGTTCCGGAATTTACAGGACTTCTTCTGAAGTTTTCCAATCCGGTAGCAGGTATTCTTGCCGGTACGATCCTGACTGCGATCATTCAGTCATCTTCGGCATCGGTAGGTATTTTGCAGGCTCTTTGTATGACAGGAGCAGTTCCGTATAGTTCTGCATTCCCGATCATTATGGGACAGAATATCGGTACATGTGTAACAGCACTTCTTTCTGCAATCGGTGCAAACAAAAATGCAAAGCGTGCGGCAATGATCCATCTGTATTTCAACCTGATCGGAACCGTTGTATTTATGGTACTTTTCTATATGATCAATGCAGCTGTGCGTTTTCCGTTTATGGCACAGATGGCAACACCGGCAACGATCGCAATCACACACAGTGTATTCAATATCACAGCAACACTTGTATGGCTTCCGTTCTCTAACCTTCTTGTAAAACTTGCCTGTCTGACGATTCGTGATGACGAAGAGAATGAAGTCAGCAGAGAAGATCAGGAATTTATGATTCTTGAATCTCGTTTTCTGGAAAAACCGGCTTTCGCAGTAGAGCAGGGAAGAAATGCGGCAAAACATATGGAGCAGGATTCCAGAAAGATACTGGATATTGCACTTGGACTGATCCATTCATACAGTGATGAACAGGCAGAGAGGGTCCAGAAGCTGGAGAGCAAAATCGACCGTTATGAGGATGAACTTGGTACTTATCTGGTCAAGTTGAACAACAAAGATCTGTCAGAGAGAGACAGCCACAGTGTATCGATCATGCTGCATTGTATCGGTGATTTTGAACGTATTTCCGATCATGCGGTAAATATTATGGAATCTGCGCAGGAACTCCATGAAAAGAACATCAGTTTTTCGCCGCAGGCAAAGATCGAACTTCAGGTGCTGATTGCAGTGGTAAGCAGGATTGTGGATACGGCATATCAGGTTTTTGACAGGCAGGATCTGAATCTTACCCGCGATGTGGAACCACTTGAAGAAATTGTTGATGAGCTGAGCAAAGAACTGAAGCGCCGTCATGTCAATCGTCTGCGTTTAGGAGAATGTACGATTGAGATGGGATTTATCCTTACAGACCTTATTACGAGTCTTGAGCGTATTGCAGACCACTGTTCAAATATCAGTGTATGTGTTACACAGGTAAGAGAAAATCTTTATGACACACACAGTCATCTGGAAAGCCTCAAAAATGAACCGGATGATTCCTATTATAACCGTCTGGGGGAATTGCATAAAGAATATGTACTTCCATAAAAAATCTGTTTTTACAGACAATTACAGTGAGAAAGGACGGATACAGAATGATCTATTGCGTAGAAGATGAAAAGAATATCAGGGAACTTCTGATCTATACTCTGGAAACAACCGGATTTTCCGCGAAAGGAATGGCAAATGCCAAAGAACTCCGAACTGCATTAAAAGAAGAACTTCCGGATCTGATCCTTCTGGATATCATGCTTCCGGGTGAAGATGGCTACAGTATACTTGAAAGTCTGAAATCATCAAGAGACACCAGAGGAATCCCTGTGATCATGGTCACAGCGAAAGAAGCCGAGTACGACAAGGTAAAAGGTCTGGAGGCTGGTGCAGATGACTACATCACGAAGCCTTTCGGGATGATGGAGTTTGTGGCAAGAGTAAAAGCAGTTCTTCGCCGCTGTTCCAAACAGGAAGATGACAAAGAACTGAGATGTGGCGATCTGAGCCTGTCCGTAGGCAAGCATAAGGTTCGCTGGAATGATACGAGTGTTGAACTGACACGCAAAGAATTTGAACTGCTTCAGTACCTGATGGAAAATAAGGGACTGGTCATGAGCAGAAATCAGATCCTCTGTCATGTATGGGGATATGACTTTGATGGTGAGACAAGAACAGTTGATGTCCATGTCCGTACACTTCGCCAGAAGCTTGGCGAAGCAGGAAATCTGATAGAAACTGTGCGAGGAGTCGGTTACCGGATCGGAGTATAATATGCGAAAAAAAATCTTGAATCATACCTGCTTTCTGATTGTTCTTTCTGTACTTCTTACGTTTCTTGCTGCAGGTCTTGTTATGTATGAAAAGTACAATGAAGATTTGAAAGAGAGCGTTCGGGACAGTACAAAATACATTCAGGATGGAGTCGAAAAGATGGGAAATTCCTATCTGGATGAAGCACTCGGTCAGGCAACTTCAGCTCGTATTACACTTCTGGATCCGAAAGGAAATGTATTGTTTGATTCGCTGGAAGATTCCGCAGAACTTGAGAACCACAGCAATCGTCCGGAGTTTATTCAGGCAGAAAAAAGTGGCTATGCGGAAACACTGCGATATTCAGAAACCCTGTCCAAACAGAATTTTTACTGTGCGGTAAAGCTGGCAGACGGGGATATCCTTCGTGTCGGAAGAACAACGGACAGTGTCTTTTCCACGATGCTGTCGAGCTCTCTGCTTCTTGGAGGGCTGCTGATCGTGATCCTTGCGGTTGCATTTGTGCTGGTCCGCAGGCAGACACGTGATCTGATCGAACCGATCAATACACTGGATCTGGAGGAACCTCTGAAAGAAGTAAAGTATGAGGAGCTCCGGCCGCTTCTGAAAAGAGTCGATCAGCAGAATCGGCAGATTGCCAGGCAGATAGAAGAACTGAAAGAAGCAGAGGCCGTACGAAAAGAATTTTCGGCAAATGTTTCCCATGAATTGAAGACACCGCTTATGTCAATCTCCGGTTATGCAGAGCTTATGATGAATGGGATGGTTCCACCAGAAAAAGTACCGGAATTTTCAGGCAGAATTTATCATGAGGCATATCGCTTAAGTGCTCTGGTGGCAGATATCATACAGCTTTCGAGACTGGATGAAAAGAACAGTGATCTGCCGTTTGAGGAAGTAGATCTTTATGAGATGGCAGAGGATGTTGTGCAGCATCTCGAAAGTGCTGCCAAAAAGAAAAATATTACTGTGTCACTGGATGGCAGTCCGGTAATGGTAAACGGTGTCCGTAATGTCATTTATGAGATGCTTTTCAATATTGCAGACAATGCAATTCGATATACCGATCTGAAAGGTACGGTGAAGATTTCGCTCGGAATGCGCGGAGAGCATCCGTATTACTGTGTAGAAGACAATGGAATCGGAATTGCAGAGGATGAACAGAAGAGGATCTTTGAACGCTTTTACCGGGTGGATAAGAGCCATTCACGGGCAACCGGAGGGACAGGCCTTGGGCTTTCTATCGTAAAACACGGTGCAATTCTTCATAACGCACAGATTAATCTGGAAAGTGAACCCGGAAAGGGTACAAAAATGGAGCTGGTGTTTTAGCACACCGGCTCCTTTTTGGCTGGTTCGTATAATCAAATGTCCATTTCGGACAGAGCAGCTTCATCGGCGATAATCGTACAGTCCGGATGGAACTGGAGAATCGATCCCGGTACCTGTGGAGTTACAGGTCCCTGAACGACTTTTTTAAGAATCTGTGCTTTGTCACTTCCACTGACAACGACCAGAATCTTTTTGCAGCGCATAATCGTACCGATTCCCATAGTATAAGCCTGACGCGGAACGTCTGCTTCGCTTTCGAAGAAGCGCTTGTTCGCCTGAATCGTAGTTTCTGTCAGATCTACACAATGCGTTTCGTCTTCAAAGTGATCAGATGGTTCATTGAAACCGATGTGACCGTCATGACCAAGGCCGAGGATCTGAATGTCTGCAGGACCGATTTTGTGAAGCAGCTCATTGTAAGCAGAGCATGCTTCTCTGGCATCCGGCTCGGTTCCGTTCGGAACGTAAGTATTTGCATGATTAATATTGATCTTATGGAAAAGATGGGTGTTCATAAAATAGCGGTAACTCTGTTCATTTGAACCGGACAGGCCTTTATATTCATCGAGGTTTACAGTTGTTACCTGTGAAAAGTCAAGGTCTCCGTTTTCATACATCTCTACCAGATGGTTATAAGTTCCGACAGGAGAGGAGCCGGTAGCCAGTCCGAGAACACTGTCGGGTTTTAAGATTACCTGTGCGGCGATGAGATTAGCTGCCTTGCGGCTGAGTTCCTGATAATTTTTTACTTTGCAGATATGCATGTTTTCCTCCTTGTCCGACTGACGGATTTTATATTCTACAGTTTTATATCCTCTGTACTCAGGAATGAGGCTGCGGAAGCTCGGAGATTGCCTTGATAGATGTGGCATATTCCGTAGGTGTCATTCCGGACAGCTTTTTGAACTGCCTTGAAAAATAATGAATTGACGAATATCCCAGAAAATCAGAAATCTGGGTAAAATTCATATCGTTTTCACGGATAAGCTGTTTGGCAAAGTCGATTTTCATGCGTGAAAAAAATTCAATCACACCACACTGATACTGATCACGAAAAAGCTTCTGAAGCTGTGAACGACCGATTATATTGCTTTTTGAGATTCCATCGATCGTCATGGACTCCCGGATATGCTGCTCAAGATAATGAATGATATTGCGGCAGGCTTCAGAAGTGGACTGGCAGGAATCATAGATACCGGCGGAGGCAGAATAATGAGCCATCGTATAGCGCCGGATAACATGAATCAGCAGTTCTTCGAGATATAAAGTCAAAAGCTTCTGTGCGCCAAAAGGAATATCGTCTTTCTTTTCCATTTTTTCCAGATAAGGGGTATCCAGCGGAGACGCAAAACAATTTCGTGCCTCTGCAATGATACGGCCGAGGATGCTTCGCTCAGTGTCTGAAAATTCAAGAACTTTATTTTCAAAAAAATTCATACAGGGTGAATCACAGGAAAAAGAAATTACGATGATATTTGGTGCGGTTCTGCCGGCGGCTTTCAGTGTATGAAATTCATTTGGCCGGTGAAAGATAACCTGACTGCGGTTCAGTATATGACTTCCATTATCGGTCACAATTTCTGCAGAACCTTTATCCACACACTGAAACTCCCAGAAGTTATGACGTTCACCGGAAAAGTAAAAATCATTCTGGTATTCATAGTAGTGGATTGTGTATATTTTTTCTATGGAAAGCTCTGAATTAAGCTTCACACTCTGATAAGCCACGAAAAACCTTCCTTTCTGATCAGAATTTGTGATTTTTGGATATTATTTCTAATTATAATAGTAATAAAATTGTATTAAATAGTCAAACGATAAAGTTGAATGTATACAAAAAGAGTATAATTGTGCAAATACTATTCACACCCAAAACGTCATCATAATGAAAGATCATTTAGATAAGGATTGTATAAGAAAAAAATCTATTGTATTATAATATTTTGTGTTGTACCATAAATCCAGTTAAAAAGAAACAGGAGGAGAAATGATGAAGAAACCGGTTTTAGTAGTTATGGCCGCAGGAATGGGAAGCCGTTACGGTGGATTAAAGCAGATTGATCCGATTGACAAAGAAGGCCATATTATCATGGATTTTTCTATCTATGATGCAGTGAGAGCAGGATTTGAAAAAGTTGTATTTATTATAAAGAAAGAAAATGAAGAAGCATTTCGTGAAGCAATCGGAGAACGTTTGAGTAAGCAGATCGAGGTTGCATATGTATTCCAGGAGCTTACAAATATTCCGGAGGGCTATTCTGTGCCGGAAGGCAGAGTAAAACCATGGGGTACAGGACATGCGGTATTAAGCTGTATTGATGAGATCGATGGACCATTTGCCGTAATCAATGCAGATGATTATTACGGTGTACATGCATTTAAGATGGCATATGATTTCCTGACTTCCGAAGAGAAGGATGAAGATGTTTATCATTATATGATGGTAGGCTACAGACTGGAAAACACACTGACAGAGAATGGGCATGTGGCAAGAGGTGTCTGCGTGACAGATGAAGAAGGTCATCTGATCAAGATCAATGAGCGGACGCATATCGAAAAGCATGATAGCGGTACTGCATATACAGAAGATGATGGAAAGACCTGGACGATGCTTCCGCAGGGCAGCATTGTTTCTATGAATATGTGGGGATTTTCAAACAGTATTTTACAGGAGTTGAAAGCACGTTTTCGTCCGTTTCTGGATGATGCGATTGCAAATAATCCGATGAAAGGCGAATATTTCCTTCCGTTTGTTGTGGATGAACTTCTGCAGGAAAAGAAAGCAACTGTCAAGGTGCTGAAATCCGAAGACAAATGGTATGGGGTAACTTATAAAGAAGACAAACCAATGGTGATGGATGCAATCCAGAATCTGAAAGATCAGGGATTGTATCCGCAGAAACTGTGGGAGGAAGCATAAGTGGAAATAAAGGAAAAAGTACAGGAAGCGATTGATGGATTTAAACTTCCGGGAGAACTGAAGGAATGTGTTGTTTATGGAAACGGACACATTAACGATACTTATCGCCTGACATATGAGACCCCAAACGGAACAAAGAGATACATTCTGCAGCGGATGAGCCGCAGTATTTTTAAAGATCCTGTCGGACTGATGGAAAATGTTGGAGGCGTCACTTCATGGCTTCGCAAAAAGATCATCGCAAATGGCGGTGACCCGGAGAGAGAAACACTTACGATCGTAAAGAGTCAGGAGAACCTTCCATATTTCAGAGACTCCAAAGGGGAGTACTGGAGAGTTTACCTTTTTATTGAGGGTGCGACTTCTTATGATGCTGTAAAAAATGATAATGATTTCTACCAGAGTGCTGTTTCTTTCGGACACTTCCAGAGACTTCTGGCTGATTATCCGGCAGAGACGTTGCATGAGACGATCAAAGATTTTCACAACACACCGGATCGAATTGAGAAATTCAAAAAAGCAGTCAGAGAAGATGTCTGCGGAAGAGCTGCTTCTGTACAGAAAGAAATCAACTTCATTCTTGAGAGAGAAGAGCTGACACATGCTTTATATGATTTGCAGCAGGAAGGTAAACTGCCGCTTCGTGTTACACACAATGATACAAAGCTTAACAATATCATGATCGATGATGAGACCGGAAAAGGTATCTGCGTAATCGATCTGGATACAGTTATGCCGGGACTTGCAGCACATGATTTTGGCGATTCTGTCCGTTTTGGTGCAAGTACTGCGGCAGAAGATGAAAAAGATCTGTCAAAAGTATCCTGCGATCTTCATTTATTTGAAGTTTATGCAAAAGGATTTATTGAGGGCTGCGGCGGAGCACTGACAGACCTGGAGATCGAGACACTTCCGCTGGGGGCAATCCTTATGACTTTCGAAAACGGAATACGTTTCCTTACCGATTATCTGGAGGGGGATCATTACTTTAAGATCCATCGTGAAGGACATAATCTGGATCGTTGCAGAACACAGCTGACACTGGTCAAAGATATGCAGGAAAAACTTCCGCAGATGAACAAAATCATAAAGAAATACAAATAATACATTACAGAGCAATAAAAAAGCTTCGAAACTTTCCTGGTTTCGAAGCTTTTTTGATGTCATGAGATTTAGCCTTTGACACCACCGGATGTAAGTCCGCCGACAAGATGTTTCTCGATCAGGACAAACAGGATGATGACCGGTACTGTTGCAAACAGAGAAGATGCAAACAGGTACTGCCATTCTACCATGTTGTAACCGTTGAAAATCGTAATGCCGACAGTCAGCGGTTTGAGAACATCTGTTGAGATCAGTGTCAGGGCAACGGTATATTCGTTCCATGCATTGATGAATACGAAGATCAGTGCAGTTACGATGCCAGGTGCAGCTACAGGCAGAAGGATGCGGATAAGTGCAGACACTTTGCCACAGCCGTCAACAGTTGCTGCCTGTTCCATTTCTGGAGAAATAGAGATGAAAGTACCTCGCAGAAGCCAGATCGCAAAGGCCTGGTTAAATGCTGCGTTGATAAATACAAGACCTACAAGGCTGTCTGTCATTCCGAAGGTAGACATGATCTTATAAATGCCGACCAGAAGGACAACCGGTGCAAACATCTGGGAGATGATAACGATTCCCAGAAAGATTTTTTTACCCTTGAATTTCATTCGTGCAAGCGCATAAGCTGCCGGGATACCGCATATGATTGCAATCAGGGTAGAACCGCCGGCAACGATCAGAGAATTGATGAAATATCTGGAAAGCGGTGCCAGTGTCCAGATATCTTTAAAGTTCTGCCAGAGCCAGTGGAGCGGAAGTAAGGTTCCGTCGGTAGAATAGATTTCTGCACGGCTTTTTGCTGCAGTCGTAAACATAACAAAATATGGATACAGGGTTACAAGTACGACCAGAATTACAAAAAGGTAAAGAAGAACACGAAGGACGATATGTTTGGTATCGCGTGTATGATTGTTCATTATTCTTCCTCCTTTCTGAGTGAAATGACCATATAAATGGAAGCACACAGACACAGTATCAGGAAACCGATCACGGATACTGCAGCCGCTTCACCGGATTTTCCTTTATAAAAGGCAAGCTTATAAAGGTATGTCACAAGGGTATCGGTACGGCTTGCCGGATCCCCCTTGGTAATTGTCCAGATAATAGGGAATGAGTTGAATACGTAAATGATATTCAGCACAGTACTTACGGTCAGGGAGGATTTTACCAGCGGAAGAGTGATCTTGAAAAGTTTCTGCCAGTAGTTTGCTCCGTCGACAGTGGCTGCTTCGTAGTAGGAATTATCAATGCTCTGCAGTCCGGAAAGTACGCAGAAAGTTACAAACGGTACGGTAACAAAGATACCTACAAAAATTTCCCATGCAAAATATGCCTGAGGAGTCGGAGTCCAGTTAACAGGACTGGAGATCAGACCGATCTTCATCAAAAGGGTGTTTAAGGCACCATAGTCTTTATCAATGATGAATTTCCAGACACCTGCCTGAATGATCAGGGAAGTTGCCCATGGAAATACAACGATTGCACGGACCGCTTTACGGAAACGGAATTTGTTGTTAAGTACAAGTGCGAGGATAAAGCCGAATACAGTGGAGATCACAACAACGGCAACAGTCCATACAATTGTATTCTTAAGTACAAGTTTAAAGGTAGATCCTCTGAGGACTTTGGTAAAGTTGTCAAGTCCGCAGAAGCCTTTGATAAGGCCGGCCTTACTTACTTCACTCATAGAAGTACGGAAAACTTCAAAGATCGGAAAGAGGATAAAGACCGTCATAAGCAGGATGCTGGGGAGCAGCCAGAGATAAGGCTCTACTGCAGCAAAAGGTTTCTTTTTTTTCATGTTTTACACCACCAGACTAATTTAGTTCAGACACAAGCGGGAGCCGGTCACTAAAGTTCCGGCTCCCGGTTAAGTTGCATTCAGTTGAAAATATGTGATCAGCCTGCAATATCAGCCTGGAGATCATCGAGGAGTGTCTGCACATCATCGCCGAGAAGTGCGTTCTGCTCTACTTCGATAACACCCTGTTTTACATCTGCCCATTCTGTCTTTGTTGCCGGATAGAAGTTGCAGCTCTGAAGGATATCGATCCAGGATGCAAATGTGTCATCGTCTTTTGCAAGAAGGTCAGCAGCTGTCTGTGTGGTCGGAAGGAATCCTTCATAGACCATGTAATCTGCATAACGCTCATCATCATAGAAGAAGTCGAAGAATTTGGTGATAGCATCTGTACGGGTATCCTGATCCTCAGCAGAATCGTCTTTGAATACTTCGAGACGGTCACAAACACCCATTGCTACGGATTCGCAGCCTTCGTTAGCCGGGATAGTAGTTACATCGTAGTTGATGTCATATCCGCCGTCGGAAAGGTAAGTAGGAATATTGTTTGGTCCGATCATCATTGCAACTTTACCTGCACCGAACATATCCTGAAGGTCATAACGTGTTTCGTTAGCAGGATCAGAGTTGGTGTAGCCATCGTTTACAAGACCGACTGCAAAATTCAGAGCTTCTACGTTCTTTTCACTGTTCAGAGCCCAGTCACCGTTTTCATCAACGAATCCGCCGCCATTGTTCCATGTGTAGTAGGAGAATGCAGCCTGACCTTCGTCAGTAGTCATGTCGATACCCCATGGATAAACGTCATCGCCGAATTTATCTTTGATCTTCTGTGCAGTTTCCTGAACTTCTGCCCATGTAGTCGGAACAGATGCACCAGCTTCGTCAAGGATATCCTTATTATAGAAGAGAGCACGGCAGGATGCAAGGATCGGTAATGCATATACAGTATCATCAATTGTACTTGCGTCCCAGAATGCCGGGAAGAATTTGGACTGGAGATCTTCGGATGCATATTCGGTAGCCGGCATCAGAAGGTCGTCAGCAACATAGTCTGCAAGAACGTCGATGTTCAGGATGTCAGGTGCATTGTTATTTGCAACAAGTGTATTTACTTTTGTATAAAGATCATTCCATGAAACGATTTCAATGTTCAGATCAATATCAGGATTTTCTGTTTCAAAATCTTTTTCAAACTGAGACCACCATGCCTGTGTCTGGGTACCATACTGGCTGATGATGACATCAAGAGTGGTTTTACTGTCTGCTGCGAGAACAGGCTGAGCCATAGATGCTGTCATTGCCAGTACCATTGCTAATGCGAGTTTACGTTTCATAGATAAGTCCTCCCTTTTGTGTGTGATAACTGACGGAGCTGTCAGTTGTCTGTCATATCCGCGATGGCGCGGATGTAATATATCAATTATATCGTTTGCATATGACAGTGTCAATAAAAAATGAATAAAAAAAGGTAGGAATAATAAAAAAAATAATATATTTTGCATAAAAATATGATATGACAGGTTGCCGAAACATGAAAAATCAGAATTATAATCTGCAAAATAAAAGAAGATTACCGGAATGTTTAATAGTAAAATCTGATGGAGTTTTAGTAAAATATGAGGGAGAAACCAGGAAAATATTGTGGAAAAAAAAGATTAGTGCTACAATGACAGCGAAAACAGAAACAGAGTAAACGTCAGGAGGAGAAAATCATGGCAATTTTAGTAACAGGCGGAGCAGGTTTCATCGGAAGTCATACAGTAGTGGAGCTGCAGAGCGCAGGATATGAAGTCGTAGTGCTGGATAATCTCAGTAACTCCAGCGAAAAGAGTCTTGAGAGAGTGCAGCAGATCACAGGGAAACCGGTGAAATTTTATAAAACAGATATTCTTGACAGAGAAGGACTGAATGAGGTCTTCGAAAAAGAGCAGATTGATTCCTGTATTCATTTTGCAGGATTGAAAGCAGTCGGTGAATCTGTAGTAAAACCATGGGAATATTATGAAAACAATATTGCAGGTACACTTACACTTGTAGATGTGATGAGAAAACATGATGTCAAAAATATTATTTTCTCCTCTTCAGCAACTGTATATGGAGATCCGGCAATTATTCCGATCACAGAAGAGTGCCCGAAAGGACAGTGCACCAACCCTTATGGATGGACAAAATCCATGCTGGAGCAGATTCTTACCGATATCCAGAAAGCAGATCCGGAATGGAATGTGGTACTTCTGCGTTACTTCAACCCGATCGGTGCTCATAAGAGTGGCCTGATCGGTGAAAATCCGAACGGTATCCCGAACAACCTGATGCCATACATTACACAGGTAGCAGTTGGCAAACTGAAAGAACTTGGCGTATTCGGAAATGACTATGACACACCGGACGGAACAGGTGTCAGAGATTATATCCATGTCGTAGACCTTGCAAAAGGCCATGTAAAAGCGGTTAAGAAACTGGAAGACAATTCAGGCTTAAGTATTTACAATCTCGGTACAGGTAAAGGGTACAGCGTATTGGATATCGTTAAGAACTTTGAAGCAGCTACAGGCATAAAGATTCCTTATTCTATCAAACCACGCCGTGCAGGCGATGTAGCTACCTGCTACTCTGATGCGACAAAAGCAAAAAAAGAACTTGGCTGGGAAGCTGAATATGACATCAAAGACATGTGTGCGGATTCCTGGAACTTCCAGCAGAAGAACCCGAACGGTTACGAAGACTAACGTAATGGCAGTTGTATCACCAATAATTATATAAGAATATATGCAAAATCCCGATGGATATAAGTCCATCGGGATTTTGCATATATGAACACGGCAGCGCGTGGTTCGGATTACTGAAAATAAGATTTGATGTTTAGTGGTATTTCTTTTCTTTTTCAAATTTGGGCTCGCAGGTCAGCTCGATGCCGAGCTTGCGGAACTCCCAGATGTCTACAGAAGAGAGCATAACAGAAGTATGTGCCTGGCAGCCTTTCAGTGCATGAAGCTGCTTGAGCGCCTGTTTTGCTTCCGGATTGCTGGCTGCGCTGACAGAAAGTGCGATCAGGGTTTCATCGGTATGCAGACGCGGGTTTTTACTTCCGAGGTATTCGGTCTTTAACTCCTGAATCGGGCGGATTGCTTCAGGGGAGATCACATGATGTTCGTGATCGATTCCTGCAAGCTCTTTCAGTGCGTTCAGAAGAAGTGCGGAAGATGCACCGAGCAGATCTGATGTTTTACCATAAATGATACGTCCGTCCGGAAGTTCAAGAGCAGCAGCAGGAGCTTCTGTTTCCTGTTCTTTCTGAAGGCTTGCCGGTACGACTTTGCGGTCTTCAAGAGAAGCGTGTGCCTGTTTCAGAAGAAGCTCGATCTTGCGGACTTCATCTTCTTTGCCTGTGCCGGTAAGAAGAGCAGCGCAGCTCTTGTAATAACGGCGGATGATCTCCTGGCGGGATGCCTCACAGCATGCTTCGTCATCAACAATGCAGTTTCCTGCCATATTGACACCCATATCTGTAGGAGATTTGTACGGGCATTCGCCCATGATCTTTTCGAACATTGCCTGAAGAACAGGGAAGATTTCTACATCACGGTTGTAGTTTACTGTTGTTTCACCATAAGCTTCCAGATGGAACGGGTCGATCATATTGACGTCATTTAAGTCTGCGGTAGCGGCTTCATATGCCAGATTGACCGGATGCTTCAGCGGGATATTCCAGATAGGGAAAGTTTCGAATTTGGCATAGCCGGCAGCAACACCACGTTTGTATTCATGATAGAGCTGTGAGAGGCAGGTCGCCATTTTTCCGCTTCCCGGTCCCGGAGCGGTGATGATAACGAGTGGTCTTGTTGTTTCGATGTATTCGTTTTTACCGTATCCTTCATCACTTACGATAAGCGGGATATTGCTTGGATATCCGGGAATACTGTAGTGGAAGTATACTTTTTTACCGAGTTTTTCGAGACGCTTTTTGAAAAGGTCAGCACTTTCCTGACCTGCGTATCTTGTGATGCACACGCTTCCTACATAAAGACCGCGTCCGGTAAACTCATCAATAAGACGGAGAACATCTTCGTCATAAGTGATGCCCAGGTCACCGCGCATTTTGTTTTTGTCGATGTCTGCAGCACTGATAACAATGACGATTTCAGCCTGATCACTGAGCTGCATAAGCATACGGAGCTTGCTGTCCGGTTCAAATCCCGGAAGAACACGGGAAGCGTGGTAATCGTCAAAAAGCTTTCCGCCGAATTCAAGATACAATTTGTTGTCAAATTTGCTGATGCGGTCGCGAATATGCTCAGACTGCATCTTCAGATACTTTTGGTTGTCAAATCCTGTTTTCATTTTTCGTTTTCCTTTCCCATCACATTTAGCCGGAATATAATTTTCCGGCCATCACGTTGATAGTATACTACAGTTGCGGTTTACAGGCAAGTAACATGCTACAAACATTCACAGTTTTCCAGTTGATTTATACAGGAAATCTCTTTATAATATAGAGGATAATAAGAGGAGGACAAGAATGAACAATCACATGGATAACCGGCCGGATGGAAACCGTCCGAATCGAAACAATCCCGGAAATCAGGGACCGAATAAAAACCGCCAGTCAATCCTGGCTTTTTTGATTTGTCTGTTGATTTCGCTGGTATGCTTAAGTTTTGTGACAGATATGATGAGCGATTCGTCCAGTGAAATCACGTATGATAAATTTATTGAGATGGTAGATAAGGATCAGGTAAAGGAGGTTACGCTTCAGTCAGGAGTACTGACCGTCGTACCGAAGATCCAGAAATCATATTATCAGAATGCAAGCTATAAAGTAAATCAGATGGAGGATGTCGATGCTCTGACGAAACGTCTGGAAGGGACAGGAATCGTTTTTCATTATGAACAGCCAGACGCGATGGGTGAGTTTGTTTCGACAATGATCAGTGTACTGCTTCCGACAGTAGTCTTGTTCTTTATGCTGATGTTCCTCATGCGGCGCATGAACAAAGGCGGCAGCGGAATCATGGGTGTCGGCAAGAGCCGTGCAAAAGCATACATTCAGAAAGAGACCGGAGTGACATTTAAGAATGTTGCCGGGCAGGAAGAAGCAAAGGAATCGCTGCAGGAAGTTGTGGATTTCCTGCATAATCCGGGTAAATATACGGCAATCGGTGCGAAGCTTCCGAAGGGTGCCCTTCTTGTAGGTCCACCTGGAACAGGTAAGACTCTTCTTGCAAAAGCAGTGGCAGGTGAGGCGAACGTACCGTTCTTTTCCCTGTCAGGTTCTGAATTTGTAGAAATGTTTGTCGGTGTTGGTGCTTCACGAGTGAGAGATCTCTTTGAGGAAGCAAAGAAAAATGCACCGTGTATCGTGTTTATTGATGAGATCGATGCCATCGGTAAGAGCCGTGATTCCAGATATGGCGGCGGCAATGATGAGCGTGAACAGACACTGAACCAGCTTCTTGCAGAGATGGATGGATTTGACACGTCCAAGGGTCTTTTAATCCTTGCGGCAACCAACCGTCCGGAAGTCCTGGACCCGGCACTTCTGCGTCCGGGAAGATTTGACAGACGTATCATCGTAGATCGTCCGGATCTCAAAGGGCGTGTCGAGATCCTCAAAGTACATGCCAAAGATGTCATGCTGGATGAAACGGTTGATCTGGAAGCAATTGCGCTTGCAACTTCCGGAGCAGTCGGTTCCGATCTTGCCAATATGATCAATGAAGCCGCAATTCTTGCAGTTAAAAACGGCAGAAGAGCCGTTTCGCAGAAAGATCTTCAGGAATCTGTTGAGGTTGTTCTTGTCGGTAAAGAAAAGAAAGACCGTATCTTAAGTCCGCAGGAGAGAAGAATTGTTTCCTATCATGAAGTCGGACATGCACTTGTCAATGCGCTGCAGAAAGATGCCGAGCCGGTACAGAAGATCACTATCGTTCCGAGAACGATGGGAGCTCTCGGCTATGTTATGCAGGTACCGGAAGAAGAAAAATACCTTAACACTCAGAAAGAGCTTGAAGCAATGCTTGTCGGTTATCTGGGCGGTCGTGCAGCAGAGGAAATTGTATTCGATACGGTAACTACCGGTGCGGCAAATGATATCGAGCAGGCTACAAAGGTAGCACGTGCAATGATCACACAGTATGGTATGTCTCAGAAATTTGGTCTGATGGGACTGGCAACTCAGGAAAATCAGTATCTGTCAGGAAGAGCAGTGCTCAACTGTGGTGATGATACAGCAACTGAGATTGACCATGAAGTTATGCAGCTCCTTCATTATTCTTATGAGGAAGCAAAGAGACTTCTCAACGAACACAGAGAGGCACTGGACAAGATTGCCGGTTATCTGATCAGCAGAGAGACAATCACAGGTAAAGAATTTATGAAGATCTTCCGCGCAGTCGAGAAGGGAATTGAGATTCCGGAGAATCTGGATGAACTTCCGGATGAAGAAGTAAAGACAGAAGAGAAGTCTGAAGAAAAAACTGAGATGAAGACAGAGAATATAGAAGCTGTCCGGGATCCGGAAGTTACAGGAGTGCAGGAGGAAACATTGAATACCGGTGATGCAACTATATCGGATGATGTAGTTACTGACGAAACAGACAATCACGTATCTGACTCTGAGGAGTAGTATGTTCCAGATTGAAGAAGAGTTAAAGAAGCTTCCCGCGAACCCGGGTGTTTATCTGATGCACGATGAGCGGGATGAGATCATCTATGTGGGCAAGGCAATCAGCCTGAAAAACCGTGTGCGGCAGTATTTTCAGAGCAGCCGCAACAAAGGTGCGAAGATTGAGCAGATGGTTACTCACATAGCCAGATTTGAATACATCATTACTGATTCCGAACTGGAAGCACTTGTTCTGGAAAGCAACCTGATCAAGGAACACCGTCCGAAGTACAATACCATGCTGAAGGATGACAAAAGTTATCCTTTTATCAAGGTGACGGTACAGGAGGCTTACCCGAGAGTGTTGTTTGCCAGACGGATGAAGAAGGATAAGAATCGATATTTTGGTCCTTATACCAGTGGCGGGGCTGTCAAAGATGTCATAGAGCTGGTTCGAAAGCTTTATCAGGTACGCTCCTGCAACCGCAATCTTCCGAGAGACTGTGGCAAAGACCGGCCGTGCCTGTATTATCATATGAAACAGTGCATGGGACCATGTACCGGGCATGCAGACCAGCGTGTTTACAAAGAAAATATCCAGAAAGTGCTGGCTTTTTTGAATGGTGATTTTCAGGAAACAATCGCGCAGCTTACTGAGAAGATGCAGAAAGCATCGGATGAGATGCGGTTTGAAGATGCGGCTGAAGCACGTGATCTGATACGCAGCATTCAGAAGATCGGTGAACGGCAGAAGATCACTTCCTATGGGGAAGAAGACAGAGATATCATTGCCTGTGATATGGATGAAAGTCTGGATCTCCGTGAACAGGATGCTGTCGTTCAGGTGTTTTTTATGCGCGACGGCAAGCTGATTGGAAGAGATCATTTTTATCTGCGTGTTGCCAGAGGAGACACTCGCTCACAGGTATTGTCCAGTTTTGTAAAACAGTTTTATGCAGGTACTCCGTTTATCCCGGGAGAAATCACACTGCAGACAGAAATCGAAGATACAGAAGTAATCGAAGAATGGCTGACTTCCAGAAGAAAGCAGAAGGTTCACATCGTAGTACCGAAAAAAGGCACAAAAGAAAAGCTTGTAGAGCTTGCATGGGAAAATGCCCGCATGGTACTTGAGAAAGACCGTGAACGAATACGGAGAGAAGAAGGCCGTACGATCGGCGCCGTGCATGAAGTAGAAGACTGGCTCGGTATGAAAAATCTTGATCGTATGGAGGCATTTGATATCTCCAACATCAGCGGTTTTGAGTCGGTAGGATCGATGGTTGTTTATGAGAAAGGCAAGCCGAAAAAAAGTGACTATCGTAAATTCCGTATTAAATCTGTGCAGGGTCCGAATGATTATGCCAGTATGGAGGAAGTACTGATCAGGCGCTTTACGCATGAGAGCAACGGAGAATTTGACAGCTTTGCGAAGATGCCGGATCTGCTATTAATGGATGGCGGCCGGGGGCAGGTAAATATTGCCCTTGGTGTCCTTGATAAACTGGGGATACAGATTCCTGTCTGTGGTATGGTAAAAGATGACTACCACCGCACAAGAGGATTATACTTTAATAATATAGAGATACCTGTTGATACAAACAGCGAAGGATTTCGGCTGATAACCAGGATTCAGGATGAAGCCCATCGTTTCGCGATAGAATATCACCGGTCGCTGCGAAGCAAAGAACAGGTGCATTCGATACTGGATGACATTCCGGGAATCGGCGAGCGCAGAAGGAAAGCTCTAATGCGCCGTTACCGTTCCATCGAGGGAATACGTGAGGCATCTGTTGAAGAACTTGCAGAAACTGAATCCATGAATATGGGAAGCGCAAAACAGGTGTATGAATTTTTTCACCCGAATAAATAAACATTAAAGGAGAAGACATTATGAAAGGTGTATTAATGACAAAGATGGTACAGGAACTGAATCTTACGAACCTGACTCCTGAGATTGATCTGTCTGATATGAGAATCATGACGGCAGAGATTAACCGACCGGCATTGCAGCTTACCGGATATCTGGAACATTTTGCAAACGAGCGTGTTCAGATCATTGGATATGTGGAATATACGTATCTGATGCAGCTCAGTGATGAGAAACGTATGATGAAATATGAGCGTTTTATTTCAAGTAAGATTCCATGTGTTATTTTCAGCACCATGACAAAGCCATCGCAGGATATGATCGATATGGCAATCAAATACAATGTACCGACATTTGTAACAGAGAGGACAACTTCCAGTCTTATGGCAGAGATCATTCGCTGGCTTGGTGTACAGCTTGCACCGTGCATTTCCATCCATGGTGTACTTGTTGATGTTTATGGTGAGGGAATCCTGATCACCGGCGAGAGCGGAATCGGTAAGAGTGAGGCCGCTCTGGAACTGATCAAGCGTGGCCATCGTCTTGTCAGTGATGATGTCGTAGAACTTCGTAAAGTCAGTGACGTCACTCTGGTCGGATCAGCGCCGGATATCACACGTCATTTTATTGAACTTCGTGGTATCGGTATCATTGATGTCAAGACATTGTTTGGTGTAGAGAGTGTTAAGGATACACAGTCTGTTGACCTTGTTATCAAGCTGGAAGAGTGGGATCGTGACAAAGAATATGACCGCCTTGGTCTGCATGAAGAATATACAGAATATCTTGGAAACAAAATCGTCTGCCATTCCCTTCCGATCAGACCGGGACGTAACCTTGCTGTTATCGTAGAGTCTGCTGCTGTCAATCACAGACAGAAGAAGATGGGATACAATGCGGCAGAAGAGCTGTACAAGCGTGTACAGGCAAATATTGCAAAAAAACGTGAAAGCTGATAAAGCAGAAATCTGCTTTGAAATAACAAACAACAGGGAAAGGTGGAAGAAAAATGGGTTCATATTGCTTCGGAATTGATGTGGGAGGTACAACTGTAAAATGTGGTCTTTTCCAGACAGACGGTACTCTGGTAGACAAATGGGAAATTCCTACAAGAACAGAGAATAAAGGAGAGAACATTCTTCCGGATGTTGCAAATGCAATCAATCTCAAACTCGAAGAAAAGAAAATCGATAAAGCAGATGTAGAAGGTGTGGGAATCGGCATCCCGGGACCGATCAATTCAAAAGGCGAGGCTGCATGTGCAGTGAATCTTTACTGGGGATTTACTCCGGTTGCGCAGATCCTTCATGACCTTACAGGACTGAAAGCAAAGGCAGGAAACGATGCAAACGTAGCCGCACTTGGTGAGGCATGGAAAGGTGCAGCGGCCGGAGCGCAGAATGTGATTCTTGTAACACTTGGAACAGGTGTCGGCGGCGGCATCATCATAGACGGAAAAATCGTAGCCGGAGCGCATGGTGCAGGCGGAGAAATCGGTCATGTTACAGTGGTACAGGATGAAAAAGAAGCATGTAACTGTGGAAATAAAGGCTGCCTGGAGCAGTATGCATCTGCAACAGGAATCGTCCGTGTGGCAGGAAGAATGCTGGCGGCATCTGAGGAAGACAGTACTCTGAGAGGTCTTCAGAATATTACGGCAAAAGATGTTCTCGATGCGTTTAAGGCAGGAGATACACTTGCAGGCCGTATTATGGAATGTGTAGGAGGTTTGCTCGGAAGCGCTATCGCGGGATTTGCGGCAGTTGTTGATCCGGAAGCAATCGTAATCGGCGGAGGAGTGTCAAAAGCCGGACAGCCGCTGATCGACTGTATTCAGAAACACTACATAAGACATGCATTTCCATCCTGCAAGGAGACCCCTGTTAAGCTTGCGACACTTGGAAATGATGCCGGAATTTATGGCGCGGCAAAGATGGTTCTCTGAAAAATACATATTTAAAGATCAGAAGATTTTTACAGAAAGAGGGATTCCAGAATTTGGAATCCCTCTTTTAAGCTGGATTACAGACTTTTGGATGTAAAAGAGTATAATAGTTTCAGAAATATATTTTTGCAATTGTGAAGTTTTTAATTGGGGCTTTATTTACGATTTTTTATTTGCTATAATAGAACGGACTATAAAGGAGGAAAACCATGAATTACGGAAAAAAATCAGTCTCAAAAAAGCGAAATTCGCTGATTTCCCGTACTGCCATGATGGGCAAAAGAGCTCATGTGTCGCTGATCAGAGTTCTTTTTGTGATATTGATCACAATCTGTGTGGTGATTGGCTGTACCGGAATTGGAGCTTTTCGGGGAATTATAGATAATGCTCCTGATGTAAATGATATTGATATTTCACCACTGGGTTATGCGACATTTTTATATGATGGAGATGGCAATCAGCTTCGCAAGCTGACGGCACCGAGTTCGAATCGACTTCCTGTATCTATTGATCAGATTCCGGTGGATCTTCAGCATGCGGTTGTCGCAATCGAGGATGAACGTTTTTATGAGCATAATGGTATCGACGTAAGAGGTATTCTCCGTGCTTTTGTAAAGAACCTTTCCTCTGGAAATCTTTCAGAAGGTGCAAGTACGATTACACAGCAGCTTTTGAAGAATAATGTATTTACAAACTGGACGCAGGAGTCTACATGGCTTGAGCGTTTTACACGTAAGATTCAGGAACAGTATCTGGCTGTTGAAATCGAGAAAAAGATTAACAACAAAAATGTCATTCTTGAAAATTATCTTAATACGATCAACCTCGGAGCCGGAACATATGGTGTGCAGGCAGCCGCCCGCAAATACTTTAATAAGGATGTATGGAATCTTAATCTGTCAGAATGCACGACACTGGCGGGTATCACACAGAACCCGACGCAGTACAATCCGATTGAGCATCCGGAAGCAAATGCAAAGAGACGTAAAGAAGTCCTGGATCATATGATCGATCAGGGATATATTACACAGGAACAATATGATCAGGTAATCAATGATGATGTCTATTCAGAAATTCAGGCAGCGCAGGTACTGAATGAAGAGACGGATAATACCGTATATTCCTATTTTGAAGATGAACTGATTGATCAGGTGATTAATGATCTGATGAATATTAAAGGCTATACCCGTACGCAGGCACAGAACCTTGTTTACAGTGGCGGTCTGAGTATTTATACGACACAGGATGCTTCTATTCAGAAGATTCTGGATGAAGAGTATGCAGATCCGTCAAATTATCCGGATTACGTGCAGTACGCGCTGGATTATGCGCTCACTGTCCAGAATCCTGACGGAGAAGAGATAAACTACAGCAAAGAAATGCTTCGTCTGTATTTCCAGAACGAAGATCCGGAATTTGACCTTCTGTTTGATTCTCAGGAAGAAGGACAGAGCTATGTTGACCGATACAAAGAAGCTGTTCTTGCTGATGGGGGAACGGTTGTCGCGGAACGTGTAAGTTTTGCACCACAGCCACAGTCCTCTATGAGTGTCATTGATCAGCATACAGGTTATGTAAAAGCTATCATCGGCGGACGTGGAGAGAAGACAGCGAGTCTGACACTGAACCGTGCGACAGATACGACAAGACAGCCGGGTTCAACATTTAAGGTTCTGTCTACGTATGCACCGGCTCTCAACGAGAAAGGAATGACGCTGGCAACGACATTCGAAGATGAACCATACAATTATCCGGATGGATCACCGGTAAATAATGCTTCCAAAAGTTATGGCGGAACGACAACAATACGCCAGGCCATCCAGAATTCCATCAACGTTGTCGCAGTTAAGTGTCTGGAAGAAGTTACTCCGGAACTCGGACTGCAGTACCTTGACAATTTTGGATTTACAACACTGGCACATGGTACTGAAGCAGATAGAGATGCTGACGGAACTGTCTGGACAGATGCCAACCTTCCGATGGCACTGGGAGGTCTTACTCATGGTGTTACGAATGTAGAACTTTGTGCAGCATATGCGGCAATTGCAAATAATGGCAATTATATTGAGCCGATTTACTATACCAAGATTCTGGATCATAACGGAAATGTCCTGATTGAAAAAAATTCAGCAGGAAGATCTGTTGTTAAGGAAAGCACGGCATGGCTTCTGACCAGTGCGATGGAAGATGTTGTAAATAAAGGTACAGGTACTGCCTGCCAGCTGGATAATATGACAGTTGCCGGTAAGACAGGTACAACAGATGCATACAATGACCTCTGGTTTGTGGGATATACACCATATTATACTTGTGCGGTATGGTCCGGATTTGATAATAATGAGAAACTTCCGGAAGACGCGAGAAATTTCCACAAGAACCTCTGGAAAAAGGTAATGACCCGTATTCATGAGGGCCTTCCGGATAAAGACTTTGATATGCCGGTAAGTGTAGAGAAAATCAGTATTTGTGAAGAAACGGGACTACTTCCAAGAGCTGGCTGCCCGGTAATCACAGAATACTTTGATATTGGTGATGTGCCGACAGATTATTGCGATCAGCATTTCTACGAATCGGACGATACGGGGGAAGAGTATACGACTGATGAAGAGACCAATGTATCACCGACTCCGGATCCAGATAATAACAGCAATAACAATGGAGACAACACCGGAGGAGACAACACTGGAGGAGACAACACCGGAGGAGACAACACCGGAGGAGATAACACCGGAGGAGATAACACCGGAGGAGATAATACCGGAGGAGATAATACCGGAGGAGATAATACCGGAGGAGATGACGGCGGCGGAGACAATACCGGAGGTGACGACGGCGGCGGAGATACCGGCGGAGGAGATGACGGTGGAAGCGCAGAAGAATAAACTTACAGAATACAAAACTATATATGAGGGCGGTATCGGAGAAATAACCGAAAAGAAATCTCGATTTATCGCAACGGTTCGCCCTGTTGAAACAGAAGAAGAAGCGCTGGTATTTCTGGAAGAAATGAAAAAGAAATACTGGGATGCCAGACATAACTGCTACGTATATTCCGTCGGAGCGAACAGGGAATTCACAAGATGCAGTGATGACGGGGAGCCGTCCGGAACTGCCGGACGTCCGATGTTGGATGTGATTCTGGGAGAAGATATCTACAATGTAGCTGTTGTAGTAACCAGATATTTTGGCGGGGTGCTTCTTGGTACGGGCGGTCTTGTGCGTGCCTATTCAAAGGCTGTACAGGAAGGTCTGGCTGCAAGTACTGTCATATTAAAGCAAAAGGGAATTATACTGCAGGTTACGACGGATTATACCGGGATCGGCAAGATTCAGTATATCGCAGGAGAATGGTCCTTGCCTGTGCTGGACAGTGAATACACTGACCGGGTTGTTTTGAAACTGCTGGTTCCTGTACAGGAAAGCGGGGGTGTCGAGAAAGCAATCACAGAAGGAACGAATGGACGCGCACGGCTTGAGCAGGATGGGGAATGCTACTATTCGGTGATTGACGGAGAAGTTCAGACGTTTGATCATTGATTAAAACATAAGAAGCGCCGCAGAAATCATGAAACGAATCATGGTTTCTGCGGCGTTTTTTTTGTTTGTGTGAAAAAACATGATGTAATCTTTCGGTTATGCACCGAAATTAAATCAGCATTTCTCCGGTTCCGGATAATCTACGCCGAATGTATCAACAGTCATGGATTTGATCTGCTGATCATCAAGCGGTCTGTCACGGAAATCAGTTTCTGTCTCTGCGATTTTGTTTACAACATCCATTCCTTCGATTACTTTACCGAATGCAGCATAGCTTCCGTCAAGGTGTGGAGCTGCTTTGTGCATGATAAAGAACTGGCTTCCACCTGAATTTGGATGCATGGCTCTTGCCATGGAAAGAACACCAGGAGTGTGTGCGAGATCATTTGCAACACCGTTCTGTGCAAATTCGCCTTTGATGCTGTAGCCAGGACCGCCCATTCCGGTTCCGTCCGGACATCCGCCCTGGATCATAAAGCCGTTGATGACACGATGGAAGATCAGACCATCATAAAATCCTTTTTTTACAAGACTGATAAAATTGTTTACGGTATTCGGTGCGATTTCCGGATAAAGCTCTGCTTTCATCACATCACCATTTTCCATGGTAATGGTTACGATCGGGTTTGTATTTGCCATAATCATAGTCTCCTTTTGCAAAAAGTATTGTTTTTCTCTGTGGGCTCTATTATAATATGCAAAGAACAATTCTGCAAGGAAAAAGGTGATTGGTAAAATGGTGACAGAGACAAGAAGCCCTGAAGAAACATATGAATTAGGTCGAAAAATCGGTCTGCAGGCAAGACCTGGTCAGGTATATACACTGACCGGAGACCTGGGAGTAGGAAAGACAGTATTTACGCAGGGAGTTGCTGCAGGACTTGGGATTACGGAGCCGGTAAGCAGCCCGACATTTACGATTGTACAGGTTTATGAAGAAGGACGCCTGCCATTTTATCATTTTGACGTTTACCGGATCGGGGATATCGAGGAAATGGAAGAAATCGGATATGATGATTATTTCTTTGGCAAGGGTATCTGCCTGATCGAATGGGCAGAACTGATTGAGGAGATTTTGCCGGATGACAGAATTTCCATTACAATAGAAAAGAATCTTGAGCAGGGATTTGATTATCGCCGGATCACTGTGGAAGGTTTGTAAGAAATTTTATCTGTTTTATCTGGATGGATGAAAAGAGGAGATAGGATATGAAGATTTTAGGACTTGACAGTTCCGGAATCGTGGCATCTGTTGCTATAGTAGAGGACGATGCGCTGATTGCGGAATATACAGTCAATTATAAAAAAACACATTCACAGACATTACTGCCGATGTTGGATGAGATTGCAAAAATGACAGAACTTGATCTGAACAGCATTGATGCAATCGCAGTAGCAGCAGGACCTGGTTCCTTTACAGGGCTGAGGATTGGGTCAGCAACAGCAAAAGGACTTGGACTTGCCTTAAAGAAACCATTGATTGCCATTCCTACTGTAGAGGGACTGGCATACAATCTGTATGATACACCGGGGCTGATCTGTCCGATCATGGATGCGCGACGCAGGCAGGTTTATACAGGCATTTACTGTTTTACTGATCATCAGCTGGAAGTGGTGGAAGACCAGATGGCAGTGCCGATGGAAACTATGATCGACAAGTTGAATCAGCGTGGAGAAGCGGTGACTTTTCTTGGTGATGGAGTACCGGTTTTTCGTGAGCTTATTGAAGAAAAAATGACAGTGCCGTATTCTTTTGCGCCTGCACACGTAAACAAACAGAGGGCAGCAGCAGTCGCAGCGCTTGGCGAGATTTATTATAGTCAGGGAAAAACAGAAACGGCAATGGAACATGTTCCGGATTATCTGCGTGTTTCGCAGGCTGAAAGAGAGCGTGCTGAGCGGGAGGCGGCAAAGGCCGACGGTAATTCATGACGTTTCGCGAAATGTCAGTAGAGGATCTGGAGCAGGTCGTAGAGATAGAAAAAGCCCTTTTTTCTGATCCATGGACGAAGGAAGGCTTTTTTACATTTCTGACAAAAGAGAATACCATGTTTTTTGTAGTCGAGGAAAAAGGAAAAATACTCGCATATTGCAGCATGCAGACAGTTCTGGATGAAGGCGATATTCTGAATGTTGCTGTTCGTTCAGACAGACAAAAAGAAGGTATCGGCTATTTCCTTGTGGACAGCATGCTTAAGATGGCAGAAATGATCGGAATTCATATTGTGCATCTTGAAGTGCGGGAAGGCAACGGAACGGCAAGAAGACTGTACGAAAGACTTGGATTTAAAGAAGATGGACTTCGCAGGGATTATTATACTGATCCTACCGAAAATGCAGTTTTAATGACGAAGATGCAGTAAATGCAGGAGTGAAAAATATGTTGGATTTATGTTTACTGGGCTGTGGTGGTATGATGCCACTCCCTAGGCGGTGGCTGACTGCGCTTATGACGCGTTATAACGGGAGCAGTCTGCTGATTGACTGCGGAGAGGGAACACAGGTTGCAATTAAAGAAAAAGGATGGAGTTTCAAACCAATCGATGTGATTTGTTTTACACATTATCACGGAGATCATATCAGTGGTCTTCCGGGACTTCTTCTTACAATGGGGAATGCAGATCGGACGGAACCGCTTACGCTTGTCGGTCCTAAAGGACTGGAGCGTGTGGTGAATGCACTTCGCGTAATTGCACCGGAACTCCCTTTTGAGATTAAATTTATAGAAGTAACAAAACCATTTGAAGTACTGGAACTTAACGGGTACCGTATTAGCGCATTTCGTGTGAATCACAATGTGATCTGTTATGGCTATACGATTGAGATTCTGCGTCAGGGAAAATTTTCACCGGAACGTGCCAGAGAACAGGAGATTCCGCTGAAATACTGGAATCCTCTTCAGAAAGGCCAGACGATAGAGGCGGATGGCGTGGTGTATACGCCGGATATGGTTCTCGGACCGGATCGAAAAGGTATTAAGGTGACATACACGACGGATACGCGTCCGACGGAATCTATTTTGCATAATGCCGTAAATTCGGATCTCTTTATCTGTGAGGGAATGTATGGAGAAGAAGACAAAATTGAAAAAGCAAAAGGCTATAAACACATGACATTTCGTGAGGCGGCAACACTTGCAAAAGATGCAGAAGTCAAAGAACTATGGCTGACGCATTACAGTCCGTCCCTGATTCGTCCGGATGAGTATATGGATATGGTACGTGGCATTTTCCCGAATTCATGGCCGGGCAAAGACGGAAAAAGTGTTGAGTTAAATTTCGAAGAAGAATAGAGGGGCCATAAAATGAAAGATACATTGATTCTGGCAATAGAAAGTTCATGTGATGAGACAGCGGCTTCTGTAGTAAAGAACGGAAGAACAATTCTGTCAAATGTTATATCGTCGCAGATCGAACTTCATAAGTTATATGGAGGTGTTGTACCTGAAATTGCCTCCCGTAAACATATCGAAAAAGTAAATCAGGTAGTTGAAGAAGCATTAAAGGATGCAGATGTCACACTGGATGATCTGGATGCCATTGGTGTTACTTATGGTCCGGGTCTGGTTGGTGCGCTTCTGGTAGGAGTGGCAGAGGCAAAAGCAATTGCATACGCTAAGAAGCTCCCGCTGGTAGGCGTGCATCATATTGAAGGGCACGTTTCTGCAAATTATATTGAACATCCGGATCTGGAACCGCCGTTTCTCTGCCTGATTGTGTCAGGAGGACATACACACCTTGTAATCGTCAAAGATTACGGTGAGTTTGAAATCCTCGGACGTACACGTGATGATGCAGCGGGAGAGGCATTTGATAAAGTTGCCCGTGCAATTGGACTGGGGTATCCGGGCGGTCCGAAGATTGACAAGCTTTCAAAAGAGGGAAATCCGGAGGCTATTGTGTTTCCGCGCGCAAAAATCGGAACCTGTCCTTATGATTTCAGCTTTAGCGGTGTGAAATCAGCTGTCCTGAATTATATCAATCAGGCGCAGATGAAAGGCGAAGAAGTGAATCGTGCGGATCTTGCAGCTTCCTTCCAGAAAGCAGTAGTAGATGTTCTTGTGGAGCATACGATGCTCGCAGCAAAAGATTACAAGATGGATAAAATCGCGATTGCGGGTGGAGTTGCGTCCAATGGAACACTTCGCGCGGCAATGGAAAAAGCATGTGTGGAAAACGGTTATAAGTTTTATCGTCCGTCACCGATTTTCTGCACAGACAACGCGGCAATGATCGGTGTGGCAGCGTACTATGAATATATGAAGGGAACCCGTCATGGATGGGATCTCAATGCTGTACCGAATTTAAAACTCGGTGAACGTTAAATAACAGTATCAGGAGGTTCTGAAATGAAAGAAAAAATTACGGCAATTGTTCTGGCAGCAGGACAGGGAAAACGTATGCACAGTAAAATCCAGAAACAGTTTCTGGAGATTCAGGATCATCCTGTATTATATTATTCTTTAAAATGCTTTCAGGACAGTCCGGTGATCGATGATATTATTCTTGTGACACAAAGCGATATGATATGCTATTGTAAGGATGAAATCGTTGACCACTACTCTTTTACGAAAGTATCAGATGTTATTGCCGGCGGTAAAGAACGCTATGATTCTGTCTATCAGGGACTCCTTGCCTGCACAGACACTGATTATGTGTTTATACATGATGGAGCACGTCCATTTATTACAGAAGAAATTCTTAAGCGAGGTCTTGCCGGCGTAAGAGAGACAGGCGCATGTGTAGTGGGAATGCCATCAAAAGATACGGTCAAGCTGTCTGATGAGGACGGCTTTGTCAGTACGACTCCGGAACGCAAACAGGTCTGGACTATACAAACGCCGCAGATATTTTCTTATGCTCTCATACGAAAAGCACATGAGAGTATAAGAAAGAAAGATATGAGTATGATTACAGACGATGCCATGGTGGTAGAGCAGGAAAGTGGGGTTAAAGTCCGTCTTGTGGAAGGTTCTTATCAGAATATAAAGATCACAACACCGGAGGATCTGGACGTTGCAGAGGTGTTTTTGAAAAAAGATTGAAAAAATGTAAAATTTTGTATTGACAGTAAAAAGATTTGATGATAGAATACATCTTGCGTCTGGCAAAGAGACGTCGAACACTGAAAAGTGCATATGGAGAGATATCGAAGTGGTCATAACGAGGCGGTCTTGAAAACCGTTTGTCCGCAAGGGCGCGTGGGTTCGAATCCCACTCTCTCCGCTGTTGAGAATGAAAATAATTCAAAAAAGTTCTTGACAAACGAAAAACAACGCGATATAATATAAAACGCTTCTGAAAAAAATGAGAAGCGATTGCGTAGGGCAATTTGGAGAAGTACCCAAGCTGGCCGAAGGGGCTCCCCTGGAAAGGGAGTAGGTCGTTAATAGCGGCGCGAGGGTTCAAATCCCTCCTTCTCCGCTCAAGTTTGAAAAACTTGAAAAAAGCACTTGACACATTGTAAAAAATGTGGTAAAGTAAATGAGCTGTCCGAGAGACGGCGAGTTAAGAACCTTGATAACTAAACAGTGAAACACATACGATTCTCGAAAATTTCTTTTTAAATTCAAGAACAAAACCTTAAAACAGTAAAACGAGAGATAGCTAGTTGTTATCTTGAGTGAATCAAACATTTTTATCAGAGAGTTTGATCCTGGCTCAGGATGAACGCTGGCGGCGTGCTTAACACATGC